>JBGSNA010000386.1:0-45771 GCA_041739875.1 Pirellulaceae bacterium
GTTGCTCCAACAAAACAGCCTTTCGCCAACTGAGCTGCAATTCACAACGGCGGGGAACCATCGCGTGAACCGGAGAACGCGAGCCGAGCGTCTTGGCCGTTAGAGACTTTCCGGTACTGTCCCACCAGTGTGTTGCTGGGAAATTATTTAGTTGCCGGTTTCACCCAATACATTCGAGTGTCTTTCCACTCCTTAAGGACTTCCCCGCAAACACAGGAAACCGGACGAGGAAAACGGGACGGGGGCAATAGTGTCCGGTACAAAACTTGCTGGCGCCTGCAGCAGAATTCTTCTTGAAATTTCTGCGAAAAGTCACTGACTTTGGCACGCTTTATGCGCATGTCTGTTGACAACTTTATTTTCTGCCAAGTTGTCATTCACATCGCGCCATACCGTGTCCAGCAAGCCAACGAAACAAAAAGCTCCGCTCAAGAGACGCAAGCCTGTTGCTCAGCAGGACTCCGATTGCGTTGAAGTGAACGAACCCCACGCTGGCGACCAAACCTCAATTCCCAAAGGCAAGCCGAAAGTCAAAAGCAAGGACATTCAGGGACTCAAGTATCTCGATATGATCGCGCCGCTACTCGAAAGATTGCACAACGACATGTGCGATCGAGATTCGGCGGGTAACAGAGATCTGCACTACGATCAATACTGCATGCTGGTCCTGCTCTATTTGTTCAACCCAACTGTGACTGCGCTGCGGTCGATCCCGCAGGCCAGCGAACTAGCCAAGGTCAAGAAGCGACTCGGTTGCGCTAAGACATCGCTGTCATCGCTAAGCGAAGCCTCCCGCGTATTCGACTCGGATCGACTCAAGGCGATCATCGCAGAACTTGGAGAACAAGCCGCGCCCATCGGAAAGGATGCGAGACTAACCCAAATCAACCAAACGATCACGTTGGTCGATGGTTCGATCGTGTCAGCACTTCCGAGCATCATGCAAGCCTCCGTTTTTAAGCGTACCGAAGGCAGCGAACTGGTTCAGTGGCGACTGCACACGCATTTTGAAGTTGATCGCTACGTGCCAACTCGTATTGACGTGACCCCCAACGGTGGTGGTGACTACGACGAGCGAGCCGTCGCTGAAAGAACCATCGAGAAAGACCGCTTGTATGTGATGGACCGCGGCTATGCCAAGTTCGTGCTCTTCAACTCGATCGTACAAGCGCAAAGCAGCTACGTTTGTCGGCTTCGCGACAACACGGTTTACGAAGTGGCCCAGGAGCGGTCGCTATCCGAAGCTGCCATCAAGGCAGATGTACTGAGCGATCAAGTCGTGCTGCTTGGCAAAACCAGCAAGAACTCTGATCAACCCAATCACGCGATTCGGTTGATACAAATTCGCTGCACGCCGCACCAGAACCGAACGGGTGGAAAAGCCAAAGGCTCTACCGCTCCCAACAGCGATGGCATTTTGCGGATTGCCACGAACTTGCTCGACGTTCCTGCGGAGATCATTGCTCTGGTCTATTCTCAGCGGTGGATCATTGAAATATTTTTTAGATTCTTCAAGCAGTTCCTTGGCTGTTCTCATCTAATCAGTCATAGCCAGAATGGAATCGAAATTCAGTGTTACTGTGCCATCATCGCATGTCTATTGATCAACCTCTGGACCGGCCGTAAGCCAACAAAACGGACGTTCGAGATGATCAGCTACTACTTCATGGGCCTAGCAAGCGAAGAGGAACTCATCGCCCATCTTGAAAAGCTGAAGGCACACGACGAAGCGAAATCGGAAAACCAGTAAAAAGCGATCAGGGAGCAATGCGTCTATGCTCGACCTGCAGCGAATGCTGCGCGGTCGCCAAAATCAAGCGACAACCAGCGACAAGTTAGCGTCAAACATCCGGCCACCGTAAGCTGACACGAAAAAACTACGGCAAACCTGGCGCCAAGCAAACGGAGTGCCGAACACTATTGCCCCGGGGGTCTTTTGTGCGCTCCGATGTGGACTATGTCCACCTCGTCAACACGCTGCCGCATGAGCTCAACGACTTGGTCGCTGCCAATGACGGCATCTTGTTGCGATCGCTATTCAACGCGACGCGCAAGTCCATTACAGCCATGATCAGCCAACACTACGCTTGCACGCCTGGCATCGTCCAAGTCGTGCATACTTGGGGCCAGCAACTGGGACGGCACTACCACATCCACAACGTGATGACCGCTGGCGGTTTGTCTAACGACCGCACCGCATGGTTGCCCATCGATCAAGACGAACTGGATACGCGAACCGTCGAACTGGCAGCGAGATTCAAGAAATGCTTTCTGAAACACTTGCGTTTTCTGCTGGGACAAGGCCGCTTGCAACTGCCGCGTTCGCTGCTTGACCAGGCCTCCGTCGAGAAGCTACTGGCGACACTAGAAAAGAAGACTTGGGTCGCTGACATCGGGGCGACACCAGCGAAGTATCGCAACAGCGGGGATCGTCAACGAACGTTCGGCTACTTAGCCAAGTACATCGCCGGGACAGCGATCGGTGACGGGCGCATCCTCAGCGATGAGAATGGCTGGGTGTCGTTCGAGTTCTATGATTATGTGACAGATACATATAGCATTAAAGAGATCCTCGGCGTCGAGTTCCATATCTTGTTTCGCCAGCACATTCTCCCATCGCGACTGCCTCGTTGCCGCATGAGTGGTCTGTTCGCGAGTGGCAGCCGTCGCGATGGCCGACTTGAATTATGTCGCCAACTGATCAACGAGGCCAACCAGCAAGCGAGCAACGACGCCCAGTCGCTTCGGCCCGATAGCGATCTACCACTCACAGACACCACGGAAGAAGAACTCCTCGATACACGATCGATTGTGGCATGTAAGGAGTGTGGTGTGGAGATGTCTCCGTCCTATTCGATCGAAGGCCGTGAGATCTGCAGCGCGTTGCGGTTAGTGCCACTGGTCCTCGCCGCGCTTGCCGCCACCACATCGCTCACGATCGCTGAGGCGATCAAGCTCGTGGTCGAAGCTCGACTCCAAGTCGGCGGATCGCAACGTTATAAGATTTCGTTACGTGTATTTCTTCCAAGTGAATATCACTATGACGAGCAGCTTCATCTAACGCTGAGCACCTTAGTCGCGCAGGCTCTTCCTGAGCCGATCGCAGCGCCTCCCACACCCCGAGGCCCACCATAAACCTTCCACTTCAAGAGGCGTCTTTACGACCGACCGAAACCATTGCCACCCAGAGCGATTCATCTACCGGCACGACCGGACAGGTCACACAAGGTGCAATTCACACCGACACATCGCACAACGACACACATTCTCGCCCCTCGGCATTCAATCACGAGCCAACACGTGGCATGCAAGAACCACTCGCCGTGAAAAAAGGTGCCATGCGCATAAGTCACACTCGGCACACTGCCGACACTGCATCGCCCTTGGCAACTTAGGCAGCTAAAGAGAAAGCTTGCCCCACCCAATACACTCCCCGCTAAGAATCCGTCTCAACCGAAGAATTGAGTTGCCCGTCACTTCATTTCAGTGAACACCTTACCACCATGTTATAATGTTTGCTGAGCACGAAAAATCATCACAAAGAATGATTAGATGCTGCCGATCGCGGATCGTATGTATGCTATGGTTGGCCTTATCGAAACTTAGTGTATTACCAAATTCGCTAAACCTTGGCATAGCCGTTGCGTCTCCTGACGTGCTGCAAGTTTTCATCTGATCAACGAGGCTCTGATAGCCCTTCGGCGTGAGCGATACTAGATATGTCGAGTGTCCACTATTCCCTAGTTCCGAAGAGGTGTCATTCAGCAACGCGACGGTGACAATGCCGTCCCTTACATCAATTCCATTCGCACTTAGCAAGCGACTAACATGGAATGTTGGCGTGCTTACAGCGTAAATTCCATAAATAATTGATACCAGCAAGATTGACGCAACGCAAGCTTTAACAAACATCAGTCACAGCCTCCCGCGGCGGCGCCATGTATCGCAAATGGCTTCCAACCACACCCTACTGCACTAATACTGACTAGCCGAACGGCCATCTCACTTTTCCAAAACCGATTCGCCCAGTTAAAGTCATATGTATCGTCAACAGTTACCGACCAACACAACTTGCAGCCGTTACAGCTAAACGACGGATTAATTTGAAGATGACCAAGGGCACCACCGAGCATTGGATACTCTACTGTGGACACAGGCGATTCGCCACGCGCACACGCTGCCTCCGCTTCACGTTTCTGATCTCGCCAAAGCTGACTCCACATCAAATCGCCAATTACCCTATGTGGATCTAAATACTTTGGCGTACCAGTCCCACCTGTGTAATGATCAAAGAACTCGAGCTCTTCAGGAGAAGACAAAGTCGATCGAATCGCGATGGCTTTAAGGGAGCATTTCCAATCACCTTCAATGCCGAGTAGACCACTTGGGTCCCATTGGTTACACGGATTATCGGCAACGTAACCGTACAAGCAATGCTGTTTTCCTTCAAACCCAATCGGATCACGTCCCAAGAACCGACCAGCCAACGAGTCGTACATGCGGGCGCGGTAGTGATAGAGACTCAACTCAGAGTCCCACTCGCGACCGGTGTAGGTGTAGCGGTTGTTGTCGGCTGATGATGTTAGCACGGTGCCGCTGGCGTCGGTGATCGTGGGTGTGCCGTAGGCCGAGTAGGCGTAACGTTCAGTGATGGTGCCGCTGCCGTTTGTCAGAGCGGAGATGGAATACTGTTGGGTGCGATGGTAGTAACGCAAGCCACCGCTGCCACCACGCATAACAGGTTCGTCGATGTAGCTGGCATACACGTACGTGTAAGTCGGACTGCTGGCTGCTGTACCGGCGGTGTAGTCAGCGATCGTTTGCTGACCCGATTGCACAAACACGGTGGCAGTAGTGCCATCGTCTCGGAGAACTCGCCGACCCAGGGCATCCCACTTGTAGAACACGTCCGCCGTACTGTCGTTGTCAGCGTCCGCACTCACCAGACGATTATCAAAATCCCAAGACATTGTCAGCGGATCGCTGCTTGGTCGTAAGACGGCGGGAATAAGTGTCATGTTGCCTTTCACATCGTGGCTGACACTAGCACCAGCAGCAGTAAGCATCTCGTGCGTCGGACCGTGGGTACGGCTCTGCGTTGACGCGTTCTCGGTGATGCTATTCCAGTCTCCCACGAGGCTCAGGTTCCATACTTGATCAAGGTTATTGTCCGACCGCTCCCAATTGACCAACCGGTCTTCACCATCATACCCACTTCCACCCACCGCGAAACCGTAACCTGACATCGTCCCCGATATCCCTTCGCTGGTCTTGTTCTTGTTCCCATCCCAGCCATAGGTGAGGTTACCGATCGCGGCACCGGTGAAGTTGATCGAGGCGAGCGTGTTGTCGTTGTTGTAGGCTCGTGCTTCGCTCACCCCATTATTGTAACTGCTGCCCGTCATTCGACCACCATCATCGTAAACTCGCGTGTCGATTGTGGTGCTGTTGTAAGCAAGCGAGGCCAATTGTCCGCGATCCGTATACAACCGACCGGCTTCGGTTCCGTCTGGGTACGTTAAGCTGGACACTTGACCGAGCGGGTCATATTCCGTTTGGGTCGTGTACGTTTGACCGCTGATCGTCAGTGCTTCGGTTGCTTTGCGACCAGCGGGGTCATACGTGTACGCGACGGTGTTCGTGTACCGACCACTGACCGCCGTCAGCATCCGTGAAGCTGCGTCATATGTGAAGCTGTCGGTGTCCGCAATCGTTCCGGTTGGGCTGTTGGCAGCCGTTCGGTACTCACGTGACGTAAGACGACCGGCCAAGTCAAAATTGAAAGTGACGGTATCACCCAGTTGGTCTTGGTTACGAACCGTACGCCCGGCTGCATCTAACGTAAACGAGACTACGCCGTAGCCAGCTTGGCCGGGGGAAGTGTTTGCAGTGTGGTCTGGATAAGCTTCCGTCAGTTTGTTCCCAGCATCATCATACGTGTAGCTGGTTGTCTGGTCTTCGGCATCCGTGAGGCTAAGCAGTTGTCCTGTGGACGTGTAGGCGAACTCGGTTTCCCCACCAAGCCGATCCGTTTGTTTCACTTGTCGACCACGAGCGTCGAACGCGAACGTCGTCGTGTTGCTCTTTGCGTCAGTGCTAGCGATCTTGTTCCCAGCACGGTCGTAGCTACTCGTGGTGATACTGCTGGAAGTATCGGTGCAAGAGGTATCACGCCCCAGAGCATCGTAAACACAGTCTTGGCCAACTCCATTGGGGTCACGGACTTTCAACTGGTTCCCAGCAGCGTCATATTCGTAGCTGGTGATCTTGCCGAGGGCATCGATGGATTGCAACGTCCGACCAGCGGCGTCAGTGTGGGCAGGCAACACAAAGGCAAGGGGGGCATTTCGAATCAGCGACGGCTTGTTCACCCTATCCCCAGTTCACCTTATTCCCAGTTCTGCAGTTTGCATGCTTAAGCGATTGCGTAGTTCCAGGGCTTGTAGGGGGAGACTATCATGCAACGTCACATCAATGTCTTCATCACGAAGGATTGATTCGTTGAGTTCCTCTTGTTGGAGTGTTGGAAGCCGTGAAAACACGATTATTCTTCGCTGTGGTTGCCTTGTTTGGATGCGGCATGACGAAAGCAACGTTTGCGGCTGAGCATACGAACATCGTCGTCATCATGGTGGACGACATGGGGTTTTCTGACATTGGCCCCTATGGATCCGAGATCCCCACGCCGCACCTTGATGCGCTCGCAGCGGGCGGAGTTAAATTTTCGCAATTCTATAACACAGGACGTTGTTGCCCGACACGAGCGTCGTTGCTGACGGGGCTGTATTCACACCAGGCTGGCATTGGCTATATGACAGACGATCAGGGCATTCCGGGCTATCGCGGGCAACTGACTAGCGAATGCGTGACGATCGCGGAGGTCCTCAAGAGTGCCGGTTATTTTACGGCCATGACAGGCAAGTGGCATGTGGGTTTCAATCATGGTGTTACCCCGTGGGGACGTGGGTTCGATCGCAGTTTAAATACGCCGGCTGGTGGATTGCACTTTTCCAACCAATCAGGCTCCAAAGGCAACACAGAACTTTATCTCAACGGTCAACTCGTTTCGCGTGATGACGCTCAGTTCAATCCACCTTGGTACGGAGCGGATCTTTGGACTCGACAAGGCATCAAGTTTATCGACGAAGCGATTGCGGAGCAGAAGCCGTTCTTTTGGTACCTCGCTCACGCTGCGCCGCACTTTCCATGCATGGCACCTGAGTCAACGATCGCGAAGTACCGAGGAAAGTTCATGCAAGGCTGGGACGTGCTGCGAGAAGAACGCTACGCCCGCCAGCTAAAATCGGGGCTGATTGACAGTTCCAGTAAGCTCGCTCCGCGTCCTGACGGCTTGCCAGCGTGGGACTCCATCTCGCCCGAGGAACAGAAACGCTATGATGACATGATGGCGATCTATGCGGCCATGATTGAGGAAGTTGACAAGAACATCGGAGTGCTCGTCAATGCACTGCGAGAACGCGGTCAATTGAATAACACGTTGATCATGTTCCTCTCGGACAATGGTGGCAATGCGGAATCCGGCGTGAAAGGCAAGTACGTCGGTGAGCATCCAGGTAACGAAGAATCGGATGTCTTCATTGGCCAGTGCTGGGCTCATTTGAACAACACGCCTTTCCGGCGATACAAACACTACAACCACGAAGGCGGAATCGCATCACCCTTGATCGCACATTGGCCTAGTGCGGTGAAATTGAGCGTCGAAAACGAAGGCTGGATTCGAACACCAACTCACTTGATTGACATCATGGCGACCTGTGTTGACCTTGGTGGAGCGGTGTATCCGAGCGAACGCAGCGGCCATGCGATTACCGAAATGCAAGGCCAGAGCCTGAGGCCGTTACTGGTTGGTGAAGGCAATTTTGCTGAGCGGCCGCTTTATTGGGAACATGAAGGGAACGCCGCGATACGAGTGGGTGATCAAAAGCTCGTTCGGGCTGGCGAGCGGGGAGAATGGGAGCTGTTCAATCTGGGTAACGACCGCACCGAGCTCGTCGACCTCGCGCATCAGCATGTTGACGCGGCGGAACAGCTTCGCCAGCAATGGGAGACGTGGGCCACCCAGGTGCATGCGATTCCGAGGCCAGGCAATCGGAAAGCGACTGATTCCGCTCCCAAGGCGAAGAAAAAGAAGAAAGCCGCCAAGAAGTCAAACTAGCGGAAATGTGGGGTTTCTACAGTTTGATACACACAAGATTCAGCGAAACGCCATCGCGATGTTATGATGGGCGAGTCCCTTCGTTCCCCGAGTGAGTCTGTGCCACGAATGCCGCCCCGATCCTGGTCCATTAGACCGAATGCGTGTCTCAAACGATGAAGACCCTCATCAAGCTCGCGATTGCGAGTGCGGTTGTCGCGGCGGCTGGCTTTGCTGGGTACAAGCCGGCGCTTAAGTACTTGCACGATCGCAATCAAATCACCTGGGAAACGGCGAACGTCGAATCAGGCGATATTACCCGATATGTCAACTCCACAGGAACGATCCAGCCGGTCCTGTCCGTTTCAGTGGGATCCTTTGTTTCTGGGCCAATTGTCGAGCTCAATGTTGACTTCAATGATGAAGTCAAATTGGGAGAGATACTGGCGCGGGTCGATCCGCGGCTGTATCAAGCGAACGTGGATCGGGATCAGGCCACTTTGACGACGCGCGAGGCGGATTTGCAACGTGTCGAGGCTCAATTGCACCAAGCGCTCAATAATTATATTCGCGCAAAGAAATTGCGTGAGAAGAATAAGGACTTTATGTCCGACCGAGAAATGGATGCATTGGTGTTTGAAGTGAAATCGTTGCAGGCTCAGCGAAAGCTATCGAGTGCGTCGATTTTACAGGCGAAGGCGTCCTTGGATACGTCACTCGCGAACTTGAAGTATTGCGAAGTGACGGCGCCGGTCGACGGAGTCGTGATCGACCGAAAGATCAACCCGGGACAAACGCTCGCGGCTCAGTTCCAAACGCCAGAGTTATTTATCGTTGCGCCGGATTTACGAGAGAAGGTGCACGTATTCGCGTCAGTCGACGAAGCGGATATTGGGTTGATACAAACGGCGCAATCAGAAGATCGGCCGGTCACGTTCACGGTCGATGCGCACCCCGACGAAGTGTTCAATGGCAAGATCGAACAAATTCGTGTCAGTAGTGTTGCGACGCAGAACGTGGTGACGTATCCAGTCGTAATTGCGGCAAGTAATCAAGAGCTGAAACTGCTGCCTGGCATGACGGCAAGCATTTCATTCGAAGTGGACTCAACCAAGGATGTGCCAAAGCTCCCAAACGCGGCGCTGAGGTTCTTTCCAGACGACGTCAAAAGGGTACGAGAAGCGGATCGATATTTGATCGACGGTTCCTCTTGGAAGAACAAGCCCAATACGGACGACGAGGACGAGAATGCGAACCAGACGGCGACCGAGAAAGCGGAGGCCCAGAAAAAGAAGAACCAGCGTCATGTGTGGATTGTCGACGGAGAATTGCTCAGAGCCGTTGCGATAACCACCGGGATAACGGAGAACCGGTTTACAGAAATGACCCATGGAGAGTTGAAAGTTGGCGATGCACTTGTCACTGGAAAGAAGGACTAGGTCGATGTCTTTCCTGGATACCGTCCGGATTGCGATCCGTGCGTTGCTCAAAAACAAAATGCGTGCCGTGCTGACGATCCTCGGGGTGGTCATTGGGATCGCCGCAGTCACGACGATTGTCTCGATTGGCCAAGGCGCGAGCCAGCTTGTCAGCGGCGAGTTTGAAGCGCTTGGCACCAACGTGATTGTGGTGTTACCAGGACAAACGCGTCGCGGGGGAGTTCGGCAGTCCGGTGCGCCGACACTGACAGCAGCGGACTCCGACGCCATCGGTGAAGACTGTCCAGAAGTGTTAGCCTCATCGCCCATCGTTGGCACCAGTGGTCAAGTGATTTTCGGAAACGAAAACTGGAACCCCAAGGAGATGCAGGGCGTTGGTGCTGACTACTTGGTTGTACGAAATTGGGAACTCGATGCGGGAGGTTTCTTTTCCACGAGCGATATCGAATCGAATTCCAAAGTTTGTGTCATTGGCCAGACGCTGATTCCAAAGTTGTTTCGCACAGTCAACCCGCTCGATGAGATGATTCGTGTCAATAACGTTCCATTTCGCGTGATTGGTATTCTGAAGAAGAAAGGCGCCAACATGGTCGGAGATGATCAAGATGACATTGTTTTGATGCCGCATACGACGGTACGTAAGCGGATCAATGGCTCGCCGCTTGACAATGTCCATGCGATCATGGTTTCCGCACGCACAACAAACCAAATGGCCAAAGCAACACGCGAGATCCGTACCTTGATGCTCGAGCGGCATGAGGTTGGCCCCACGGACGAGCCGGACTTTAGCGTTCAGGACACAACCGAGATCGCGGCGACCCTAGGCATCATCACAGGAACGTTGACATTGATGTTGTCCGCGATTGCGGGGATTTCGCTCTTGGTGGGTGGTGTGGGCATCATGAACATCATGTTGGTATCCGTGACCGAGCGCACTCGCGAGATTGGCATCCGCATGGCGATAGGTGCTCGCGGGAAGGATATTTTGAGACAGTTTCTGATTGAGTCGGTGGTTTTGTCGTGTATCGGCGGTGCGATTGGATTAGCACTGGGTACGGCGACATCGATGGCGGCAACGATGTTGATCAATGCCTACAAACCCGGTACCGATTGGCCGATGGTTGTTTCGGTCCCAGCGGCTTTGGTTGCGATGGGATTCGCGGCGGCAGTTGGCATTTTCTTTGGCTACTATCCCGCGCTGCGTGCTAGCCGACTCGACCCGATTGATGCGTTGAGGTACGAGTGATCGTATGCCACTCATCGAATTGAGGGACGTCCGACGCGTTTACGACTTGGGTGAAGTCCAAGTTCATGCGCTGCGCAGTGTGACTCGCGATATACACTTAGGTGAATTCATTGCATTGATTGGCCCTTCGGGGAGTGGCAAGTCAACGTTGATGAACACTCTTGGTTGCCTAGATCGGCCAACTCATGGAAGTTACCAACTCGATGGCGAGGAGGTCGTCACGATGAACCGTGACCAACGTGCAAGAATACGAAACAAGCAACTGGGGTTTGTGTTCCAGAACTTCAATTTGCTCAATCGAACGTCGGCGATTGAGAATGTGGAACTACCGTTGATGTATGGCACAAAGATCCCCGCTCGCGAGCGACGCGATCGTGCCATGGAGATGCTTGGAAAGGTCGGGCTCGCCGATCGCTATCACCACCACCCCAGCCAGTTGTCTGGCGGCCAACAGCAACGCGTGGCAATCGCACGTGCGCTGGTCAATCGACCATCAATTTTAATGGGCGACGAGCCGACCGGAAACTTGGATTCACGGACAAGCCGTGAAGTGATTGAGCTGTTCCGGGAATTGAACGAAGAACAACACATTACGGTGATCCTCGTCACGCACGATCCCAATGTGGCTCGCAATGCGAGGCGAACGCTTGTGCTTCGCGACGGAGAAGTCGTGGAAGACACCGAGGATTTCGCGACTGCCAAGGCGGCGCTCGAGTACGATCCATCGAACGCCGAGCATCATTGATAGCAACTCATGGGGTCGGCGTTCCAATCACCGACAGGTTTCGCTAACCGTCACAGTCCGATGTATTGCATTCATTAACAAGATCGGAAGATTCGGTCGTAACGGCGTGCGCGAAACAATTGGGCCGTTCGTCATGACATGTCCGATCCTAATAACATGTTCGCCAGAACCCACCAACGCAATCGATTCAGCCGCTTGCTACTGTCTGGCGTAGTGGCTGCGCCGATGGCTTTGGCCGTGTGTGACGCAGTCTCTGCAATCGGAGATGAGCCATGGCGTGTCATCTTGCCGGAGCAGCGTGCGCTCGAGATTCGGCGGCCAGACCAACTTTGCCAGGTGCCAGTTCCAACCACACCGCGTCCGGCGACCGTGAGCGATCCCCAGTCGGAACTGCCAGAACGATTTCTGACACTCGACGAAGCGATCAATATCACGTTGGCGAATTCGAAAGTGGTTCGTTTGCTCAGCGGCGTAACGGCATCAACGAGTGGCCGGACAATTTACGACACCGCCATTACAAACACAGGTATCGATCGGGCACGCGCGAGTTTCGATCCCAATCTTGAGGCGAACAATGTGTGGAGCCACACCGAGACGCCCAGTGCTCGACTTGCGCCACTCGATCCGACGGGAGCGGTCATCACAGGCACTCATAGCGACGGTTATGGCTTGGACGTCGGGCTGTCCCAGCGAAATTTGATCGGCGGAACCGCGAATCTTGGTATCACGAACAACTACGCGCAAGACTTTCCTCAACAATTCGCATTGAACGCGAATGATCGGACGTCGACCAACCTCCGTTACACGCAACCGTTCTTGCAAGGTGCCGGACGACCAGCCAATCAAGTGCCGATTGTGCTAGCACGCATCGAAACAGAGCGATCCTACTTTCAATACAAGAACGCGGTACAGCAGTCAGTCCAGGGCGTCATCGAGGCATATTGGTCACTCGTTTTTGCAAAAACGGATCTGTGGGCGCGACGACAACAAGTAGAGCAAGCAACGTTTGCAAACAACCGCACGATTGCCCGCGTTGAAACAGGCGATGCCAACGCAGGCGATCTCGCTCAAACGCAACTCGCCTTAGAAAATTTCCGCGCGAATCTGCTCTCGTCGCAAGCGAGCGTATTGCAGCAGCAAGCGGCGCTGCGGAACATCTTGGGGCTTCCTCCATTCGAGCAAGAGCGATTGGTGCCCGTGACGCCGATGCTTGATCAATTAATCAACGTGGATTGGATTGAAATCAATGCATTGGCCCAGCGTGAACGTCCCGACATCATCGAGCTCAAACTTGTCTTGGACGCGGATCAACAACAGTTAGTTCTTGCGGATAACCAAGCTCGACCTAGGCTAGATGGGGTCGCACTTTACCGTTGGAATGGACTCGAAGGCATCACACCGTCGGGCGATCGAATTCGCAGCGGTGCTGGAGATTTCGACGATTGGCAACTCGGCGTCAACTTTTCAGTTCCGCTCGGACTTCGTCTCGAGCGTGCCACGCTTCGCCAGCGTGAATTGATCATCCGACGTGATCAAGCGAACTTGGACCAGGGGCTGCATCAGGTTCAGCATCTGCTCGCGGTCAACCTAAGAAACATCGAGCAGTTTTACGCCCAGTACGAACGATTCCAAGCGGTACGTCGTGCTGCACGGATTAACTTGGAACAGCAGCTTGCGCAATACAACGAAGGCATCGTTCAATTCATCGTGGTGCTGCAAGCCATCGTCGACTGGGGCAACTCGGTTAGCAACGAAGCGCGAGCGCTCTCACAGTACAACACGGAGTTGGCACAGCTCGAGTTACAAACCGGCACGATACTTCAATCGCACAATGTTGTGTTCTTTGAAGAAAGATTTCGATCGATCGGACCACTGGGGCGTCTTGGCGACGAGAAGTGCTATCCGTACAGCCAACCGCCGACCGCTTCCGTGGCACGCTATCCAGCCGGATCACGGCCATCGGAGAAATTGCTTGATCTCGAAGACCCCGTCCGCAGAGACAATGCGATCGACACGGGTGATGGCGACGGCATGATCGACTTGGACGAAGACGTAAAGTTCAAAAACCTCGACGAAAACGGCGATGGCGAAATGTCCGACGAGGAAATCGAAAAGATCCTGGAGAAGCCGAGCATCGGCCGCAAACTGTCGGACTTTCTAAAACTGCCATTCATGAGATGATGTGCTGGCAAAAGTTTCGCCATCGTACACCACGGCAACTATCAACCGTAGAAGCAAAGGTAAGCGGTTGTTTGAGTCACTTTGACTTTGAACTTTTTACCAGCGGCCACTTTGAACTCAGTTCCTGCGGGGAAGGATTCGAACGAGTCGCTTCCAGGGAGTTGAATCTGCAACTCGCCCGAGACGACCTTCATCAACTCGTCTTCGCTTGTACCAAATTCATAGTCACCGATCGCCATCACGCCGGCCGTTGCGCGGCCTTCGCTATTCTCAAAACCGATCGAAGTGACGTTGCCGTCGAAATACTCGTTGACCTTCACTGGGGATATTCCTTGGATTCGTATGTTTGAATTGGTTAGTTAACGGACGACCGTGACACGAGACTTTCGAGAGCATCCGCGATTGCGACATCGTTTCGTTTCCGCTCCAGAAAGAAACTAACGTGTTCATATCCGCATTCCGACAGAAGTTGGAGTGCTTGTTCATAACCGTCGCTAACTCGGTTCGGCTGGTGTGCATCCGCGCCAAGCGTCACAGGAATATTTCGTTGACGCATTTCTGTCAACATCTGGGGAAACGGGTTCATCTCAGAAATCGTTTTATTCAGGCCTGACGTGTTCAATTCCATCGCCACGCCGGTCGCCGCGATTCGATCCAGAGCCGCACAAATGTCTTTCATGATCACGTCGGGCTGCCAAACCTTGTGCGTGTGGTTCTTGACTAAGTCCGGGTGAGCAAGCGAATCGAACAATCCCGTCTCCGCCGACTTGGCAAGCAAATGGAAATACATTCGTTGAACTTCGACTTCGTCCGCTTGCCAATACTTCTCGCGAAACTCAGGGATTTGCGGATGGACGGATCCCAAAACGAAGTGGAAATCTGCCGACGACAGTTGCTTTTCTAAATACGCTTCGTGGCCTTCGAAGTAGTCCGCTTCGAGCCCGAGTCGCACATCAACACGGCCGCTCCACTGGTCAGTCGTGCGCGCCACCAAATCAACGTACTCATCCAATTGATCCTCACGCATTCGCACATGATGCGAAAACTTGTTCGGCATCGGGTTGTGGCAAGTGACAATCAGCCCTCGCAAGCCGCGATCGTATGCAACTGCGGCATATTCCGTCGGCTCACCATCCGCGTGGTTGCACAGCGGCGTGTGGGAATGCGACTCAAACAGAATTCGCTGAGGCACGAGCGAGAATCTCCAAATACAGTGAATAATCGGGCACTTACAAGGCCCACTACACTAAGCCTAAGAGCAAGTTTACGCGAGCCCAGATCGCATCGGCCCCATGTGCCCCGTGATGTGTGACGTGTGACGCGTGATGTGTCAAACGTGAAGCGTTGCTCGGGATGGCGAGTGCAAGCAAGCCTGGAGATTGTTTCAAGAGATTGTTTTGCGGTGTTGCCGCCGTTGCGATAGGATAATGGCGAATCACGCACCATCCGCGCCTGTTTTCCAGCTAGTGCCATGCCTTTTCTTGAAACAGCGAATTCCGACCGAAGTTCACTTCGACTGAAATCGCAAATGGATTTGCACCACAGAAGACGATTTCTGACCCAAGCCGGTGGTGGCTTTGGCGCGTTGGCACTTTCGGCCATGTCACCAAATCCCAACTTGGCAGAGGCTGGGGTTGGCGAGTTGTCGTCGCATCAACCTTGGTTTCATCCGAACCGTGCAAGGGTCAAGCGGATTATCTGGTTGTTCATGCACGGCGGGCCAAGCCATGTCGACTTGTTCGATCCCAAACCCGATTTGGCAAGGTTGGCTGGAAAGAGCGTGCCCGAGAGTTTTGGTGCGTTCAAGACGCGGCGCAAGGTCTCCGAGAATCCGTTACTGGGGCCGATCAAGCCGTTTCGACCTCATGGAGAATCTGGATTACAGGTCAGCGAGTTTCTGCCCGAGATCGCTGGGCACGCCGACGACCTCTGCGTGATCCGGAGCATGCATGGTGATAGCGTCAATCATCCCCAATCGGTTTACCAGATGAACACGGGAAGCATCCTGATGGGTCGCCCCAGTGTAGGAAGTTGGGTCGCGTATGGACTTGGCAGCGAGAACGAGAATCTTCCGGCATTCGTTGTCTTGCCCGATCCAGCCGGCGGACTCAAGGGCGGGCCGCCAGCTTGGGGCAACGGTTTTCTGCCGGCGAGTTACCAAGGGGTGACGATGCGGGGTGGAGAGCGTCCGATCTTGCATCTCGATCCGCCCCCCGGATTTACTCGCCAACAACAACAACGAGCTTTGGCAATCACTGAGTTGCTCAATCGCCAGCACTTGGCGTCTCGTGGTGATGACGAACTCGCCGCACGAATCGATGCGTACGAACTGGCCTTTCGCATGCAAGCATCGGCGCCGGATCTTGTCGACATCTCTCAAGAGTCGGAAGCGACGCTGAGGATGTACGGCGTCGATCGCAAAGAAACACGCGATTACGGACAACGATGCTTGCTGGCACGTCGAATGATTGAGCGTGGTGTGCGATTCGTTCAAGTCTATTCCGGCGACACCAATGGTTGGGACGCGCATAAGGATGTGCTTGGAAATCATACGACGCTTTGTCAAGCGACGGATCAGCCTGTCGCCGCGCTATTAAAGGATTTGAAACAACGCGGCTTATGGGAAGACACGCTTGTCATTTGGGGTGGTGAGTTTGGCCGGATGCCGATGAGCGAGTCAGGCACTGGACGTGATCACAATCCATGGGGCTATTCGTTGTGGTTGGCTGGCGGTGGCGTGAAGCGTGGTTTCACGCATGGAACAACGGACGCAATCGGTTTGCGCGCCCAAGAGAATCCAGTTCACATCCGAAACTTTCACGCGACGCTGTTGCATTTGCTTGGCATCGATCACGAGGCTCTGGCGTACTATCACAATGGCCTCGATGAACGGTTAATCGGGCCCACAGCGGATGTCAAAATTGTGCCGGAGATTTTGGCATGACGTACACATTGAAGCTCGCGAGTGATTGGCTCTTTCGATACCTCGCGATCGGCGTGGTTTGTGTTGTCGCGAGCGCAGCCGAGCCTGATCTGTCGGTTGAGTCCGGCGTGATCGAAGAGGCCATCACGGATGACGATCGTGAGCATTGGTCGTTCCAAAGCCTTGGCAATCCTTCCCTTCCAGCGGTTATCGCGAGCGATTGGTTAAAGAAACCCGTCGATCACTTCGTACTGAGTCAATGGGAAAAGAAACAGCGACCAACACCGACATTTGCAAAGCGACATGTCATCTTGCGTCGCTTGAAATTCGATTTGCTGGGGATTCCTCCCACACCGGAGGAAGTCATTGCGTTCGAGCTGGACACGTCACCGGATGCTTTTGAGCGCCTCGTCGATTCGATGCTTGCTTCCCCAGCCTACGGAGAACGTTGGTCACAGTACTGGCTGGACCTTGCTCGGTTTGCTGAAACCGACGGGTTTGAGCATGATCGCGTGCGAAGCGGGGCGTGGAAGTATCGGCAATGGGTGATTGATGCGCTGAACAACGACATGCCCTATGACGAGTTCGTACGCCGCCAGCTAGCGGGCGATTTGATCGACGGTGGAGTCGATGCTGTTGCGACAATGTTTTGCATGGCGGGGCCCGACATGCCTGATCTCAACGAGCAAGACCTCCGTCGTCACGACAAGCTGAATGAAATCACGTCGACGGTTGGTTCCGCGTTGCTTGGATTGCAATTGCACTGCGCCCAGTGCCACGATCACAAATATGATCCGATCAGCCAAGCCGATTTCTATCGCTTGCGTGGAGTGTTTGAAACAGCCGTGCCGGAACTGACACGCGACCAACCGGTGCTCGGACTCGCGCATGTCGCCGCCCCCGTGACACCGTTTGTCTATTTCCGAGGTGAGCTTTCGCATCCGGGACCCAGGGTGAACGCTCGGCCTCCCCGAATTGCTGACTGGGAAAACTCCCGCAACGATTTTGAAACGATCGAGCCACGACTCGCGTTCGCCAATTGGTTATTCGATAGCGAGAACCCACTCACGGCACGAGTCATCGCTAACCGAATATGGCAGCATCATTTTGGTCGCCCGTTGTGTGAGAACCCAAGTGATTTTGGTGTCGTGGCGGGTGGACCTTGGAATCCAAAATTGCTGGACTGGCTTGCCGTTCAATTGCGTGATGGCGGTTGGAGCTTGAAGCAGTTGCATCGAAACATCGTTTGCTCATCGACCTATCAAATGGCGGAGCGGACTGAATCGTTTCCGCGACGCAGGTTGGATGGCGAGGCGATTCGTGATGCGTTGCTTGCGGTGAGCGGAACTTTGTGCAATGAGTATGGTGGCGAAAGCATTCGGCCGCCTCTTCCGCCCGAGCTTGTCGAGACTTTGTTGAAAGGACAGTGGACTGAAAGTGAGCGGATCGCGTCTCATTCACGACGTAGTATTTATGTCTTTGCTCGGCGAAATCTTCGCTATCCACTATTCGACGTGTTTGATCGTCCGGACGCGGGTGCATCGTGTGCCGTTCGCAACCAATCAACGACAGCAACTCAGTCGCTTCAGATGCTCAACAGCGAGTTGACGTTTCAGGCGGCAAATGCACTTTGCTGTCGATTGTTGGCTGAGCCCGGTACGGATGAGGGTTTGATTCGCACGTTATTTCTTCTCGCATTTTCACGTGAGCCGAGCGCCGAAGAATCAAATCGATTTCAAGAACTCCTTGGTGAGCAAACATCCGCGAGGAAAGAGAATTTGCTGGTTATTTGCATCGCAATCTTGAACGCCAGCGAGTTTGTCTATTTAGATTGATGTTTAAGAACGCCCGAGCTAGCTGACGAATTTGGAATTCTCGGCTATTTTTGCTGGTGTTCATCTATATTGAGAACTTCCGAGCGGCACGGCACGTCCAATCACGCTGGCCCAAAGGCTCGGGTTTTTTGCTTCTTCTGTTCTTATTTTGCTGCATCGCGAAGTTGCTGCCTCACAGGTTTTATCAACATGTCGTTTCTGAATCGCGCGTCCCGAAGTCGTCGAAGTTTGCAATTGTCCCGATTAGCCCGTCGTCGGATGATTCTCGAGTCGCTCGAAGGACGGATGCTTCTCGCAGGCGATGGGGCCCAGGTGATCCCAGTCAACGAGAACCAATCGTTTGTCTTTGATGTTAACGATGTTGGAACGATCGTGTCCGGTTTACCAGGCTCCGTTTACAGCATCAGCGGTGGTGCGGATGCGGCATTGTTTGCCATCGATGAGACTACGGGCGTTCTTTCGTTCCTGGCGCCACCAGATTTCGAGAATCCCGACGATGCAAACGTAGATAACGTTTACGACGTGCAAGTGAGTCTGACGGACGCGGGTAACTCAACACAAACCATTGATTTGTGTCCGCAAGTCATGGATGTCAGTGGATTGGCATTGAACTATCAAATCCAAGATCTTGATCCCAATGATTACACGCTTGTGCGTAATGGCGAGAGCATTGAAATCCGTGAAGCGGTATCTGGAAATGTTGTGAGCAGCTCGGCGGCGAATGACACGTCGCTGGTTCAGATCACTGGGTCAGCGAACGCGAATCGTCTCGTTGTTGATTTTGCCGGCGGGCCGCTCGCGGGCGTGATCGAGTTCGACGGCGGAGGACCGACGAGTGATCCGGGCGACTCATTGGAGCTTGTGGGCGGTTCCGCAGACACGATCGTGCATGTGCTTTCCGACGCTTCGAGCGGAGACATTGAAATCGCGTTTGCCGACGCGTTCGGTTCGGTGACCGTGACCTACACAGGCCTCGAGCCGATCATCGACAATCTCAGTGCGGTTGATCGCGTTTTTAGTTTCGAAGGTGGTGCGGAAACGATCACTCTTGCCGATGACGCTGTGGTCGGCGATGGCTTTGTCACGATCGACTCAAACTTGAGTGAGAGTGTCACGTTCGCGAGTCCGAGTCATTCACTTCGCATTAACTCAGGCAGTGGCACCGACATTATTAACGTCAATTCATTGGACTCGCTATTTGCAGCATCGTTGATCATCGACGGTGGTACTGGGAGTGACGATTCACTTCAAATGACAGATGTGAGTTTAATCAACACACCTGGTCGTGGATTGAGACTGCTGGAGATTGAAGTTGTTACGGTGACTGGTGGAACGATCTCTGGGAATAGCGCAGTGATCGGTGGCGGTGTGCTGGTCGAGAACTCAACCAGCGGTACAACCACGAATGCGACATTCAGCGGAGTGACGATATCCGGCAACACGGCCACGGGCGACGCAGCGACGGAGGGTGGCGGTGGTCTCTACAATGACGGCGCCAATCTAGTTATCTCTGGTGCGTCGCTCGTCAATCTGAATCGTGCAACAGGCGTTGCCGGCAGTGGTGGTGGTATCTTCTCAAGTGGTGGTTCACTGGTTCTAAGTGCAGGTGCGGTAATCGAGGAGAACTCGGCCAATCGTGCTGGTGGCGGCATTGAGTTGCTTGACTCCCCAGCGAGTTTGACCGGCGTGATTCTGCGTGGAAACGATGCCAATGGCGGTGCGGGCACGGCGAATCCAGGCAACGGCGGTGGATTGCACGTCAGTGGTTCTGCGGCGCTGACGACAACTTTGCTGAATGTGATCGTTCAAGACAACATTGCGGCGAACGAAGGCGGCGGGCTTTGGAACCAGTTTGGGTTCACGATGAACCTTGGCGCCGTGCAAGTGATTGGCAACGTTGCGAATGCGGAAAGCGGATTAGTAACGAATGGCGGTGGAGGCGTGTTCAACAACGGTGGTACCGTAACGATCGATGACGGCATGAATGGCCCGTCGATCTTCAGATCCAACCGTGCTCTTGGTGCGCTCGGCAACGGCGGCGCGATCATGACTGTCGGCGGCAGTGTCACGATGAGCGGCGGTACAATCGAGTTCAACGCAGCCAATCGCGCAGGCGGTGGGATCGAGAACAACGGTGGCACCGTTTCGCTGACGAATGTAGCGCTCGGCAGCGCGACGCCCGGCGATGGCAATCGTGCTTTGATCAATGGTGGCGGACTCCATACCAGCGGCTCGGGTATCGTGGATGTCTTCGGCGGCATTGTCCAGAACAACGTGGCTGGTCAAGAGGGCGGTGGCCTTTGGAACTCGCCTGGCGGAACATTAAGGATTCAAGCCAGCGGCATGGGCGGAACGCTGATCGATAGCAACATCGCAAGCGGAATGGAGACGAACATGCAAGGCGGTGGTGGTGTCTTCAATGAAGGCGACGGTCTCGGTGTAGGCGGTACGGTCACGATCAACGACGCCACGATCAGCACCAACTCGGCGGCAGGCGATGGGCCGGGCGAAGGCGGTGGTGGCGTATTCAACTTGGGAGTGCTCACAATCGTTGACACGGACATCACGGGTAATCTCGCCAATGTCGGCGCGCTCGGTAACGGTGGCGGCGTATTCAATGCCCCCGGCGGTGTGACGACAATCACGGGCGGAATCATTGCGGCAAACATCGCCAATCGTGCGGGCGGTGGCATTGAAAACAATGCAGGCGACGTGACACTGACCAATGTGACGCTCGGCGGTCCACTTGTCGCGGACGGAAACGTTGCCGGCATCAACGGTGGCGGCTTACACACGAGCGGCGCAGGGACCGTCACGATCATGGACGCCGTGGTTCAGAACAACGTTGCTGGAGAGGAAGGCGGTGGTCTATGGAACTCTGCAGCGGGAACATTGACGGTTCTCTTCGCAACCACAGAGACCCTGATTCAATCCAACACCGCGAGTGGTGACGCGACCGAGCAAGGTGGCGGAGGGGTCTTTAACGATGGTGGTGTTGTCAACATCACAGGTGCCACGATCTCGCAAAATGTTTCCAGTGCAACAGCGATCGGTAACGGCGGTGGTGGGATCTTCAATGACGGAACGCTGACTCTGACGGATACCCACGTTCTCGGTAATGCGGCGGATCAAGGCTCTGCAAACGGCGGTGGAATCTTGAATTCCGATGGTGGCGTACTCACGATCAACAACGGCGTCATTGCGAGTAATTCCGCCGCAAGAGCGGGTGGCGGGATTGAAAACAATGCAGGCACAGTCACGCTCAACGCTGTAATCGTTGGCGGAGCGCTAACAAGTGACGGCAATACGGCTGGAATCAATGGTGGCGGCTTGCATGTCAGCGGCACAGGCACAACCAACGTGAATGGTGGCTTGTTCCAAAACAATTTGGCAGCCCAAGAGGGCGGCGGATTGTGGAACGCAAGTGGCACGATGACGATCGATGGCACAACGATTACAGAGAATGTTGCCAGTGGTGCAGGTTCGGACCAGGGCGGTGGTGGCGTATTCAATGCTGGCGGGACCGTCAAAATTGACAATGCAATCATCAGCATCAATAAGGCAGATGGGTTGGCAGGTAGCGGTGGAGGAATTTTCAACGACGCCAATGGCATGGTGACGGTCGCGAACTCGCAAGTCAACGGTAACGTCGCCAACCGAGCTGGTGGCGGCATCGAGGCGACTGCTGGTACGACGACGTCACTCGACACCGTAACACTATCGAGCAATGTCGCTGGCGCAACCTCTGCTCTCGCAACACCCGGAAACGGTGGTGGCTTGCACATCACGGGCAACGGCAATGCAACGATTACTGACGGTACCGTGTCGATGAACACCGCAGCCGAAGAAGGTGGCGGGATTTGGAA
Source organism: Pirellulaceae bacterium (assembly GCA_041739875.1). GTDB lineage: Bacteria > Planctomycetota > Planctomycetia > Pirellulales > Pirellulaceae > JBBSJZ01. The sequence goes on from JBGSNA010000386.1 coordinate 22,391, forward strand.
TGGGACAGGGATCATGACGATCGATGGAACAACGGTCACGGCAAACACAGCCAGTGGTGATGGCGCGGATCAAGGTGGTGGAGGGATCTTCAATGCAGGTGGAACAGTCAATGTCTCGAACGCGTTTATCACGCTCAATACGGCGAATGGACTCGCTGGAAGCGGCGGTGGTGTGCTCAATGATGCTGGTGGCTCGGTAACGTTTACCGACACAGAAATCTCCGGAAACATCGCGAATCGTGCAGGCGGCGGTATCGAAGCCACCGCTGGAACATCAACGAGCCTCAACGCGGTGACACTGGTGAGCAACAACGTGGGCGTGGCGCCCGCCGTAGCATCGCCAGGTAACGGTGGTGGTTTGCACATCACCGGCGACGGCAACGCAACCATTACGCTTGGTACCGTGACGTCGAATACAGCCGCAGCCGAAGGCGGTGGACTTTGGAACGGAACTGGTACGATGACAATCGACGGAACGAACATCACCAGCAACACTGCAAGTGGTGCCGGACCCGATCAGGGCGGCGGTGGTGTCTTCAACGCAGGCGGCGCAGTCAACATTTCGAACGCAACAATCTCGCTGAACACCGCCGACGGAGCTGCCGGCAGTGGTGGCGGAATTCTCAATGACGCCTCAGGATCCATCACGGTGACTGGTACGTTGATATCTGACAATGTCGCCAACCGAGCTGGTGGCGGAATCGAGGTGACTGGAGCGACCACGACAACACTCACGGACGTTCAAATCATCGGCAACAACGCTGGTGTTGTTCCATCCGTCGCGGCTCCCGGAAACGGTGGTGGCGTGCATATCACAGGTGCCGGAAGTGTCGTGATCAACGGCGGCTCGGTGAATTTCAATGTAGCGGCAGCCGAAGGGGGTGGCCTTTGGAACTCTTTCACCGGAACCTTAATCGTTCAATCGAGTCTCCTTGGCGCAACGACGATTTTGAGCAATACGGCCAACGGTGACGATATCGAGCAAGGCGGTGGTGGTGTGTTCAACGACGGGGGCAGCATACTGATTACCGACGCCACAATCTCGCTGAATGTGTCCACGGCAACAGCGATTGGTAACGGCGGCGGTGGCATCTTCAATGACGGCGCACTCACTCTCACGAACGTGAACATCACCGATAACTTCGCCGATCAAGGTGTCGCAAACGGTGGCGGTATCTTGAACTCGGACGGTGGTCTTCTCGTTGTTGTTGATTCCATCATTGAGAACAACGAAGCCGCACGCGCTGGAGGTGGAATCGAAAACAATGCGGGAACTGTCACCCTCACCAATACGTCTCTGTCAACCAACATGGCTGGATTCAACGGCGGTGCCTTGCATACAAGCGGGGCTGGAAGCGTGACAATTTCAGGCGGACTCATCGACGGCAATACCGCTGGAGAAGAAGGCGGTGGATTGTGGAACTCGTCGGCTGGAACCATGTCAATTCAATCCAGCTCCGTCGGTGGAACGACAATCCAAGGCAACACGGCCAACGGCAACGGGACCGAGCAAGGTGGTGGTGGCGTCTTTAATGACGGTGGCGTCATCACGATCCAACATGCAACGATCTCGCTCAACGTTTCCACGGCGACGGCCATTGGAAATGGTGGCGGCGGTATTTTTAACGACGGAACAATGACTCTCGTCAACACGCTTGTGAACGGGAATACCGCTATCGCAGGAGCCGGAAACGGTGGCGGAATCCTCAATTCCGACAACGGAACGCTCGCTGTTAGCGGTGGAAAAATCTCAGGTAACCGTGCTGCTCGCGCTGGCGGCGGTGTTGAGAATGTTCTTGGCATCGTGACGTTGACCAATGTCTCTCTCGGCGGTTTGCTCGCAACCGACAGTAATACCGCAGGCATCAATGGTGGTGGTTTGCACACAAGTGGAGCGGGTACGGTCACCATTCGCGGCGGAGTCGTGCAAAACAATACGGCTGGACAAGAAGGTGGTGGCGTTTGGAACTCGTCCACTGGAACCATGGAGATTCTCACAAGCGCGTCCGGAGGCACTCTCATTCGCGGCAACGTTGCGAACGGAGATGGCACGGAGCAAGGCGGTGGCGGTGTATTCAACGATGGTGGAGACGTCACGATCGATGGTGCTGCGATCAATCAAAACGTTTCGACAGCAGCTTCCGTCGGAAATGGTGGTGGCGGTATCTTCAACGACGGCAACTTATCGATTTCCAACTCAAGTGTGATCGGTAACTCAGCGTCGACGGGCCTCGGCAACGGCGGTGGCATTTTGAACTCCGATGGTGGCGTTCTTGTGATCACAACCAGCCGCATCGCGAGCAACGTTGCTGCGAGAGCCGGTGGTGGCATCGAGAACATTGCGGGTTCGCTGGTAATGACCGATACGGTCCTCGGTGGGCCGAGCCTTGGTGACGGCAACATCGCGAATATCAATGGCGGCGGATTGCACGTCAGCGGTGCGGGAACGGTCTCCATTTTTGGTGGCATGATCGAGGGGAACACCGCTGGGCAAGAAGGCGGTGGCGTTTGGAACTCGTTGACTGGAACGATGACCATCGCCGAAAGTCTGGCGAGCAATACGGTCATTCGCAACAACGTGGCCAACGGAAACGGGATCCTGCAAGGCGGCGGTGGCGTGTTCAATGATGGTGGCTCTCTTGCAATCACTAACGCAGCCATCACGGGGAACGTTGCGACGTCGGCTGTCGCCGGAAACGGTGGTGGAGGCGTGATGAGTGTCGGTGGATCATTGCGATTGAGGCAAGTCGAAGTCTCCGGAAACACTGCTAACTTTGGCGCCGGCGTGAACAATATGGGTGTCGTCACAATCGTCGCATCCACCATTGCGAACAATAGTGCCAACGCCGAAGGCGGCGGTTTGTATAACGGTGCCAGTGGTTCCGCTACCGTGAACGCCTCAACGATTGCTGGAAACGTCGCAGTGACAGGAGCTGGCATCCGAAATGTCAACACAACGGCGCTCACAAGCACGCTTGTTGCCGGAAATGTGAATGCATCGACAACCGCCGACGACAACTTGAGCGGTACATTCTCGGGCTCACACAATCTCATTGGGCAAGCCGTTGCCGATTTTGGCACGAACAACATTGTTGGCGTGGATTGGAGGACCGTTGTCGAGAACGACGGCACGAATGTAACGCTCAAGAACAATGGCGGCATGACACAAACGATTGCACTGCGGAGCAACAGTCCAGCAATTGATGCGGGAGTCTCGGTTCTGAGTGCCCCAAGTGTCGACCAGCGTGGCGTCAATCGAACCATCGATTTGTCCTCGATTCCCAACGCGACTGGCGGCGACGGCACCGATATTGGTGCCGTGGAGACGGTGGGAATTTCAATCAGCGATTCTGTGGCGAACGAAGGTGACGTCACGCTCAGTTTTGTGATCACGCTCTCAGACCCCATCGCATTGGGAGCAACGGTGACTGTTCAGCTCGACACGTCCGACATGACAGCGGTCGCAGGTCTTGATTACAACGCAATCACAGCTCAAACGGTTACCTTTGTTGGAGGTGGAGCGCTGACGCAAACGGTCTTCGTCACCCTGCGTGACGATATTCTTGTCGAAGCCGCCGAGACATTCACCGCCACACTTTCGAACGCGAGTGGTTCAGCAATCTCGGATGCATCCGCGACGGGAACGATCACGGAGAACGATCTCGCAGGGTTCACGCTCAACAAGACAACGGCGTCCGTCTCCGAGGCGGGAACCATTGACACGTTTACCGTCGTCCTCAATGCTCAACCCATGAGCGATGTCGTGATTACGATCTCTAGCGACGATACTAGCGAAGTCACGATAGGCGCATCGAGCGTGAGCACGTCGACCTTGACGTTTACATCAGCAAATTGGAATCAACCACAAGGCGTGGCAATTGTCGGTGCCGACGACTCGAGCATTGACGGTGACCAATCGACCGCGATCACGGTCAGCATTGATGCGGCCAGCAGTGATGCCTTGTTCGGCTCGGTTGCGGATCAAATCGTCACGGCAACCACGACTGACAACGAAGTCGCTGGTTTTACCGTCACGCTTACTGCTCCCACAGTCTCCGAGAATGGCTCAACGACAACCTTCACTGTCGTTCTTGCCGCACAGCCGCTCAGCAACGTTTTGCTCAATGTTGCAAGCGCAAACGTCGCGGAAGTGACTGTGGACCTTACTGCATTGACATTCACGGCGCTTAACTGGAACCAGCCTCAAACAGTGACACTCACCGGCGTTGATGACTTGGTTGACGACGGCAACCAAACGGGTTTGGTAAACGTCACCATCGACGCGGCGAACAGTGACGATGCCTTTGATGTTCTTGCGCCCCAATCCGTATCCATCACCAACGTGGACGACGACACTGCGGGATTCACTCTTAGCAAGACGACGGCCACCACAGTTGAGGATGGCACGACCGACACCTTCACAGTTGTTCTTAATGCACAACCGCTCTCGGATGTCGTCATCACGGTCAGCAGTAACGATCCTGGTGAGACAACCGCTGATGTCGCTTCGATCACGTTCACGTCGGTGAATTGGAATATCCCACAAACAGTCACACTGACCGGCATTGATGATCTCGTCGATGACGGTGACGAGATGTTGCTAGTCACACTCGCAATCAATGACGCACTGAGCGATAATGCCTTTGACGCGGTAGCGAATCGAACTCTATCCGTGAAGAATACCGACAACGATACCGCCGGGTTCACGCTGAGCAAAGTGACGGCGACGGTTTCAGAGTCCGCGACAACGGACACCTTCACCGTCGTTCTGGCATCCCGTCCGTTGACTAACGTCGTTGTGCTCGTTTCGAGTGCCGATACAGGGGAAGTGAACGTCGACGTCGCCTCGTTGACGTTCACGTCAGCCAATTGGGACACGGCTCAAACCGTGACACTCACAGGCGTTGCAGATAGTTCTTTTGATGGTGACCAGTCGACGCTTGTCACACTCCGTATCGATGATCTCAACAGCGACAATGGCTTCGACAATCTCAGTGATCAAACGGTAGCGGTAACGACCATCGACATTGATCCCCCAGCCCAAGACTATGGCGACGCGCCTACGGCTGCGCAATCTGGCTTTACGAATGATTACCCAGTCACGCTCAATCAAGACGGTGCTCGACACACGATCACTTCGCTGTTTTTGGGTGCGACCGTCAATGGTGAAGCCGACGGACAACCGAGTGCATTGGCCAATGGCGATGGAAATAGCGATGATGGAGTTTCTGCGGTCGCAAGCCAATTGACAACTTCTGCTGCGTCGACCAAATCAAGCTTCCGAGTCATCGCGACCGAGCCTGGAAAACTGGATGCGTGGATCGATTTCAACCAAGACGGCGATTGGGATGACATCGGCGAACAAATCTTCACAAGCGTGGATGTGCAACCTGGGACCAACGTCCTGTCGTACACAATCCCTGCGGCTGCGGCCGTAGGCAGTACCGCTGGTCGATTCCGAATCAGCAGTTTGGGCGGACTCGCGCCCACGGGCTCAGCAAATGATGGTGAAGTCGAGGACTACATCAACACTCTTGTTGACGGCGATTCAGCGAAAGGCGTCACAATCAGCGTTGTCAACGGCTCAATCGTCCTGAAGCTGGACACCAGTGACAACGTCATCTCCAATGGCGCAACGGAATTGTTCCGCGTTCTTGCTTCAAGCATTGCATCACTCAATATCATCGGCACTGCTACCGACGACACCATCACGATCGACTTCGGCAGCGGCTTTGCATTGCCTGCCGACGGTGTCACGATCGCTGGTGCGGCAGGTTCGAATACGTTGTCCGTGTTGGGCGACGGCTCACTCGATTTGACGGATCCGAATGTTGTGGTCACCGACGTTGGCTCGATCACTCTCCCTGCGACAGCGGTCAATGGACTGACGCTAAACGCCGCTGCCATCGACCGATTGGCGCCGACAACGAAGTTGCTTGCGATCACGTCGGGTGAAAATGCGACAATCAACCTGACTGATTCAACAGATTGGCGAATGGGAACACCGACAACAGTCGCTGGCGAGTTCGTGCTCACCGCGATCAACTCAATCGGCGGTCAGGTGATCCAGGTCAATTCGCCACTTGCATGGCGTAATTTCATTGTCCCTGGTGACGTCAACAACAGTGGCGGAGTGACCGCATCGGATGCGTTGGCGATCATCTTTGAGCTCAACCAACCTCAATTCTCCGATCCAATCACCGGGGTGCTTATCGATCCGCTCACCGCCAACCCGTTCCCCGGGGTCTACTTCGACCGCAACGGCGACGGCCGAGTCAGCGCCCTCGACGCGCTGATCGTTATCAACGATCTCTTTCAACAGCAATTCGGCAGCGGCGGAGGAGAGGGCGAAAGTGAAGGGGAGAGCATCATCACCGATTTCCTTCGTCAACAGTTGCTTTCGACCAGTTCCGTTGCGATGCAAGATCGAGGTAGCGACACCTTTGGTGCTGTGGTTTCGACCCTCCAACGACAAGACGATACGGAGAATTCAGCTTCATCGCTTGTTGGTTCGAGCCCCGCCATGGTTGAGCTCGCCGATGACGCCACTCGAGCCGTGGACGAGTTGTTTTCAGATGAGTTCGAACTGGCGGATTGGCTGTTGATCAATCGCGAGTGATGCTATGGCATCCGCTCGTGTCAATTTCGTGCTTGCGGTGGTGCAGCTCACTCGAATCGTTCGATAGGGATCGAGCGTCATTCGCGAAATGACGCTCGATCATCAAGTGTCTTTGTCGGCTCGGAGTACCGAGACGAAGGCTTTTTGCGGGATGTTGACGCTGCCGAATTGCTTCATCTTTGCCTTACCCTTCTTCTGTTTCTCGAGCAACTTTTTCTTTCGAGTCACGTCACCGCCGTACAACTTGGCGGTGACGTCTTTGCGGTAAGGTTGGATCGTTGCTCGGGCGATGATGGTACCACCGATAGCACCTTGAATTGGGATCTTGAATTGGTGGCGAGGGATCGCTTCGGCGAGTTGCTCACAGTAATGAAGCGCCCGGGTTCGTGACTTGTCGCGGTGCACGAGATACGACAAGGCGTCGATCGGCTCCTTGTTGACCAAGATGTCAACTTTCACAACGTCGGTGGGCCGATACTCGATCGGGACATAGTCGAATGAGCCATAGCCTCGCGTGATCATCTTCAGCTTCCCGTAGAAATCGAAGAGAACTTCACCGAGCGGCATTTCACTGACCACTTCGACTCGCCCGGCGGACAAGTAATTCATGGTTTGGCTTTCGGAGCGATGCTCGCGACAGAGCTCCATGACGGGACCGACGTATTCTTCTGGAATCAGAATCTGGGCTCGAATATACGGCTCGGCGATTTTGTTGATAAGCGATGGATCTGGCCAATACGACGGATTGTCAACTTCGATCGTCGAGCCGTCTTGGAGCGTAATGTTGTATTTGACTGACGGAGCAGAAATAACAAGCCCCAGATCGAACTCGCGATGTAAACGCTCTTGGATCACATCCAAATGCAATAGCCCCAAAAAGCCACAGCGAAATCCGAAACCGAGGGCGGCGGAGCTGTCCTTCTCGAACGTCAGCGCCGCATCATTGATCGCTAGCTTCTCGAGCGCCTTGGTCAAATCTTGGTACTCATCCGTGCTCATGGGATAGACGGACGAGAACACGACTTGCCGGGCTGGTTGGTATCCCGGGATCGGCGTAGTCGCCGGATTCCCAGCGAGTGTGATCGTGTCCCCAATTTCGATGTCCTGTACCGACTTTACACCAGCGACGATGTATCCCACCTCGCCAACACTGAGTTGCTCGCGAGGTACAAGCTTGAGCTGGTTGTATCCGAGTTCGTCCACCGTGAAGCTTCGGTTCGCATGCATGAAGTGGATGGTATCACGGGTTTTCAGTGTGCCTTCCATCACGCGGCATTGAAGAATGACACCACGGTATGTGTCAAAATGCGCATCAAAAATCAACGCCTTGAGCGGCGCCTCGGGATCACCTTGCGGCGCGGGAAGATGCTCGACAATCCCAGCCAGCACGAGTTCAATGCCAACGCCCGTTTTTGCTGAAATGGGAATCGCGACAAACGGGTCCAATCCAAGATCTGCGTCGATCTCTTCGCGAACCCGCTCTACATCCGCCGCCGGAAGATCGATCTTGTTGATGACCGGAAGCAAAGTTAAGTCGTATTCCAACGCAAGGTAAAGGTTGGCAACGGTTTGAGCTTCAACCCCTTGGGAAGCGTCAACCACGATTAAAGCGCCCTCACACGCCATGAGCGAACGACGCACTTCATGGGAAAAGTCAACGTGCCCGGGCGTATCAATGAGATTGAGCAAATAGTCTTGCCCATCGGGAGCCTTGTAGTTAAGCGTCACCGTATTGCTTTTGATCGTAATACCTCGCTCTCGCTCGATATCCATCGAGTCAAGCAATTGATCATGGAACTCACGCTGCGACACACCACCACAGGACTGGATCAAACGATCCGCCAGAGTCGATTTTCCGTGATCGATGTGGGCGATAATGCAGAAGTTCCGAATATGTTTCATACTGGCGTTTTAAGAAGAAAAAGAGTGCAGTGACGCGACATGCGAACGCGAAAGCGTACCGTTTTCAACACGTTTACGGTAGCTTGGTCAAATCCACACCCCAAAGAATCTGCTCGATAAGCGCGTGGATATTTTCGCGGCTTGCATTCATGGACCCACCCAGGTTGGAATTCTGGCTTCTCAACGTCGAAACACGGCCCCAAATTCGTTGTGCTGGCGTGTTGCCAATTCTCACGCTCGCGACCACGATGACCCAATGGAGAATCACGCCGAAGGTCACGAAATGGTGTTCGAATCCTTCCATCGCAATGCCTGCATGGAGTCGCGGTTGGTGCTTGAGTCCGCCGGGCTCGCGTCGCACGTGCTCCAAGTCGATGGTTCGTGGCACCTTCTTGTGAACTCCGACGATGCGTCGGCGGCGCGGTCCGAACTTGAAGCGTATCGACTTGAGGCGAAGGGCGATTTAGGGCCAGTTCGAGTGAAAGTCGCTACGTTCGGCGGCGCTCGGCTTGGTGCATCTTTCTACGCCGCGATCGTGCTTTCCGTTTACGTTCTCAACGAAGTCTCGGCGTATGGGTGGCAATGGTCCACGCTCGGCAACATGCAAGCCGGCAACGTGATGGCGGGACAGTGGTGGCGATCGGTTACTGCGCTCACTCTTCATGCCGACACAGCACACTTAGGTTCGAATCTGTTGTTCGGAATCGCGTTCGGATATCTTGTCGGCCGAATTCTCGGCGGTGGTGTTGCGTGGCTAATCATTTTGGTCGCTGGAGCTCTGGGCAACGCCATGAACGCCGCTCTACGTAGCCCCGAACATACGTCAATCGGTGCCTCGACCGCTGTGTTTGCGGCGCTTGGAGTCATGGTCGCACACGCGCTTCGTCCTCGTTCGCCAGTCCTGGAAAGTCCCATGCGACGATGGAGTCCACTTGTCGCGGGCGTGCTCTTGCTCGCTTTGATCGGTGTGGGCGGCGAAAGAACCGATGTGCTCGCACATCTCACAGGATTCATCGCTGGCACCATGATCGGCTGGATCGGTTGCCGAATTCCAGATCGCTGGTTGGGCAGCGCGAAGCTTCAAGCACTCGCGGGTGGCGCAGCTCTTCTGATTCTTTTCGTGTCATGGAATGTCGCGCTCGCGTTTTCCGCGTAACGCTAGGCCTTGCGAACCAACTCCATGCCATCGCGACCACGGTACGTCAAAAGCAACGCTCCGTCAGCGGCACAGGCTTCGAAAATCGACTCAAAGAAGGCATTCTCTCCCGGCCAAGGGAAAGCAAAGAACAAATCAAAGTCGCCCATGTCGAGTCCAATCTCGTCATACACATCGCCTTCATCCGTCTCGACATGCTCAAGCTCAGCCGCCAAATCCGCAAGACGCGGTACGTCGCGCGGAATGAAGCTGCCACAGAAAAATCGAGCTGATAGGGCCCAGTCGTCTGCTAGCTCCGTGGATTGCTCAACCAGCGGTGGTTCGATTTCGATTCCCACGGCTTCCATCTTCCGGATTGCTGCGAGCATCGTCACCACACCGAATCCGCTGCCCAGTTCCAAAAAGCGAGGACCTGTCAACAAATGGTTCTGTGCGATCCACGCCAGAGCTTGGTCGACCAAGTGAAAATCGCAATTGACGAAGTTCTCGCTGATGGCTTCTTCACCAAGCATGAATGCTTCGATGCGATCATTGGCTTCGTCAATTAGCTCAGCAGCAAGCGGTTCATGGTCGATCGTTTTGATGGAATCTGGAACCTCGATCGGTATCAGTGCCACGGGAGTTAGCTGCCTTCCTTGACCGCACGAATTCTCAGCCCGTCGTCACTGAGTGCAAACCGCACCTCTTCGCTCAACGTGAGAACTTCATGGACCTGGGATGCCGTGATCGACTTGCCGTGGGTGTTTGCGCCAGAGATCAAATCCTCAAGGCTCACCCAACCCTCCGGGTCGAGTTTTAACCCAATGGATGCAGGTTCATGTTTGAGCACGAAGCTCAGATACTTGCTGATTTTTGTAAGTCGCCTGTTCATCCGACAGAGTCTAATCAAAAAATCCGCGTTCGCCGACGGTACGAAAACATCGGGAGCTTTCCAGTTTCGGACGGACGTCCAAAATGCCGTTTCCATTGATTTTCTGGGGCGTCCGACAGAGCCTACGAGCGCAGAATATCCCGCAAGCTTGAAAAAACTTTCTCCCCGCTTCCAAGATCCCCGCTTCCAAGATCCCCGCGTCTAGGATTTGTTGGAGAACCGCTTCCGTCGTTACGGGCCCGTCAATGTTTCGAAAGGTCCAATCCTTTGGTCAGCGAGAGGTGACCGAGGAACTCCCACGCATACCAGCGACGATTGCAATTTCGACAGCGGTATGCTTTCCATACGAGCATCAGCTTCTCGAACCAGCGACGAGGCGAATGTTGCATCTCGCAACTACATTCCGGACACGACTCACTAAAACGCATTTGCTTCACCTTTCAGCAGTTCATCGATTCCGTAAAAGCGTCCGCCTGGCTCGTGAATTAAAGCGACAGCCGACGCCGAGAGCACTACCTCTACTTGTGGTGTTACCAAACTAGGGAAAACGCTCGTCCGTTGGGGGCTCCCGTTGGTGTCCTGTTTGCCGAGGAATCGCCGATCCACGCCAAAAATTCATTGAACGGGAATCGCCGACGTCCGCGTCCGGCATCTTGTGGCGGTGCGATAACGGTAGCCGCGGTTATCCCTGGGCCGCCGCTGAAGCGATCACGGTCTAAGCAGCTCGTAAAATCGAGACCCTCGATCCCGATAGTTGGCTTTGGAGGTCAGAGGCGATTCCCGTGAGAACGGTTTGAATGAGACGTTTGGATTTGCCGAAGTCAACAAGCTGGCCAGGAATGCGTGTTCGCATTTCGAGGTACACGCCGGTTGAGTCCGTTTGCAACACGACGAATAACTGCCCCGGATTGGTAACCAACGACGAGGGGATGTCGACAGCAATTTGACAGAGATCCACATCCTGCTGGACTTCGGTGACCGTGAGTGACTCGCGAGCCATCACACAAAGCAGCGCCAACAACACGCGACCGGGTGGCGCCACGAATCGGTTTTGTGCCCAACGAAGAGTCTTGATGCCGAGCTTGTCATAGATCGGCAACAGTGCCGTATTGAGCTTTCCCAGCGAGATACCAATCGGAGACACGGCATCAAAGATGGCGAGCAGATCTTGCGACGTCAGTCCAATCGACGCACCTCGACCGGACGCAGCAATCCTCGCTCGCGCCGTTGGAACACTCAAGAGATTCTCATAGTTGAGCTGCATCGTCCAATCGTTCAACTTCACGATCGGCATTGGATCGTGATGCAAATCGGATGTGGAGATGGGTGCGAGTCCAGGCGTGCTTTCCAGCAAACCGTCGCTCATCTCGGCATTCTCGGTGCTCGAACGCAAAGGATCTAGTCGCACAGAATCTGGCTTCGCAGAATCTGGCTTCGCAATGGTCGCAACCAAGACGGGCAATTCCGAGTCCTCCGATTGCGCCGCCGCGCTGTGTCCCTCTGGCAACTGGTTTGTCGGCGAAACACTCAACGAGTTTGTCGGCGAAACGCTCGATTCAAGCACTTGGCGTTTGCCACAACTCGCACAAAACTTCATCGCACCATTGGCGCCACAGTGAACGCAATACATCTCGATCCCTCGTGTCTTTTGCAAGCAATGTCATTGCGAACGGTATTGAATCGTTCGGTTCGATTGTCGCAAAATCGATAACGCGAGGGCAAGCAGAGAAAACGGGTTTCACAGCGCTGCGCCGTTACCGGTTCGCCACCTAGGCTGTGAATTTATGATCGTCGTCGTTTGCTCCGCGAACGAAACGGCCCTTCTCTTATCGTTTGCGGGTGACGTCGATGGTGGAGTTGGATCGTGTTCCGTGGGTGGCGTTGCGCTTACCCACGGCTACGTTCCGAAAACCGCTCCGCGGTGGCTCCGTCCATTCCGAAGATGCTGTGATGTTTTGTAGGGTGGTTCAAAACGCGTTAGCGATGCAGACCCACCAACCGCAAATCGTCGACAACAATGGTGGGTCAGCGCGGCTAATTGCCGCTCGACCCACCCTACGTTTTAAAAACTCACAGCCTCGAAGGGATTTCTAGATCCCAATCTAGATCCGCTTGCACGATCCCGCGACTACTCAGCAATCTCAGAGAGCACTTCGCTGCTTGGGCGGATGGCTTCGAAGTAGGCACGGACGGTTTCTCGATGGCCCATCGGAAGCGGCTCGGAATCGAGTACCGATTCGGCCTCTCGCTTGAACTTGTTGTACTTCTCGGTGTACTGGCGAATCGCTTGCTGTTCGCCTTCGGGAGCTTGCATGATTTCCGTTTCGCTGGGGCCATCTCCTTGAACACCGCTGAGTTGTGCTTCTTGACGCAGGCTGTCAATCTTCGTCGCCTGGTCACCGAGTGGTTGGCCACTGACACCCATGCCAGCACTCTGACTTGACGAATCCGACTTCGCCACGCTGTTGGATGGACATTGTCCGCGACACTGGGATTTACACTGTGACAATCGATTGAGCTGGCACGACATGCACTCGCCGATTTTCTTGCAATCACCTTGCTTCTTGCAGCTTGACGCTAGCTTCGACAGGCACTTTTTGCATTCACTCTCGTTCTTTGATTCAAGTCCCTCGACCAACTCGCTGATGGACTCGCTCAACTCTCCCTTCTGGCCAGGTTGAAGCTTTGACAACATTTTTTTCAAGTTGTCGGCAACAGCTCGTCGCTCTTTGTCGCCTATCTTGGACGGATCAATAGCTTCCAGCTTTTCGCTGGCCTCATCGTATTGCTCCGCTTCGATCGCGTCGGCGGCCTGCTTCATCATATCCGAGGGCTTAAGTGCGGCGGCGAGCGACTTCATCATTGCATCGGTCATGTCCAACTGCAGTGCCTCTCGAGCTTCCGCGAGGGACTGTTCCATCTCAGAAAGGTTCGCCAACAAATCCGCTTCATCAAGCGACTCGTTGTCCATTTCTTCCAACTTCTCTTGCAGCTCTTTCACCAGCTCCTCGAGTTTGGGATCGTCCTGTTCTTTGGCAAGCTCTTTGAGTTCCGGCATCATCGTTTCACGCAGCTGCATCGATTGCGATTGAGCGAGCGGAAGGACTGCACTCGCTTCGACAGTTGGCATCATCCAGTTTCCAATCAGTAATGCCGCGATCGTTGCCGCCGACAAACCGCTTGCCCAACTGAGCTGACTGCGCGAAGCCTCAAGCGGCACACAATCCGCTGGATTCACTCGCTGCAGTTGGTCATGCGCCTCAGCGATTTGCAATTGTTGCACGGGATCAATCTTCGCCAGCGACGTGAATTGAAGCGACGTAATCGATCGATCCTTCATTGCGTAATGCTCGTCGACCCACTGCGCAGCGGACTGTTTGTCACGCCACTGGAACATCCCGGCCAGCAACCCGATCGCGCCTCCGCCGATTGCAACCCCAGCGGGAATCGCCCAATGCATCGTTGGAACAGCCATCATGCGAATCATAGCGATCGCCAATGCGATACCAATCCCGACCAAGAAGCCACGCAATGCACCGCGGATCATCGCTGCGAACCACAGCCGCTTTTGCACAGGTTCAAGAACTTCATGCAGAGATTTCATGATGGATGCTCGATTAAGTGTGAATGACACCGTTCAAATCAGTTTATGGGTGAGCGACGAACCCCGCCATGCGGAAAATAGAGATTTTCAGCCTTCCATTTTTCCAAGTTCGATCCTTCGAAGTGCGACGTCGACTACGAAAATGGCCAAAGCCGACATCAGCAGCCAAGGCCAAAGCGGTTTCGGCTCACGAGCCGTGCGTCCGTCCGCTTCCAAAATCGCCCCAGGATTCGGGTCATATTGGCCGCCACTCGTGACAGCAATCCGCTTCAATGTTGATTCTCCGAGCGGCAAAAGCCTCAATTCGTCGGAATATCCAACGGTCACGCCTCGCGAGCTTCGCTGGGTCGTACCGTCATTTCGTTGCTGAGCAAGATCGATGTGATAGGCACCGCGTTTGGGAGTTGCGATCGTCGCTTCAAACCGTCCAGGAGCCGTTTGTTGCATCTCAATCTGTTGGCGACCAAGCATCGGGTCGATCACGGTGACCCTTGTTTCCGCCTCGTCGATGAAGCGACCATTTTCGTCGACGGAGTCCATCGCCACGAGCGTTTCGTCACCCTTTCGCGTCACGTCGACATAGACGCCACGATTATCGTCGCTCCGCATCGCATGGCGGATGATCTGTGCCCAAAACGTGCCGAAGTCTGGCCAGCCTAGCCATTCTCCAGCCCAACGGTTTTTCGCGTCGCTAGTAAAAGCGACTGACATGCCCAAACCGTAACGCCACCACACGAGCAAAGGATCCCCCGCTTCGCTGGCAAGGATAAACTCGGCCGTCGGCTTGGGCCGCGTGACCACGTACCCCAACAGCAACGGAGCAAGATCCAATTCAATTCCATCCAAGACAGTAGTCGGGCGAACGAGTTGTGGCGTAAACGGAAGTTCGTTGATCGCCGATTTGCTGGCTTCGACCGTCTCTTTCGCAAACACTTGAGGTACGGATTGAGGATCATCACAGAAGTAATAACGTCCGCCTCCGATCTTCGCGAGTTCTTCCAAGACGTCTTCGCTCGCACCTTGGCCAAGTGCAACGGTCGACAGGGTGATTCGTGAGGCGGACATATCGCCCGCAGCACCTTCAAAGTCGCCTGGAGAGGAAATGCCATCCGTCATCAAAATCACGTGCTTCAGCTTTGCCGATGCGCCCTGCAACGCCTCCAACGCATCGACCATCGCTGGATACATGTTCGTGCCGCCCGAAGCTTCGATCGTGCTAATCGCGTCCGAAATGGAGCCTCGATTGTCCGCCGTTCGCAACTCAGAAATCGTGTAAGAGTCACCATCAAACGCGATCACACCGATCGAATCACGTGGACCGAGCAACTCCACCGCCGCACGCGCCGCATCTTTAGCAAGTTCAATTTTTTCCCCGCCCATCGAACCGCTTTTGTCGATCACCAACATCATCGCCAGTGACGGCTTCTCGCGTTCCTTTTCAAAGTTGCTGCGAACCGGAAGGATCTCCTCGATCTGGGTGCGATAGTAGCCGCCGAGCCCAAATGATTGGTCGCCACCGAGCATGATCAAACCGCCGCCCAAGTCTTGAACATAAATGCGAATCAAATCCATTTGACGCATGGACATAGCTGTCGCAGGCACGTTGGAGAGCACCAAACACTCAAAGGCTTGCAGTTCCGAAAGGTCTGTGGGAATGCCTTCTGGTGGCCGCACCTCGACATCAATCGATTGTTCATCCAATGCCCACCGTAGCGAATCGGTTTGGTCTGGATCAATGTCGATGAGTAGAACTCGCGGCCGGCCTTGGGCGTAAACGATGGTCGACGACTCGTTGTTGTCGAGCTGTGTGTCTTTGAATCCGCGAAGCCGCGCCGCAAACGTATCTTGACGACGCCCAAGCACTGTTTGTTTGAATCGAAACGTATTCTCGCCTTTCTTGATTTTGACGGACTTGTCTCCATCCTTGCCAATTTGAATGTCGCCTCGATACAAATCGATAAAGCCTTCGGCATCGTGATTGCTGCTTACAACCACTTCAACATAAAACGGTTCGCCTTGCCGTACTTGTGTGGGCGCCTCGACTCGCGTCAGTTGAACTTCGGGCTCACTCCACACAGGCAAAGGAACCGTCCAAATCGGAACGCCTCCGTCAGCCGCCGCTGCCAATGGGTCGCCTCCGTCTGTTGTGTTTCCGTCGCTGAGCAAGACCACACGCGGCACCCGCGAAGGTGGAATCGATGCAATCGCAGTCCGAATCGCGGCTTCTATGTCCGTGCCTCGACGATTCGGCTGAACGTCATCAACCTTCACCGCAGCACTAACTTCCACCGCCTCATCGTCACCAACGACTACCGTAGCCGCTGTTGCATCTGTCGGCTCTGTCACCTCTGTCGCCTCAACTTGTTCAACCGACTCTACCAGTTCAACTGGGTCTGCTGACTGATCGACCTTCCATGTTGTTTCGATTTGCGAAGGCGTTCGATCAAATGCCATGAATCGAACTTCGGTATCGGACTCTCTAGCTTGCCGGGTCGCTTGCGCCAAAAACTCGTTCGCGACTTTTCTTGCTGCTTCGTCAATGCTTTCGCTCTGGTCGACTGCAAATACGATCATCTGTTGGGTGGTGGACCTGAGCAGCACGGGTCCACAAAGGGCTGCCACCAGTAACAGCATGACGACCACGCGAATGGCAAGTGAGATCGCTCTTTGCTTGGCTGGAAAATCACTCAACGTGCGCACATGATAGCCGACCAGCACCAGAATTGCTGGAATGACAAGCCACGCCCATTGAGGATGGGACCACTGCGTCATGCAATTACCCGACGATTGAACAACACCCACTCACCAATCACCAACCCGAGCCCCAGCATAGCGAGATAAAACCAAGCCGAAGCACCACTGATGGGCGGTGCTGTGGTCTCTTGTGACGACAACTCAGGCACTCGCAAATCACTCTCACTTGCGTCACATAAGTTGACGGCCAATAAATCACCTGTCGCGTTCTTTGCGAGCCATTCTTGGGGCGTCAACGTGACGTCGTCATCGGCGAGTTCCTCCATCGACGCGGGCTGTAGTAAGGCAAACACCCCGACTTGATCGAGCGGACCGACCGTCGCTTGTTCATTGTTGACGGTTACCAAACGCTCTTCACCGTTGGGGGCGATCAAGGTTGCTACACCCGTTTCGTTGTCGGCAGAAACGTCCCACGGAACAGACACGAGTTTCCCAGTCGAGAGCGCCGGATTCATGTCGCCGGTCTCGCGAAAAAACCAATTCATGGCATTGGTCATCATGACTGGAAACGCAATCCTCAGCGGTAAATCGCTCGAATCCAAGTCTGCGGCCAATATCAACAATCGCCCTTCTTGACGCTCAACCGAAACCAATACTCGTGAACCCTCCGCCGTTTCAAGCAGTGTCGTGGGCTCACCGATCAAAGCGTTGACGTCCACGTCGCGTCCGCCCGCAAGAACGACGTTCTGAAGTCGCACGTGTCGTAGCAGTGGCGACTCTTTGTTCTGCTTGGCAACGATGGGCGACTCAGTTGCTTCACCAATCCTCCATGCATCCACCTTGACATCATCCGAATCGACCTTGGGACCAACTCCTGAGCCCACTACAAATAGCGACGGCCCCGCAGGAATTTGCTCGGGACTCACGCCGCTGTATACCGTCAACCGATTGGGATCCTCGGTAAGACTCAATGCATCCGTCGTTTCCGACAACTGAACCAGAGGAATCGACGACAATACCGATCGCAAATAGAACGAATCGGAATCCGTCTCCGAAACCAGTGTCACTGGAACGAGAGGCCGGGCCGGAACGATCGCTTGAGCGACGTTGTCGGTGCGAAGGCCATCTTCGACGTCCAAGGTCCCTGTCAAGACACCGCCCTCGCGTGAAGTGCCATCTATAGTCTTGCGATAAGTCCCGTTGGCAGCCAATTTGATTGGAATGACGTCGACTAACGAATCGCCGAGCGTGAGCTTGAGCCTCGCATTGGCCGCTTCATCTCCGAGATTTTGGACTTCGACGAGTAGGGCGTATCCAATCGGATCCGTCGTCGATCGACGGACCTGGAAGATCGTGATGGCAAGATTGTCTTGCGGCTTGCCAACGAGGACCCACCGAACATCTTCCGCGTTAACTAGCGCCTTTCGATCGGTGACGCATCCGTCAGTGAAAACGATGATTCGACGCCGTCCCGAGTCACTCGCCAATCGCCGGGCGGCTTCGATCGCTTCATAAACCTTTGTGGGGCCGTCTGTCGCTTTGATATCTCGCAGTGCCTCTTGAACCGCGGGTGCAAAGTCGGTCATGCCAACAACCACGCGTACACTCGAACCAGCGGTCATCAGTGAGATTTGGTCGCCTTGTCGAAGCCCTTTCGCAATGTCCACAGCCTTGGAGACGGCGTCTTCGAGGCGTGATGTGTTTGTCGCTGGATCAACAGCCCTCATGCTGGCTGAATTGTCGATGACTAAAATCAATTCTTGTCCAGATTCCGATTGTGTTTGCCACAGTGGGTCCGCGATTGCAAAGCCCAGCAATCCGACGAAGATCAGTTGCAGCAACAGCGACAACCAATGTCGCAAGTTTTGCCAAAGCGATCGTTGGCGTTTCTCCTCAAAGAGCTGGTCCCAAAACAACAACGTCGCGACCTGGCGTCGACGAAGCCTTGTCTTGAGGATGTAAAATCCGATGATCGGCAACGCCACCACCAGCCACATCAAACGTTCAGGAGAAGCCAGCGACATGGTCACCCCACCGCCGCAGTTCGCATCATCCTCAACAACACCGCATCGAACGGCACGTCAGTGGTCGTTCGTGTGTGGCTGAGTCCGTGCGTTTGACAGTACGCTTCAATATCGCGAATAAATTGATCGAACAACGTTTTGTACTGGCGAAGTTTTCGTTCCGTCACCGTGACCTTCTTGGCGACCCCTGTTTCACAGTCCACCAATTCCACATCACCAAGTAGTTTCGGGGCCGCTTCTTCTTGAGTATGGATTTGGATGACATGGGGTTCGAATCGCGCGTAACGCAATCGATCAACACCTTCTCGAAATCCCTCCTGGTCATACAAATCGCTGACCACGAGCGCCAAACCAGTCCTCGGCGCTCGTTGAACAAACTCGCCGACGACCGCCCGTAAGTCCGTCTTCTCTCCGCCGCACTCGAGTGCCTCGAGAAACCGCAACAACGATAACACATTATTCTTACCACGCATCAACGGCATCGTCGCGCGAACGCGGTCGTCATAGGCGATGATCGAAACGCGATCCAAGTCCGCAAGTGCGATGTAGGATAGTGCGGCCGCGATCTGTCGCGCGAGCGTGAACTTATTTGGCGAACTCTCATCGCCGCGATTCATGCTAGCCGACGCGTCGAGTAATACATAAACATGCAAGTCCTCTTCTTCTTGGAAGCGTTTGAGCAGCAGATCACCATGTCGGGCGTACACGTTCCAATCGAGATAACGCAAGTCGTCGCCGACGACATATTCGCGGTGATCGGCGAATTCAATCCCACCACCGGTCTGCATTGTCCGACGCTGCGCCAGCAACTGTCCTTTAAAGACACGCTTTGAAAGGAGCGAGAGGTATTCAAGTCGCTTGAGAAAGTCGGAATCGAACATAAGCCGTTTAGGATGAGTGAGCCTGCAAAATCGTCTTCAAATCCGCAAACGAGTCTTGGCTTCGATCTTTCGTGCGCCGTGCGAAAATCATTACGCTACACGTGTCGCATCTTTACCAAGCTTTACCATCAAGTCGCTGACGATCGCGTCGACTTCGATTCCTTCGGCTTGTCCTTCGAAGTTCAACATCACGCGATGACGAAGCGTCGCTTTGGCCATCTCGCGAATGTCCTCTTTGGCCACATGGTACCGGCCATCCAAGACCGCTCGAATCTTCGCACACAGGATCAAGGCTTGTGCACCGCGAGGGCTGCTACCATATCGCACGAATTGTCGAACCATCGGCGTCGCAGCTTCGTGTTCGGGGTGCGTTCCCATCACCATTAAAATGGCATAGCGGCGAACTTCATCGGCAATCGGAATTTGGCGAGATAACCGCCGAAGCTCCAACACGCGATCGGATGACATGATTTGGTCTGGCGGCGGCATTTCACCTGCCGTCGTGCGATCCATGATCGATTCCATTTCGTTCGTGGTTGGAAAGGGAACAATCAACTTCATCATGAAACGATCAAGTTGCGCTTCGGGAAGCGGATACGTTCCTTCCATCTCCAACGGATTCTGAGTGGCCAATACAAAGAAGAGCTGGCCGAGCTGGTGCGACGTCCCAGCCACCGTGACGCTGTGCTCCTGCATCGCTTCGAGCAGAGCAGATTGCGTTTTCGGTGTTGCTCGGTTGATTTCATCTGCCAAGACGACGCTGGCAAAAACAGGCCCGCGTTGGAATTCAAATTTCTTTTTCCCAGCCTCGTCTTCGGCAAGAATGTTTGTACCGATCAAGTCCGCTGGCATCAGATCCGGTGTGAACTGAATTCGGCTGAACGGGGCATCAAGCACTTCTGAAAGCGTTCGGACCAAAAGTGTCTTGCCCAAACCAGGCACACCCTCGAGCAATACGTGCCCGCCAGCAATCAATGCTGTGAGCACCCCGTCGACAATCGGCTGTTGTCCAACGATCCGCTTGGAAACCTCGTCGCGAAGTCGCTGGAAATCATGGCGAAAACACTCCAGACGCTCGCGAAGTCCCTCATCGATTGCTTCTGACATTGACCCCTCACCCAGGATGTAACTCAATTTTTAAACTCAGAGTTAAGATCATCCTATCGAGTTGAAACGGAGAAAACACTTATCTGTGTCGTTCCACGATCACATTTTGTGAAACTTTAGGGATCAAAAAGAAATCTGCAAAGTTACCGGGATCGAGTGTGGCTTATCAACGACTTAAAGGTCTACAATCGCGAGGGGGCTCTGGGCAATGACTCCGGGCAATCTATTCACATGCAAGATGGGAATCGGTGGACATGATGCTTCGATCACTCGTTCGATTCACGTTTCTATTCTTGGTCCTCTTGGTTTTCTCTCACCAAGTCAACATCTCTCATGCTCAAGATGTCGATGCGACGCTTGAAAAGGAACGTGTGACTGCAGACCGCTTCCTTCAAGTCTTGCAAAAGCGACCACGCCCCGGCACAGCACTCGATCGCGTTTACGGATACCACGTACAAAACGGCTCGCTCGACGAGTTCGTCGAATCGCTTGACGTCCCCGACAATGAACCGGCGGCTGGGCAACAGCAGATGATTCTGGGGTTGCTCCAATCGCAACGCGGACGCCAATCGCTTGCTGTCACGGCGTTTGAGAAAGCTGAAGTGCTGATGCCAGACGATGCGGTGTGCAGCTACTACCTCGGCAAGAGCCTTCTCGCGGTGGGACAAACCGAAAAGGCCGCAGCCGCGATGGAAAGGGCCATCGATCGATCGCCGGTACGCAATGAGGCGCTGCCGATCTTTACGGATTTGGGCCGAATTTATGGCCGAGCCGGGCAATCCGAAAAGGCACTGGGCGTCTGGAAGAAACTCGAAGCGTTGTTTCCCGGGGACGCAAAGGTCGGGGGACAGATCGCCAGCACACTGGCCGAGGAAGGCAATGTCGACGAAGCGTTATTGCGATACGACGCACTCGCCAAGGCGACTCAAAAGGAAGAAGACAAAATTGCGTTTGCGGTTCAAGCTGCCGAGATGAGACGACGCCTCGGGAAAACGCAAGAGGCAACGAAGTCTCTGGAGGAGATTCTGAGTCGCTTGCGTCCAGGAAGCTGGCTCTACAGTGACGTTCGCAACCGAATCGAAGATGGCTTTCTCAAGTCAGGAGACTTCGATTCGTTGGCGAAGTACTACCAGGATAAACTGACGAAGACACCTGATGACCTGGCGTTACAAGTTCGTCTCGGTCGCATCCTCGTCACTGCGGGTCGACTCGATGATGCCAAGACAACGCTGGAACAAGCGGTCCAGAGAGCTCCAGAGGATTCGAGCGTCCGCCTCGCATTGATCGACGTGCTGGCTAACAAAGCGGATATGCAGGGAGCCGCTAAACAATACGAAGCGCTGGCCGAGCAAGATCCCGAGAACCCGGACTACTTGTTGCGATGGGGCCAAGTATTGCTCGAGGACGAAAAGCAAGAGCTCGAATCGCGTCGCGAGGCCGCAGCAACGGTGTGGAATCGCTTAGCCAACGCTCGCCGAGACGACGCTGTTACTTTGTCCCAGATCGCTGATCGCATGCGTTCGATCGATCGCAAAGATGATGCCGTCGCGTTGTACCAAAAGTCCATTGACGTTGATCCCACCTCACCCCAGTACCGCGAGTATCTGGGCGAATTCTTCCACGAGATGGATCGCAAGGACGAAGCCATCGAGGTATGGGAGTCCATCGCCGAAGGTGATCGCCGCAATCGTGATTCACTCGTTCGCTTGGCAGAAGTCTTTGGCGCATTCGATCAAGGCGAGCGAGCTCTACAGGCTTGGCGAGACGCTTCTGAATTCGATTTAACGTTCCCCGAAGAACTGAAATTCGCCAAAGCACTTCGTGGGGCAAAACTGTATGACGAGGCGTTGGCACGCTTGGAGGTCGCGGCAAAGATTACCGAAACGGCGGATGAGCAAGAACAATTGCTCAAGGATCGCATCGTGACGTTTCAAGAGGCCGGCACGCTGACACAGAAGATTGCTGAGCTGCAAAATTCTGAACCGACAGCCACCAATTTGCGACAACTTGCGCTGATGCATTCGGCGGCGGGCCAGTTGACGGATGCTGCTTCAGCCATTGAGAAGGCTGTCGCCGCAGAACCCGATAACGTGGATGTGTTGATTGTGTCGGCGGACATCGCCGAACGACAGAACCGCTTTAGCGATGCCGCGAACTTGTTTCAAACGCTCTCGAAAGTCGACACAAGGTTCCGAACCAACTACTTGCAACGTGTTGCTGACCTGCAAATGCGTCTGGGACAAGTCGACGACGCTTTGGCGACTTGCGAATCCCTAATCGATGCGAATCCAGCCAGCCCGGACTCGTACCAGTTCCTTGCGCGGCAAGCGTTCCAGGCTGGCCGTGACGACCAGGCTATCACGGCGCTCCGCCGTGCAATGAGCGTTGCACCGCGCGACAATGCACCGCGTCGAATGCTTGCCTCATCCTTCGCCGAACGATATCGCACCGACGAAGCGATTGAATTGTATTGGCAGGCGATGCTTTATGAGACCAAAACAGACGATCGAATCGCGTTGATCG
>JBGSNA010000389.1:0-15255 GCA_041739875.1 Pirellulaceae bacterium
TCACTTAATGCGGAGCGAAGCTGATCTTGATACGTGACGAGGCGATAGCGGATCGCCAAACCTCCGAAGCCAAGATTTGAGACGCGCAACCGAAATCGTTGCCGCAAGCAAATTAAGGTGCATGGCGACTAAACTGTTACACAGAAACACCGAAAAATTCGTGTTGGATTCTGTCGCCGCGTACCAGTCCGCTCGCTTACAATAGCGTCGCTGGCAATCGTTGACTCTCGTTCTCGCCGGATATTACTGGCCGGCGATTTACCATGTCTGTGTTCGTGCCCCACCCCAGTGCGTCTCTCGCCAAGTTTTCAAAGGATGTTTGATCGTGCCGTCGTTGAACTGTTTACGAAGGTGCCGGATCGTTCTCGTTCTCAGCATGCTCGTTGCGGGTGCGTCACAAGTGGTCCGCGCCGACGAGGAGCCAGAGTTCTTTCGTGGATTGAACTTGAATGGTCCCGAAGTGGTGATCGATGGTAATGTTTGGCAAGGCAGTGACTCGGCGTCGTATGAGTGCAACGATACTCCGTTCGAGAACCAGAAAGTGCCACTCGTCCCAGTAACGGACGCCGAGCGGGCGAAGATGATTCGAAGCAGCCGATATGGCGGCAATCGAGTTGAACTAACGAACGTCCCGCCGGGAACCTACAGCGTGTTCCTTTATGTGTGGGAAGACAACATCGCCGAGAACTTTAACGTCTTGGTGAATGGAGCAAAGGTTCTGGATCACAACAGCGGTTCAGAGGGGCACTGGGACAAAGTTGGACCGTGGCCCGTCACCGTGAAGAAAGACGGCAAGATTGTTTTGACAAGCAAAGGTGGTGCTGCGAACTTCTCGGGCATTGAAGTTTGGCGTGGAAATTATGACGGGCTGGGCAAGCCGCTCAGCGAAGAGGACTTGGCGTTTTTTGAAAAACGAATTCGTCCATTGCTCGTCGATAAATGCTACGAATGCCACAGCGCCGAGTCCACGGATGTGCAGGGCGAGTTGCTGGTGGATTCGCGTGCAACGTTACAGCGAGGCGGAGCTAGCGGACCAGCGGTGCTGCCTGGTGACACCAAGCACAGTCTGCTGATTGAAGCTGTTCGCTACGAAAACGACAACATGCAGATGCCACCCGATGAGAGACTGGCGGACGCAGAAATCACGGATCTGGTTCGCTGGGTAGAAATGGGTGCTCCCGATCCTCGATCCACAGCGACGAAGCATCTCGGAAAACGAATCGACATTGATGCTGCGAAACAGTTCTGGTCGCTCAAGCCCGTTTCGAATCCAGTTGTGCCCCGTGTGAAGCATGCGGATTGGCCACGCTCGGAACTGGACGGCTTTGTCCTTGCCAAAATGGAAGAGCAGGGCTTCACGCCGGCCCAAGACGCCGATAAACGAGTCCTCATTCGCCGCGCGACTTACGACTTGATTGGACTTCCACCGACGCCGGAGGAAGTCCATGCGTTTCTAGAGGACGATTCATCCGAGGCGTTTGCAAGCGTGGTCGATCAGCTTTTGAATTCGCCGCGTTACGGCGAAAGGTGGGGACGCCACTGGTTGGACGTGGTGCGCTATGCTGATACGGCTGGTGATAACTCCGACTTTCCCATTCCGCAAATCTATCGCTATCGAGACTGGGTGATCAGCGCGTTCAATCGGGACTTACCGTACGATGAATTCGTGCGAGACCAATTGGCCGGAGACCTACGTGGCGGCGACACCGAAGAGCAACGAGTTGAACGACTCATTGCCACCGGCTATATCGCTAATTCGCGTCGCTTTGGTTCGCGGGTCGATGATTACCCTCAACATCTCACGATCGAAGATACGATCGATAACCTCGGCCGCACGTTTCTCGGCATGACCGTTAGTTGCGCTCGGTGTCACGATCACAAGTTTGATCCGATCACCAACCGCGACTACTACGGGCTCTATGGGATCTTCCACAGCACACGTTATCCATGGCCCGGAATCGAGCTCGACCAGAAACAACGCGACTTTGTGCCACTCGTCGCACCCGACAAAGTAGCTGAGTCCGAACAAGCCTCCAAAGCAAGAAGCAAAGACCAGAAAGCGCTGGATGACCAAGTCAAGAAGCTGAAGGATTTGCTTGCCAAAGCGAACACCGAGGAGAAGTCTGAGGCAGAAAAGCAACTCAAGGAGGCTGAACGACTCGCAAAGCAACATCGCGAGTTACCGCCACTGTTTGACACGGCGTATGCGGTTGCGGAGGCACCGATTCAAGAAGACGTCGCTGTCCAGCTCAAAGGTGACCCTTCGCGTCTTGGAGATGTGGTGCCACGCCATTTTTTGACGGTGCTCGGTGGCCAAGAGTTGCGGGGCCACGAGCTGCCATCCGACGTCGAGGTGAGCGGACGTGAGCAACTCGCGGATTGGATTCTTGCAGACGATAATCCACTCACGGCTCGCGTCATGGTGAACCGGATTTGGCAGCACCATTTCGGACGCGGGATTGCACCGACACCCAACGATTTTGGGAAGCAGGGCAAACCGCCAACGCATCCTGAATTGCTGGACTTTCTCGCGGCACAATTTCGATCTGGCGGATGGTCGATCAAGGCTATGCATCGGCTCATCATGTTGTCACGAACCTACCAACAATCGTCGGTTCGTGATGCGGGTGCTGTTTCGCAAGATCCCACCAATGAATGGTTATCGAGCTTTCCGCGCCGTCGACTCGATGCCGAAGCAATTCGCGACACGCTACTCATGCATGGGGACAATCTCGATCTGTCGCTTGCCGGCGAGCACCCATTTCCGCCACAACACTCATGGAAGTTTACTCAACACAATCCATTCAAGGCGAACTACGAAACAAACCGTCGCAGTATCTATCTGATGACCCAGCGTATTCAGCGGCATCCGTTCTTGGCAATTTTCGATGGCGCGGATCCCTCGACTAGTACCGCTAGCCGCATGTCGACGACGACACCGTTGCAGGCCTTGTATTTACTCAATGATCCGTTTGTACATGAGCAATCAAGTCGCGTTGCACAAAGGATCGTTACTCAAGCGAGTGACGATGAATCGCGGTTGATCTTCGCTTATCAATTGCTGTTCGCTCGTCCGCCTGAGACCGATGAAATGCAAGCGACGACCGCGTTTTTGACGAGTGCTCGAGAGTTGCTTCAAGGAAACGGAATCGAGCCGAATCAAATCGATGTCCAAGCATGGCAGTCGAGTGTAAGAAGTTTTCTCCGACTCAATGAATTCGTGTATTTGGACTAGGATGATTCGATGACTAGAGATTCAATTGATCGCGGATTCAGACGACGTGAAGTGCTTCGCTCGATGCTCGCGGGATCGCTGTTGATGCCGGGGTTGTTGTCCGAACTGCTTGCCGACGATGTTGCGAGTCCGGGCAACCCACTCGCATCAAAACCGGGACACTTCCCGGCTAAAGCGAAACGCGTAATCTTCGTGTTTTCGAATGGTGGCGCCTCGCACATGGATACGTTCGACTACAAGCCAGAACTGTTTAAGGCAGATGGCAAGATGATGGGCACGGGCGGCGGTTTGTCAAACCAGCAGCGGAAGCTACTGAAGCCATTGTGGGATTTCAAGCCTGGTGGTGAATGCGGCACTCTCGTAAGCGATTTGTTTCCGCATTTAAGAGAGAAGATGGACGACATTTGCTTGATCAAATCGCTCCATGGCAATGACAACGAGCACTACAACGCAACGCTCGGGATGCACACCGGTTCGTTCTTCTTTTCACGTCCGAGTATTGGTTCGTGGGTCAGCTATGGCCTTGGAACTGAGAATCAAAACTTACCGTCGTTCATTGCGTTGGCGCCACAAATGCCTTACGCAGGAACACAAATTTTTAACAACGATTTCTTGCCGGCGTATCATCAGGGTGTTCGCGTGCTGGGCGGCAAGGAGCCGATCGCAGATCTGAACCGTCGGACCACCCAACTCGGCTTACAGGAGTTGGAATTGGGTTTCGCAGATGTGCTCAACAATCGCCATTTACAAGACCGCTCCAATGATAGCGACTTGTCGGCTCGTATCCGCAGTTTTGAAACTGCCTTTCACATGCAAACCGATGCGCCGGAGGCATTCGATGTTGACAGGGAGAACGACGACACCTTGGCTATGTACGGGCTCAAGCGAGGCGAAAGCGAAGGGTTCGGTTGGCAATGCTTAGTCGCTCGACGACTCGCCGAACGCGGTGTGCGGTTCATTGAGCTCGTCGATGGAAGCAGCAGCAACAATTGGGACCAGCATGGAAATATGGCTGAACACGCAGACCACGCCAAAGTCATCGACAAGCCGCTCGCAGGACTCCTTCAAGACCTGAAAGATCGAGGCATGTTGGACGATACCCTTGTCGTGTGGACAACAGAGTTCGGACGCACTCCAGGCGTCGATGGTGACAAGGGACGAGGCCATCACAGTGCATGCTTTTCGTCCTGGATGGCCGGTGGTGGCGTGAAGGGTGGCGTCAGCTATGGGAGTACCGATGAGATTGGCGCTACCGTTGCCACAGACGGTGTCCATGTGCACGACTTCCACGCAACGATCCTGCATCTCCTAGGGATTGATCATACCCAGTTAACCTATCGCCACGCCGGTCGAGACTATCGGCTTACCGATGTTCATGGCCGAGTCGTGAAAGACCTTTTGGTCTGATTTCATGCGACATGACTTAATTTGAATTCATCGGATACACACCCTCCCTTGGCTTGAATATCCGTCCTTGCTCTTCGACTTCATTGCTATGTCTCCGACTCTCATGATTCCAACGATGCGTGTCTCGACCGTTCTCTACTTAACGTTGACCTCCGTGTTGTTGACGAGTTTGAACGCGTGTGCATCGGAGTACGACCACCGCTCGTTTGTTGCAACATACTGTGTCCAGTGCCACGGTGCGGAACTCAGCGAAGGTGAGATTCGACTCGACACGTTACCGACGAATTTCAACGACCCTCGCACTGCGTCCATTTGGGCGGAAGTCGTGAACTCGATCAACAGTCACGCGATGCCGCCGGAGGAGGAGCCTCAACCGCCAGTGGACGAGGCAGCGAAGTTCGCTCGATGGCTGGAGACTTCGTTGGCGGAGGCTGAGATTGCCAAACGTTCAGCGCGAACTGTGCTTCGACGTATGAATCGTGCTGAATATAACAACACGATTCGCGATCTTGTTGGCGTTGATTTCAAGCCAGCGGATGCGTTCCCTCAAGACCCACCAGCCGGAGGTTTTGACAATATGGGTGAGGCGTTGACCATGTCGCCGCTGCAGATGGAGTTGTATTATGCGGCCGCGAGGACAATTCTCGATCGAGCATTGGTCGAAGGCGAGAAACCAGCGTCGATCAAGTGGCGATTTGATCCGGAGGAGAACTCCGAAGGCGCAGATCGTTACCGTGTCAAACATGACGGTAACAATATTCTCGTCAACGATGGTGACAATGCGACGCAAGACGTTTTTACTGTCATCCATCACGATTCCTGGAACAAGGGAATCGGCTTTCGGGACTTCAGTCTTCCAAGCGAAGGCGAATACATCATCCGCTTTCGTGCTGCGGGTCGCGTGCCAGAGCGAGATGACGTTGTTGCGTCAGCGCGCAGGATACTTGAGCAGCGACGAGATGAAGCTCTAGCGAAAAAGCCCGAATCGCTGAAGCACGAATCGCTGAAGCACGAGAACGAGCGACTCGAGAACGACTTAGAACATTTTGCGACGGACCGAATCTATGACTATGGCCCACCACGTATCAAAGTCGGAATTGATCTTGGAGGGACTCCCGAAGTCGTTGCGGAGTTCGATATCGACGCACTTGAATCCTCGCCATCAACCTATGAAGTGCGAGCCAATTTCACGACGGAGAAAGCAGGCGTGCGACTGAATTACGCCTACAGTGTCCCGAGCGTGTTAGAAAACTTTTGGATGCAAGGTCGCGAAGAGTTCGCGAGGCCTGAATTGCTCGTTGATTGGATCGAGCTCGAAGGCCCCATCTATCCTACGTGGCCACCCGCCAGCCACTCAAGGATTCTCTGGGAGTCGCCCCATCGCAACGAAAACGAGACTGCGTATGCGAGGGAGGTAATCGGGCGGTTCATGGCGAAAGCATACCGTCGACCGCTTGTGGATGGCGAATTGGAAGCGAAGCTCGAACTCTTTTTGAAGCTTCGTGCGGATAAGCCTTCGTTCGTCGAAGCAATCAAAGTGCCGCTGGCGTCTGTGCTCGCTTCGCCAAATTTTCTGTATCTTGCAGAACCAGTGACTCCGAGTGAGGCACCACTCGAAATCAATGCATACGAGCTCGCGTCGCGGCTATCGTATTTCCTCTGGTCGTCGATGCCGGACAACGAACTCCTACACCTTGCGAACCGTGGTGAGCTGTCAAAGGCGGACGTGCTTGAATCGCAAGTCACTCGCATGCTCGACGATGCCAAGAGCGACGCGTTGGTGACGAACTTCGCTGGCCAGTGGCTCGGCTTGCGCGATGTTGGTGCGAACCCACCAACGAGTACCCTCTATCCCAAATACGATCGACACCTCGAAGTCTCGATGGTTAAAGAAACCGAAGCGTTCTTTGCTGAGTTTTTGCGACAGGATCTTGACTCGCGTGGCTTGATCAAGAGTGACTTTGTGACGATCAATGAACGCCTTGCACGGTACTACGGTATCCCCGGTGTGAAGGGCGATGCGTTTCGTCGCGTGGACGCGCCGCCACAGTCACACCGTGGCGGATTGGTGACTCAAGCTTCGATTCATTGCATAACATCCAACGGAACACGCACATCACCTGTCACGCGTGGCGTGTGGGTGATGAAGTCTTTGCTTGGTACTGACCCCGGCTTGCCGGTCGCGAACGTTGGTGAGATTCCGACCCAAGTGCCGGGGCTCGACAAAGCTACGGTGCGAGATCGTTTGGAAATCCACCGCGAGAACCCCGCATGTGCGAGGTGCCACGACAAGATCGACCCACTCGGTTTTGCACTAGAGAATTTCAATGCGGCCGGAGAGTGGCGAGATCGAGAGGGACACGGATACAACGGCCGTATCGGGAAAAACGACCCCGTCATCGACGCCAGCGCCAAGATGCCCGACGGCAGCGAATTCAGTGGCGTCGAGGGACTGCAAACGCAACTGCTACAGAATGAGGACCTCTTCCTCGCTAGTCTGGCCTCGCGCATGATGACCTATGCACTCGGACGCGAACTTGGGTTTTCCGATCGTGCCACAGTCCGGTCACTTGTCGAATCCATGAAACAAAACCGTTACACGGTGAGATCGCTCGTCGTAGCCATCGTCACTTCAGAACAATTCAATACCAAGTAGCCAGTGATCGGAATGACATGAACTCGAACTCACCAACACCACTCTCACGTCGTGCCGTGCTCCGTGGCTGCGGGGCGGTAATTGGCCTTCCGTTACTCGAAGCCATGATGCCTCGCACGTTGCTTGCAGCGCCCTCCAAATTCAAACCTTTAGCGAAGTCAACGGCTAAACCAACACCGCGTGCGATCTTCTGTTACGTTCCCAATGGCGTGAACATTCTGGAGTGGATGCCAGAGGGTGAAGGCACGGATTACGTACTCTCACCCACACTCGAAATGCTTCAAGAGCATCGCGCGGACATGTCGGTGCTCAGCGGACTGGGGCACCCGCATTCGACTGGCGGGCACAGCGGTGCTGACACTTGGCTCACGGGGGCTGATCTCGGTGCAGTGCCTGGTAAAGACTATTCGAATACGATCTCAGTCGACCAATTGATTGCGGAGCAAGTGGGCGTCCACACGCGGTTCCCATCGCTCCAACTCTCCGACGGATCCGGAACGGGCGGCGCACTGCACAGCCACACGTTATCTTTCGACCGAAACGGGACGCCGTTGCCCGCCGAGAACAGTCCGAAGCGGATGTTCGAAAGGTTGTTTGTGCCCGAAGATGCTTCGTCGCGCGAGGCAACGTTGAAGCGTTACGCTGAGAAACGCAGCATACTGGATGATGTCACCAACGAAGCCAAAACACTTGAGAGAACACTGGGGCGCAATGATCAACGGAAACTCAACGAATACCTCGATTCGGTGCGGGAAACTGAACTCCGCGTTCAACGACAAATAGCGTGGGTGGATGTACCCAAGCCAGACGTCCGGGATGACGGGTTGCAATTAAACAGCCAACCAGGCAATGCGCACGACCGTACCATGTGGCTCGATGTGATGCTGGAAATCAGCTATTTGTCGTTTGTCACCGACACAACTCGTGTGATCACGTTCGAATGGTCACGAGAGGCTGGCGGATATGGGCCTGGAGGCGAGAATCACCACGAGCTTTCTCACCACGGCGGTGACGCTGGGATGCTGAAGAAACTTGGTGTGATTGATCGCGGATTCCTTGAACGTCTGAATCGATTCATGACCTTCTTGAAACAAACCGAGGAGGCGGGGCGCTCGATGCTCGACCACACCATGATCGTCTATGGTTCGGGAATGAATAGCGGCGAGCGAGGCGACCATTCCCCAAAGAACCTTCCAACCATCGTTGCTGGCGGAAGTGCTTGGGGCTTGAAGCACGGCAAGCATCTCAGGCACGATCCCGACAATCATCCGCCGCTATCCAATGTGCTCACGACAATCGCCCAGAAGATGGGAGTTGAAACAGCCCAATTCCAAGATGCCACCGGCACGCTCACTGGCTTGACCTGAGAACAAGCATTCACACCAATCGCTCCTGTCGTCCGCTGGGATGTTCCATGCAATTGATCAATATCGTCTCAGTGCTTTTATGCCCGTACCTCCTATCGCTCGGATACGGATTCGCGCAAGAACCGCCACGTTGGAAGTATTCCCCAGAACTACTTGTGCCGTTTTGGCAAAGCGACGTCGTCCAGAGCGAGCCGATCTTGTTCATTCGCAAAACGATTGCGGATGACGTTCGCGGGGATCTGCTTTTTCCGATCGACAATGTTGTTCGTGTCACCAATGCTGCGGGCGACATCGCCTATCAACAAGGCGTCGATTATCAATTTGAAGTTGGCTCGCGCGAGATCGTCATTCCGTCAGGGTCACGAATTGCCGTGATGACTCCCGAGGATTTGCGTCGGCCTGCGAATTCACAAAAACATCGGCTGACTCACCGTGATGGAAACGGCGAAATCCTGTTTGGAAAAACGCTCGAGTATCACCAGATGCAGACCATGGTGACTTACAAGAAGAAATCCAACGATTGGCCTGTCACCATGCCCGTCTTTAATCCGGATGCTTTGCCAACCACGTTGCAAAAGCTAAGAAACCACGAAGCACTATCCATCGTGCTGTTGGGCGACAGTATCTCAACCGGATGCAATGCGTCGGCTTGGGGCAACGGTGCGCCATTCCAACCTGCATACCAAGAATTGCTCGTCCAGCATCTACGCGAGCACTACCAAACCAGCGTGACGCTTGCCAATCTTGCTGTTGGTGGCACCTCTACGCCTTGGGGAATCACAAGGATCGATGAAGTCGTCGAGCATCAGCCGGACTTGGTGATATTGGCGTTTGGCATGAACGATTCGGCTGGGCGTACGGCGGACGAGTATGGCAAAAACATTGCCACGATGATCGCCAAAACGCGTGAGCAGGTGCCCAAGGCAGAGTTCGTACTTATCGCATCAATGCTCGGCAATCGAGACTGGGTCACGCTCAAACATGACGTTTTTCCCGAGTATCGCGACGCCCTCATAGCGCTAGGCCAAAACGGCGTTGTGATTGGGGACATGACGAGCGTGTGGGACGAATTTCTGGAACGAAAGAAGGACTGTGATTTAACAGGTAACGGCGTCAATCACCCCAACGACTTTGGTCACCGGGTGTACGCACAAGTCCTCTCCGCTTTACTCGTCGATCAACGCTAGTTTGACGTTAGCACCCTAGTTCACTCCTCACCCTTTCACCAGGACTCAATCAAAATGTTTGATCGTCGCCAGTTTCTTGGGTCGATTGCAACCGCAGCCGCTATGCCGCTCGTCGTCAACAACGTTCTTGCACAAGAACGAGAAACACGTGACCCAGTCAGTGACCTGAGTGCTCGTCTGAATTCCAAAATCCAAGCGTCGCGAGATATCGCTCTTGGAATCTTGAAACCTTCTGCGGCGGAGCTCGATCGTGGCCTGAAACTGCATGCCGAGACGATTGTCTTTGACGCCTACGGTTTCGGTCCAAGGGCAGCAGTCGATGGAGATGCGCTCGCCGCAGCCGCCAAAGCTGGTGCGTCGGAAGTCGAATTGAAGGATCTCAGGGAAGAAATGACGATGACTCGATTCGTTACAGATCCCGTCCAGCAACAAGAGTTTCGCGATGCATGGCGGGCTTCTGGGGTTACGTGCGTGTTCAATAACGCGGGCGAAGAGGGCCAAGACCCGTTGCTACTCCTCAAACGACTGGCTCGGCACACCTACACCACCGATCTGATGCGAGGCTTTGTCTCCAAGGCCGCCGTTCCCAACGATGTCGAAACAGCGAAGAAAGAAAGTCGGCATTGTTACTACTTGACCGGCAATGGAGTTCCGTTGACACAGCAATGGTTGTCCGCTGAAGACGAACTGCGCTACGTGCGTGTGTTCTATCAACTGGGCATTCGGATGATGCACCTGACGTATCAACGACGCAATATGATTGGCGATGGCTGTGGCGAAGCGAGTGATGCGGGGCTGAGCGATTTCGGGCTCCAGGCCATTGCTGAGATGAATCGCGTGGGTGTCATTCCGGATTGTGCGCATAGCGGTTGGAAAACGAGTCTCGAAGCGGCTCAGGTGTCCTCACGGCCGGTTGTCGCAAGCCATTCAACTTGCGCGACCATTTACTCCCACTTTCGCAGCAAGCCAGACAACGTGATCAAGGCAATCGTTGACTCTGGTGGCTATATCGGCATTTGTTGCATCCCTCGCTTCTTAGGCGGCAAGGGTGATATCAGCACACTGCTGGACCACATCGATTACGTCATTGACAAATTCGGACCTGATGCCGTGGCAATTGGGACGGACGTGGCCTACACCTCGGAAGCCAGCACCACGGAGCAGGCTAAGGTGCCGGCGCGACCGAAGCAGCGAGAAGAGTTCCGGATGCTGTGGCCAAAGGACGATTTCAAGACGTCGAACGAAATGACAGAAAGTGTTGCCTGGACCAACTGGCCGCTCTTTACCGTCGGATTGGTCCAACGTGGACACAGTGACGACGTCATCCGCAAAGTCATTGGCGGTAACGTCATGCGGGTCATCGCAGCAACTTGACAAAAAGCCCATTCGCTCGGGTCGGAGTGAACAGGCTTTTGAATTGTTGTAGGTCGTGGGGAACGCAGACTGACTATTCGATCGATGCATCCGTTTTGGCATCGACATTTGTATCAACATTCGCACCACCAGCGTTGGTATTCAAATTTCCTCTCGCATCGCCGCGAACATTGTCATTCGTGGCACCCGTGTTTGAATTGATCCCAGAATTCGCGTTGGTACCTGTGTTCGCGTTGGTACCCGTGTTCGCGTTAGTACCCGTGTTCGCGTTGATACCCGTATTCGCGTTGGCACGGTTGTTGAAAGTCTCGTTTCCAGTACGGCTGCTGTCGCCGGAGCGATTCGAGTTTGCATCTGGCGTTGGTGAAGGAGGCGTATCACTTGAGCTTGCCGCACCCTGGTCACCTTGCGACTGGCCGCGATCAAATTGACCGGTTTGATTTTGTGACGATCCGTTGTTGTTCATACCTTGGCCATTGGACTGCATCCCTTGACCATCGAACTGCGTTGAACCGTTTTGCATCGAGCTGTTCGATCCCTGTTGATCAAAATAGACGCGCTGGCCACTGACACAGATGAACTCGCGTCCCCAAGAGTCATGGCGGAGCGGATAAACTCCGTTGGAAGACGAATACCCAGTCGACATGGCCTGGCCGCCAGCGTCGTTACCTTGCATTACCTGCATGCTCGCGTTTTGCTGCCATTGGCCACCCTGCGTCTGCATACCACTCGTTTGTTGCACGCCACTATATCCGGAGTGATTCATACCATGATCACCATGTGTTCCGTACGACTGTTGTCCGTCGTAGGCTTGCTGCACTCCGTTAACAGCCGGGCTTTGAAAGACCTGTTGCCCGTTATAAACTTGTTGCCCGTTATAATATGGCTGGTTTCCGTAGCCCTGGTTTCCGTAGTACTGCTGATTCGTGTTCGCGGAACCAGATACGCCTAATCGGTTTCCAGTAGCGTTCATCGTATTTTGAACTGCGTTTTGTGTTCGCCCAGCCGCTCGTTCGATTGCGTCACCGGCACGACCGAGAACATTGGGGCCCGTTTGCGCGGTTGCCCAAGATCCACACGCAAGTGTTGACGTACATACCGCCGTCAAAATGAAACGTTTCATATTCTTTTCTCCACATCGTTTGTCTCAACTCGGTGAGACAGTCCAAGTTATCCGCCTGTACCAACGCAACATGGCTGGTACTTGTCGAATGGAGAACATCGCAACTGCCATTCCGAGATAACCTGTCGTCCAAAAGAATTTGAAATTCATTGCACAAACTGCACACGAGTTCACAGGATATATCAACAAGCGACTGCGTGTCGAAGCGAGTGCAAATCAGTTAGCTCGCGACGTGCAAATTCTCGATGCAAGTCATACGATACGCATGTTTTGCAGTCCTCCAAACCACTTGTGCCAGCGAGAGTTTCCGTCAATTGTCGGATTTGTTCGTTGAACGATTGGGAACATGCGAGGGTAAGCCGCTGAACATCAGTGACATGTCCCCAACAAATCCTTTGAAATCGCATTCGAATCAATCGCGATGCGCGAAAACCGAACAAGGAGCTGATCGACCTTCAAGCGTTTAGCGTATCCAGTGGTCACCTGCTATGCTGAGCTCGCGTCTCGACGTCCACGTCGTTGGCGTTTAAGCAATCGTTTGGAGAACACTCCGTCGTTCATGTCAAGAGAAACGTGGAGCACGTTTTTTAACCTGCCAAGGCAGGATGCAATCCTGCCCTACGAATGGGGACAGCGAATAGCAAGTTTCCGAGGTGTCAGCGCGATGAACCTTTTGGTTACGATAATGAATACGGACGGAATTCGAGTCCACCAGTCGTGGGCCAACGAACCCCCGTCAACCAGTCCCTGTCACAGCCGATTGCGATCGCTCGGGTGACCAAATTTCTTGAGATAATAAAGATGCGAAATGTGTCGAAGTTTATAGCGGCGTTGTTTCTTGTGGGTTCCCTGTGGGTGGGTGGTGCGAATGCATCGCTCGGCCAGGACGCGGTCGCGGAGATGCGCCAGTGGACCGACGAGACTGGAACATTTAAGACAATGGCGTCGTTCGTCTCGCTCGAAGGCGACGAATTGACGCTGCGGCGCGAAGACGGTCGCGAGATCAAGATCCCGCTGGGCCGACTCGGTGCCGACGATCAAACGATCGCCAAGCGGCTCGCGAAACCGACAATGTCGACGATACCCCGTTCGCCACGTTCGAACCGCACAATCCAATCTCCGACAGATACAGCATCTTCGCTGGATGCCTCTTCGCCGGAGACCAAAGTTGCCGTCGCGGGAACTTGGCCGCAATGGCGCGGGCCGAATCGTGATGGGATCAGCACGGAAACTGGCCTACTCAACGAGTGGTCGAGCGATGGTCCGCCGATACTTTGGAAAGCGTCCGAGCTTGGCAGCGGATACTCAAGCGTCGCTGTTACCGAAAATCGCAACTACACGCTTGGCAAATTCGGTGGTGAGACTCGTCTCGTTGCAATGAATGCCGAGGACGGTAATGTGCTCTGGGCAACGCCGGTCGGTAGCGGTGACGCGCCGAATTGCACGCCGACCGTCGACAGTGATCTCGTGTTCGCCGTCTCGCATGGCGGCGACTTGCTCTGTGCGAATGCCGAGACCGGCGCCGAGGTTTGGCGAAAGAACTTTGCGAGTGACTTTGGCGGCAAGATGATGTCGTCGTGGGGGTACAGTGAATCGCCATTGGTCGATGGCGACCGACTGATTGTGACTCCAGGCGCACCCGACGCGGCACTCGCAGCGCTCAATAAACGTACAGGCGATGTGATTTGGAAATCGCTACTCCCACCGAACCCTGGAACGGCAGGCCAAGATGGCGCGGGCTACTCGTCGATTGTTGTAAGTGAGGCAGCCGGCGTTCGCCAATACGTGCAACTCGTTGGCCGAGGTGTGATTGGAGTCGAAGCAGCGACTGGCCAATTTCTCTGGGGCTACAACCGTGTGGCCAACGGAACCGCGAATGTGCCAACGCCGATCATCTCAGGCAACTATGTATTTTGCTCGAGCGGTTATGGTGACGGTGGCTCAGCACTGTTGCAGTTGACTGGAGGACGAGGTCGCATCAACGCCCAAGAAGTTTGGTACAAACCAGCCAAGGAGTTGCAAAATCATCACGGCGGAATGGTGCTGATCGGCGAACATGTTTTCATGGGACACGGTCACAATAACGGCTTTCCGGTCTGTTTCCATTTGCCCACCGGCCGCGATGTATGGCGTCCCGGTCGCGGCCCAGGTTCAGGGTCGGCTGCCGTGGTTGCAGCCGACGGACATCTGTATTTTCGCTACGAAGATGGCACGATGGCCTTGATCGAAGCCAAGACCCAGGGCTACCAACTCAAAGGCCAATTCAAGATCGGCATTGATAACGGCAAGAGCTGGGCTCATCCCGTGGTCGCGAGTGGTCGACTTTATCTTCGCGATCAGGAAGAGATGCTCTGTTACGACATCCGCAAATGAGGCAATGCTCCTATTGTTCGGCACACGAATTGCCAGCAACTGCACCGGATTTCATTTGTTTTTCCCACCAAGACGACAAAGGGCGGAGACGACATACCGAGCGAGTTCTCCCATACACACAGCCAGCGCTGGCCGTTGCGAATCGCTACTTGAGCGAAACTCTCCACCGTCCCCGCCGCACGCTTGACTTCCGCCCGATCCGCAACTTCGCACCGAAGTTTTGAGGAGTCAAAAGACTCCCCAGTACGAGGGTTAAGCCACCAATCTGCGATGCCAAGCACAATCTCGCATTGCTGTTGGATCGCCCTAGACGCCTGTTCCGACTCAGACGACAGGCGAAAACTTCCAAAGACATTTCAGCGCCCCTTCACTTCACCATAGGCAGTGCACGCCATCCCTTTCAAGCTAGCATTTTGAGTTGCATTTGGGTTGCGAGTTGGCGAATTTCAGTTGATGCATAGAATCTGGAAAAGCTTCGCTCTAGGAGAAAATCTTGATCCAAACTCTGCTCGATCGGTTTACCAAAGAAACAC
>JBGSNA010000393.1:0-48926 GCA_041739875.1 Pirellulaceae bacterium
GCGTCTCTCACCGGCGGTCGGGAACTGTTCCCGCTCGCCGGCGTGTGACGTTCGTTAAATTTCGAACGCATTTCCCTCATTGATTGAACATGTTGGCTGTGGACAGTGACGGTGAACCACGACTCGTTGAGTTGTGTGTTCCGGCAGTGTTGTGGCTCGTGGCAATCCGATCACACGCGAGTATTTTGTGGCCGACCCGGATTCAATTCACTCTCCATCATCGCATTCATCATCAACGCACCACAGTGGTACGGACGACGTCGATGTTCATTTGGTCGATGAGGTCACTGGCATCGAAGGTGACCAAGCGTCAAAGCTCGTTCGTTGTCAAGAAATCATTGACTACACGTTCAAGAACGAAGGTTTGCTGTTGTCCGCGCTCACCCATGCGTCGGGCGCGACTCATCGATTGGCTAGCAACGAGCGACTGGAGTTTCTAGGTGACGCCATCCTGGGGCTGACGGTTTGCC
This sequence comes from Pirellulaceae bacterium, assembly GCA_041739875.1. Lineage (GTDB taxonomy): Bacteria > Planctomycetota > Planctomycetia > Pirellulales > Pirellulaceae > JBBSJZ01. Next base: position 471 of record JBGSNA010000393.1, read on the forward strand.
AATGGCTCTTTGAGGAGTATCCAGAATACAGTGAAGGTGATTTGACGAAGATCAAATCGAGCGTTGTAAGTCGCCGCTCGTGTGGACGAGTTGCGTGTACTTTGGGTTTGGATCGCTGTTTGATCGTGGGGCGAGGTGTGACTCGAAATCGGAGTTTTCCGCGTTCGCTTGTCAGCGACGTCTTCGAGTCGGTTGTCGCTGCGATCTATCTGGATGGTGGCATAGACGTTGTGCGTCCAAGACTGAAGAAATGGTTGGCTGGTGAGGTTTTTGCTGCGATTGAAAGCCAAGGCGGCGGCAACTTTAAGTCGTCGTTACAGCAGTACGCTCAGCGAGATCTAGCGAACACTCCGATCTATCGGATGGTGAAAGAAGCCGGGCCGGATCATCGCAAGGCGTTCTTGATTGCCGCAGTCATTGGCGATCAAACGTTTCCGCCAGCTTGGGGAAACAACAAGAAAGATGCTGAGCAGCGCGCGGCAGCAAATGCTTTAGCTCGATTGCACAGCCAGCCGATTCCGCATCCGGAAATCTACGGCGGTCCGGTCCCAGAAGAAGATCACTAGTCAACGAAGATGCCTAGTGCATGATGGTGCTTCGCAGCGTTTGGGCCGTGAAGGATACTGCGACTTTTTGCCAACATCGAATCGCTCGATTCACAGGCTCCGACTCAAAGCCAAAAACGAGTATTCCTCGTTTCATGAGCGGCTTTGGCGCTAGCCGCCGGCCTTGCTTGATGCTGACTTGCTGGCGGCTGGCGATTTAGTTGCTCGTGTGGTGGGAACGTGCCGGTGGCTAGCGCCAAAGCCGTTCATGGGGAGGGTACTTGCCGGTGGCTAGCGCCAAGGCCGCTCATGACGGAGGATTGCTGGCGGCTAATTTGACGCTGGGTTGGCAAAGTTCGGTGGCAGTGTGAACAACGTTGACGTTGTTGGTGCCTGTGCTGGTGCTGGGTTGGCAGGCATCGTGGGTGTTGCTGTAGTAACGGGTGTTCCCGATGTCTTCAGCGAGACAGGTGGCGTCGGCGTTGCTGAAATGTTTTGACTCACTTGTTGCACGGGCGTGGTGGGAGTTTCCATTCCAAGGAACTGGCGAGCGGCGATCGTCGCTTGCGGTGCCGCTTGAGCGATGGTCGATGCGGCTCCGTCGATCTGCGCGAGCATCTCGCGTGAGCGATCCACGGCTCGTTTGACGGCGGTGTCACCATTCGCTTCGTTTTCGCTCGCGACAACCTGAGTCAAGTGCGTTCGTGCTAAGTCCAATTGACCTTTCTTGTAGTGCAAGTAAGCCATATTGAAGTGCGCCACGGGTGCTTTGTTGTTTTTCGAAAGCACTTCATACGCACCTGTGGCGTTACCCGCGTCAAATCGGACGCTCGCTAGGTTGTTCGCATATCGCGAGGAGTCTGGTGCGAGCTGTAATGCGCGACCGAGCGCCTGTTCCGCTGCGGCATGATTGCCGAGCTTACTTAGCGTTAAGCCAAGATCGTTAAACAAACCCGCGTCTTCAGGAGATCGTTGAATCGCTTTTTGGAAGAACTCGGCGGCCTGCGCGTAGTTGTCCTGACGGAAGTGCAGACGAGCGATGCTCGTGAGCGCTGGTGCATTGTTTGGTTCACTCTCCAGGGCTTTGGTATAGCTTTCCATCGCCTTGGGGAAGTTACCCGTCGATTCCCAGAGTTGTCCGTTGGCGACAAAAACTTCTGGACCAATGCTGGTCGGTTTGTTCTCTAAGCTCAACGGGTCCGTTTTGTCGATGTCGCTGGTTGTATTCGTTTCGGACTTGGTGAAGAAACCGGTGAACGTCGCTTTGGTTTTTCCAGCGGCACTTTTTGCCGTAGTGCCGACGGTTGCGAATTGGTTTCGAGCACCTTGAGCCGTTGAGGCGATCGATCCAGTAATCTTGGATCCCACCGACGGTTCGGTATTCGTCGAGTCGGAAATCGTCGTCGCAGACTTAGCAAAGGGGTTCATCGATGCGAGCGACATTCCGCCGGTGGAACAGCCTGTCGAAAGCACGAGGGTGGTGCCGGCGATCATACCTGCGAGCGTACGATGTTTAGTTCTGGATATGGTCACGGTGGGGTCCCCGTATCGAATGGCTATGTGAAACTGGCGGGCGAAGCCAGTGTCGGGTGATTCGGATATTTCTAGTTAATCCATTTAATGGGATCGGAACAACTTTCAGGGCGACTCCAGTCCGACTTTGGCGCACGGGTTAAAAAACGAAAAAAGGCTGCTTCCGAATTTCGAAAGCAGCCTTGCTGTGTACTTAAGTGCAGTTGAGATTACTTGGCGACGCCTTCTTTGCCAGACGAGCTTGTATCGGGCAGCCTTGGTGTTGGAAGTTCCTGGAGCCAGCTGCGATTGATCTGTGTTGCCCAAGCGCCCGACGCAGTCGTCGGTTCGATGTCCGTGACCCAGACTTGTGGTGGATTCGCAGTGCCAAGACTTGCGAGGCTTTGACGCACGGACGTCACCCTTGCTTGGGTTTCTTCCGCGGTGCGGCCACGCATGACATAGACATCGCGACGTTTTGTCGGCGCTTGGCTAGCAATCCATTCGACGCGTTTGTTACCGGAAGCAAGTAACGCTCCGTCACCACTGCGAAACAGCTCATGGCCGATCGTGTTGTGAACGCGCCAGCCGTTATTTTTCATGACTTCGAAAGGCGCCACCACTTGCATCGCATCCGCTTCGTTAAACGGGTCGGGCCATGCATTGTTTCGTTGCGCTCCGACGTGGACGTTGTGCCAGAACGAGTGCCAGTCCGCGGATGCACTCGACGCAAACAAGCCAACTCCCAAAATCGCTAGGAGAATTCTAGTTTTTCGTGCCGTTCGTTTCATACTGGCAGGTCCTTCCGCCAAGCGGTGGTCAATAACAACGCATGCCATCGAGATACGAGGCGTCCGTAGACATTGATCGACGTAAAGCAACGTTGACTTGTCCTGGCGCGTCTCATCCCATCGAAAACCACCTAGTCCGCAAAGATTACGTGATTGTGCAGGATCGGCTAACGAAACTCATTGGCGTCGGCGCCAGCGTTTGTACGGACGGGGGCTGGCGTTAGTTGAGGTCGTGGGAGCCGAAATCAGTTTGTGCTACATCGACGATCATGTCGCCAAGTTGAACTCGATCACCAATGGCGAGTTGCTTACGGCGTCGGGTCTCGACTTCACCGTTGAGGGTCACTTCACCGGACTGGATGCGAATCTTCGCTTCCCCGCCTGTTCCCACAAGACCGCGTCGTTTTAGTAGGTCAGCAAGTCGGAGCGTTTCGATGGGTCCGGCATCTGGTTCGGTGTCCGACTCCGTGTCGTCAATGCTCATGCGAATAAACCTCTATTTCAGTTGAGTGGTGAAGGCGTGTTGCTTGGCGAATTCGAATGTCTTGTGCCTCGGCCATCGACCTGACGTGGACATTCTTGCGACAAAGGAAGCCAACGACTTGTCGCCTGAGCACAACTTTCGATTCGACGCAGAGTTCTTCGTGCACACTCGCGATGGCACAGTTTGCTCCAACGAAGCCATGAATTGCCGCTGAATCTAACGAAAAACGGCGGTTCCGGCTGAAGGCCAGAACCGCCGCATCGCATCCGGTTGATTCGCCAGAGTTTTCGATCGGGATCATGTTCCCACCGAAAAGAGTTGGCGGCTTCGAAATTCGATTAGGACTTACTTAATGCCGCTTCGCGTTCAGCGGATTCATCAGCGGCCTCCGAGCTATTCGTAATTGGTGCGGCTTCGCTAGCGATTCGCGTGACTTCGCTCACGACGGTGAACGCTGTGCGCAACTCCAAGGGTGAAAACCAGCGAATTGTGCCAACGTACTTGCTCTCAACGCGATTCTTCACCGAGAGTTCTTCCCAGCTCATGTCATCCATTAAGTGCCAAGCGGCAGCTTGCGCTGTGTTTTGAGCAACTTGGCCGTTACCCAAGGCTTCGCACAACGCTCGAACGCGATTGTCGGATGTCAATTTCTCAAGCGGAACAATGGTGTAGGCCATACGGGGATTCGGGTCGGGTTTTCCATGTTCGAGACATACGGTCGTCACCGAAATTTTTTGCATCTTCTCAGGACCGACACGCATGAAGCCACCGCCCATGCCGCCACCACCCATGCCGCCACCACCCATGCCTCCGCCCATGCCACCTCCCATACCGCCGCCACCGCCCATGCCCTGGCCGCCACCGCCACCGCCGCCCATACCACCGCCACCCATACCACCGCCACCCATACCACCCATGCCACCGCCCATCATGCCTTGAGCAAGTACTGGAACGCCCGCAAAAGCGGCTGGGATGCGAACATTGAGTGGTTTGTCGGTCAGGTTCTTGACAAGGATGTTGGCTTTCGTGGCATCCTGTGGAATGAATCGCACTTCGACTTGGCCAGCGTCCATCGCTGCGAAAAGCTCAGTCGGCGCTTCGTCCGCGGCCTGTACGGCTTCGGCGGCATTGGCATGCAAAAGCGAGGTCCCGCCTAACAAGATCGCGAGGGCTGGGATGACGAAATGTTGGGAAATTCGTGGCATGTGAATCACAGAAATAGTCCTTAAGTAAAGGGTTGCCTCGTCCGTCGCATTGGAGAAGTTTCCAGGTAATGACGGACATGTCGAACGTCGGATGAGGCGGATTACAAACGTTCCAACGAAGTAATGGCCATAACCGGCTCGACTCCGCTCCCCAGGAACACTGTAATTTCTGACGTCTACCGCTCAAGAATACTCGCCACCCAAGCCAACTCCAAGCGGAAAAGCAAGCGTTTCGCAGTACCGCAGGCAACGGCCAGGCCGTTTCGACCTGAAAATCCGCCTGTACCACCTCGAAAGCCCCCTCCGCAGATCCGCCGATCGAGACCGAGTCCTCGATTCAGGCGGAGTTCGCCATGGAGGAGGTGACGGACTTTGGGTGGTCGTCCACGATCATCACCACCCGAGCGTTGGGGATGCATTTCCGGGTCAAGTGAGGCTATCGCAGTGCATCTGCAAAGGCCAATCGAAGGCCAGCCAAAGCGATGTCGCTCTTGGCTGAATCGATCACGGCGTTTACCTGCAGTTCACTGGTGCTGATCATTTCGACGTTGATCTCATTGGACGATAGGCTGTTGAAGAGCAACGTGGCGACCTGTGTGTGACTTCTCAGCCCAATACCGCTGACGGTTACCTTGGCGATTGAGCCGCCACCCTGCACATCGCGCATCGAATGCGTTTTGCAGATACTTTTAGCGACGTCGAGTGATCGTTGAAGTTCTGGTTCGTCGACCGTGAAGCTGACGCTTGTGGAACCATTTTCGCCATCGTAACCCTGGACGATCATGTCGATGAATATCCCTTCACGCCCGATCGTCTCGAAAATATCAGCGGCGATACCAGGTTTATCGGGAACACCATAAAGCGTAACGCGAGCTTGATTTCCGGCCACGGAAATACCGGTCAACGTGAGTGCTTCAAGAGTCGCATCATGCAATCGGCTGACGAGCGTGTCCACATCAGCGTCATCTTTGCGAGCGTCTTTGATTTGGTTCCAGGATTTGGCGTCTGGCGGCGTCTGGTGCAAATCAAACGCATGGTGCACAGCTCGAAGCGCATCGTTGGCTTGATTACGTGGAACGAGTGCAGAGATTTTGATTTCGCTTGTCGTGATCATTTGGATGTTGACTCCAGCATCCGCGAGAGCGCGAAACATTCGCGATGCGACACCTGTTTGCTGGGCCATGCCAGCGCCGACGACCGAGACTTTGGAGACTTCATCGTCGTGCGTCAGACCTTCCGCGCCCACTTGGTCGAGTATCCCACGGACGGCCGCGAGGGTTGCTTTCAGCTCGCCTCGAGGTACGGTGAACGAGACATCGGCTCGGCCTTTGCGACCGACGTTTTGTACGACCATATCGACGGCGATCTTGCACGCCGCAATCGCTGAGAAAATGAGCAGACTCTTGCCGGGAACATCGGGTACCCCAAGCACTGTCACGCGAGCCTCATCTCGCGTCATCGCGGCGCCACAAACGGCGACGGTTTGCGACTCGGGTTGATCGACAATCATGGTTCCTTCGGTGTCCGAAAAGCTGCTTCGAACATGGATGGGAACGTTGAATTTCTTGGCGAACTCGATCGAACGATTGTGCATCACGCCAGCACCAAGGCTCGCCAGTTCCAGCATTTCGTCATAACTAATGACTTGGACGCGTCGGGCTTCGGGCAGGATGCGAGGATCCGTGGTGTAGACACCATCCACGTCGGTGTAGATCTCACAGGCGTCGGCGCCGAGGACTGCAGCCAACGCCACAGCCGTCGTGTCACTACCGCCACGACCGAGAGTCGTGATATTGAGATCATCGTCGATACCTTGGAATCCGGCTGCGATGACGATGTTTCCTTCGTCGAGCAATCGTTCGATGCGCTCCGTTGAGATCGATTGAATTCGAGCTTTGCTGTAACTGCTGTCGGTTCGGATACCGATTTGGCCACCGGTGAGGCTGACCGCTTTAGCGCCTAGTTCGTGGATCGCCATCGCCACCAGTGAGACGCTGACTTGCTCGCCGGTGCTGAGCAGCATATCCATCTCACGCGCTGGCGGGTTGTCCGAAATCTTGCCTGCTAGATCGAGCAGCACGTCGGTTTGCTCACCCATGGCGCTGACCACGACGACAACGCGATGCCCTTGCCGTTGAGCACGAATCGCTTTGCGGGCTGCGGCGCGAATTTTTTCGACGTCCGCGACGCTGGAACCACCAAACTTTTGAACAATGAGCGACATGGGAGCAAGCGTGAGTGTTGAAGTTGAAGTTGAAGTTGAAGTTGAAGTTGAAGTTGAAGTTGAAGTTGAACGTTTAAGTTGAACGTTTAAGTTGAACGTTTAAGTTGAACGTTTGAAGACAACAGGGGTGGAAATCATTGATCAGTGCTTAATGAATTCGTTCATCAAGTCCCAGCCATGGTCAAATCGTTTGCCGCTCGCCGTCGCTGCGACTTCGTCATAGGTCGACTGAGGGTCGGTCGTGATTCCACTACCGGCGATCACGAGTGGCACCATTCCATGGCTATGTTTTTTGGTTCCACAGGGAGTGGGATGATCGGGCGTGATGAGGATTCGATAGTCGCCGTAACGCTTGAGTGCCTCGGCAAGCGGAGCCACCACGTGTGTATCGATTTGCTCGAGTGCTTCGATCTTTGCATCGTGACGGCCTTCGTGTGATGCTTCATCGGGTGCTTCGACGTGAACACAGACGAGATCATAGGTTTCGAGTGCCATTACCGCCGCGCGACCTTTCGCCGAATAATCTGTATCGAGGTATCCCGTCGCTCCTTCGACTTCGATTCGCGGCCAACCCGCGAGTGCCGCGATTCCGCGGAGTAGGTCCACGGCAGTGATCATCACACCCTGTACGCCGTGTCTCTCTTTGAACGATGGTAAGTTCGGAGCGCCGCCGAGACCCCACAGCCAAATATTCGTCGCTGGACGTTTGCCTTGAGCAACTCGCTTCGCGTTGACAGGATGATTTGCGAATAACTCAGCCGATGCGTTCATCAATCGCACCAGCAACTCGCTTCCTGGGCCTCGCGGGAAATCGTCGCTGACGCTGAGGTCGGTTAAATCGTGCGGAGCACTTGAACGGGTGTCGCTCGAAAAAGGGGCTGGGACGGAATCGTCGCCGCGATAGATCAGCAAGTTTCGATAGCTGACTCCAGGAACGAATTGGAACCGCGAAACGATGTTGCGTTCCGCGTCGGTCCAGTCGCCTTTTTCGTTCAGTTCAGTTTGTGCGGACGCGAGAAGCTCTGTCGCCTCGTCGCTGCGGATGTGGTCGGCGGTGAAGTCGACCATGATTTGGTCGTCGACAGTAACGAGATTACAGCGAACAGCCCAGTCATTCTTGCCCAGCGTGATGCCTTGCGCCGCAGCTTCGAGCGGGGCACGCCCAGTGAAATAGACGTCTGGGTCATACCCAAGCAGACACAAATTGGCGACTTCGCTGCCGGCTGGAAGGTGCGAAGGCGTATTATTTGCGAGTGCTAGCATTCCATCTCGAGCCAACGCGTCCATGGCTGGAAGCCGAGCGGCTTGGAGGGGTGTCTTGCCGCCGAGGTCGTCAATCGGCTCGTCGGCGCACCCGTCGGGGATGATAATGACGTATTTCATGAGTTTTTTTCTTTTCGCGAGGGATCAAGTCGCAAAGTTTCGCGAAGCTCATCGAAGTGCGAAAGGGGGAGCGTCTCCCGCCGCATTTGCTCGGTTTGCCGGATGGAATTGCGGTTATGATGGGAGGGAGCCGAAATCGCCCGAAATTGCCTCCGCGATTCGTTCTCCCACCGTACCGGGCTGTGTAACAGGCTGTGTACCCCGCCGTTCTCCCGCCATCTCGACGACTCCGCCAATGCACCGCCTTCTGATCACTCTCTCACTGCTCGTCGTCTGTTCGCGAAACGCATGGTCCGCTGAAATTGAAGTGGTCGGCGATGCTGTTTCGGGGACGGTACAAGCCTCGTTTGAGAGTTTGGTCCAGCCCTTTCTATCGCGGTACTGTTTCGAATGTCATTCGGCTGAGACGATCGAAGGTGATTTGGATCTGGGGGCTTATTCGCAATTGAATGAGGTCACGAAAGATTTTCGACGTTGGAGCACGGTGCTGGATCGCATCGAGCGGGACGAGATGCCGCCCGAAGATGCAGACGCGCAACCCAGCGATGCCGAGCGAGGCGACGTCATCCAATGGATTACCGACGTCCGCACCCGTGAAGCCAAGCGAACCAGTGGCGATCCCGGGATCGTGCTCGCTCACCGACTCAGTAACGCTCAGTACGACAACACGATTCGAGACTTAACGGGTGTCGACATTCGACCGACTGCGGAGTTCCCAATCGATCCTGCGAACGAGGCCGGCTTTGACAACACCGGCGAGTCGCTGACGATGTCGCCAGCCCTTGTGAAGAAGTATCTCGAAGCTGCTCGTCTCGTCTCGGACCACCTTGTGCTTACACCCACCGGTCTGGATTTTGCGCCGCATCCCGTGGTCACGGAGACGGATTGTGACAAGTACTGTGTCAATCGAATTATCGAATTCTACCAACAACACCAAGTTGACTATGCCGACTACTTTCTTGCGGCGTGGGAGTTCCAGCACCGAAGCGAACGCAATGCCGGCGAGATCACTCTTGATGAACTGGCTCAACAGCAAGGATTGAGCGTCCACTACTTAACAACGATTTGGAAGACGCTCAGCGAGGACTCGGAATCCATCGGTCCGATAGCGGCGCTGCGCGAACTATGGAGGGAACTCCCCGCGGACGCGTCGACGCCTAGTCAAGCATCTCATCAGTCATCGGTACGCGAAGCGTGCGAACAAATGAGCGACTTGGTCACCCAGCTCCGCGATGCCCTCGTTCCACACGTCGCGAACTTAACGGCGCCGGGCGTCCACAACGGATCCCAGCCGCTTGTGCTTTGGAAGAATCGTCAATTTGCTGCCAATCGAATGCGATACGCCGGCGGCGCCGAGAAGATTGCAGAGCTGAAGTTCTCCGACGACTTGCAATCACGCGAACAAGCTCTTGAGAAACTGGTTGTTCCCACGGATGCGGAGTCGCTTCGCGAGTACGAGAATTCGCTGCAGCGATTTTGCGAAACGTTTCCTGACGCTTTTTTTGTCTCCGAGCGGGCCCGCGTCTACCTTGATCCGAACGGTGAAAAATCGCTCACAGGTCGTTACCTAAGTGCAGGTTTTCACAGTCAAATGGGCTATTTTCGTGACGATGAGCCGCTTTGCAAGTTGGTGCTCAGCAAACCCCAGCGAGACGAATTGGATCAACTGTGGCTTGAACTTGATTTCGTTGCATCGGCGCCGATGCGTCAATACGCAGGCTTCATCTGGTTCGACCGAACGGACTCGGCGTTCATGCGTGACTCCGAGTTCGATCTATTTCGTGCCGAAGACAAGGACTGCATTTCGGAGAAAAAAGTTCGCCAGTTGTGTGAACTCTATCTTGCGAAGTCCTCGCGAAATGAAGCAAGCGAGACGGCTCTTGAAGCGATTGAGGATTACTTTCAAGGCATGTCGGATACCTTCCGCCGACTGGAGACACTTCGCCGTGAGTCAGAACCCTTGCATCTCGATGGGCTTGTCAACATAGTGGAGCGAGCATTTCGTCGACCGATCGAGACCACCGAGCGAGAAGACTTGGTTCGGTTTTATCGAGTGCTTCGTGAAGAAGAAGGTTTGACGCATGACCAAGCCATTCGTGATGGACTTGTCGCGATTTTGATGTCGCCGCACTTCAACTATCGTGCGGATTTGCCCGCGACGGTTGAACTCGACGATGTCGTTATCAACGCCTCGTCGATTCCAGTGCAACCACTCGATGACTTCGCGTTGGCAAGCCGATTGAGTTACTTTCTTTGGTCGAGCATGCCCGATCGGACGCTGTTGGATCTTGCGTCTCGGGGCAAGCTTCGCGATCCGAATGTCTTGCTCGAACAGGCGCGTCGAATGCTCCGCGACGAGCGAGCGAGAGGTTTTGCGATTGAGTTCGCTGGTCAATGGTTGGACTTTCGTCGCTTCGAGCAACACCAGGGTGTCGAGCGAGAACGATTTCCGCAGTTCACCAACGAGTTGCGCCAAGCAATGTTCGAAGAGCCGATTCGATTCTTTGTTGATGTGGCCAAGCGTGATGGATCGGTGTTGGATTTTCTGGATGCAGATTACACGTTCGTCAATGCGGAATTGGCCAAGCATTATGAAATGAACTTTTCTCGCAACGAAGCGTCCGATTGGCTGCGTTTGGAGGGTGCAGGCCAGTATGGCCGAGGTGGCTTGTTGCCGATGGCGGTGTTCCTCACGAGTAATTCGCCTGGCTTGCGAACCAGCCCCGTCAAGCGAGGAAATTGGTTGGTCAAACGAATGCTCGGTGAGCACATTCCGCCTCCGCCGGCGAGTGTGCCGGAGTTACCCAGCGACGAATCCAAGCTGGGCGACTTAACGCTCCGAGAGTCATTGGCTCGTCATCGCGAGGATATTTCGTGTGCAGCCTGTCACGAGAAAATCGACTCCTTTGGACTCGTCTTTGAAGGTTATGGCGTCGTCGGCGAAAGACGAGAAGTCGATCTTGGTGGTCGGGAAATTGACGCGACAGTCGATTTTCCCAACGGCACGCATGGCGAGGGACTCCAGGGGCTCAAGTCGTATATTCGCAACCATCGCCAACAGGACTTTATCGAAAACCTGTGCCGGCAACTGCTCGCGTACGGATTGTCGCGAACACTACAACTCTCCGACGAAGAAACAATCGCCATCATGCAAGCGAAACTTGCCACAGAAAATTACCGCTTCGGTAGTTTGGTCGAATCGATCGTCACCAGCCCCCAGTTTTTGAATCAACGTGCTTTTTAGCTGCCCAATCAACCGCATCTCGATGTGAACAAGTCCATGATCAACTCACCGAATCGACAAAAACGAACTTCCGTTTCGCGCCGCATTTTTTTGCGAGGCACCGGCGTTGCGATGACGCTGCCTTGGCTGGAATCGATTCCCGTTTGGGGAGTCGATACGGCTCCGGAAGGTACACAAGCTAGCGAACCCAGTTCAACGATTCCCAAACGATTCGCCGCCTTGTTTATGGGATGTGGAATCAACCGTGACCATTGGTGGGCAAAGGGCGCTGGCGAAACGATGGAACTCGGCAAGAGTTTGGCGCCGCTGGAACCTGTGAAGACAAAGTTGAATTTCATCACGGGGTTGTTCAACGTGCATGCCACCGATGTCGGAATTCATCCTGGACAAACAGGCAATATTTTGTCGGGCGCCTCGCTCAAGAAAGGTTCGGAGTTGCGTGGCGACATCAGCATGGATCAAGTGCTCGCCAATCATTTCCAAGAGGACACAATCGTCCCGAGTCTGGTGCTTGGATGCGAACAACCGGTGACGGGTTACCACGAAACCAATTTCTCCATGGCGTATAGCTCGCATATCTCGTGGCAAAACGCCACTTCGCCAGTGCCGATGGAAGTGTACCCGTCGCTCGCTTTTGATACGCTGTTTGAAAACCGCGGCAGCCGACGCAACGAGAGTATTCTCGACCGTGTCCGCGAAGATGCATTGTCATTGAGCCGACGCGTCAGTTCCGAGGACCGCGCAAAGCTTGATGAGTATCTCAACAGCGTCCGCGAAGTCGAGAAACGTGCTGCATCGATGCGAGCGGTGAAGGATAAAGCTGACACGCGTGCTCGCGATCGTGGTGTCGCGTTGATGGAGATGAAGCGTCCGGAGGATGGGCTGCCCGAGGACATCCGCGAACACATGCGATTGATGTGCGACATCGTTGCAATAGGATTTCAAACCGACAAGACGCGAGTTGCTTCGTTACTTCTTAATCGTGACTTGTCCGGACTTTTTTATCCGTTCTTGGACGTCAAGAGCACGCATCACTCCGCTTCGCATGATGATCGTTCCGACGAGTACGAACGGATCTCAACGTATTACTGTAGCCAATATGCCTACCTCGCCAGCAAGCTTGACTCGATGCTCGAGGGAGAAGGAACGGTGCTCGATCATTCGTGTTTGCTGTTCATTTCCAGCATGTGGTCGGGAAATGCACATGATTCAAGTAAAGTCCCTGTGTTGCTAACAGGCGGACTCGGCGGAACGCTCGAGACGGGACGAGTTCTCGATTACGTCGGCAAGAGCGATGAAGATCGGAAACTGTGCAGTATGTATCTGTCGCTGATGGATCGAATGGACGTTCGACTCGATCGCTTCGGTGACGCCGATAACCGGCTCGCTGGACTTTAGGTTGTGAGATTCTTGCTTGCGGGGATTTTTGGCGACCGGCAGAGAAAAAAATACCATCCAACGCGAGCCAATAGGAAGACGAAGCCCCTGCTAAGCCGAGTACTGGTTCGGCAGGAGCCTCACGCTCCCGGTATAGAGTACGGGTTCGGCAGGAGTCTCTCGCTACCGGTATAGATAATCTTGCTGGCTATGAAAACCGTTTGGTGACGCGGCGAGCGAGGCTGGGAACGCTCCGCTGGATCGCTTCCCAACTCGGGACCGCGTCTTTCTTGGGACGGATGACCAAGTCAAACCCGTCTGGAATCCGATCGCGTTGCGTTCGAAACGATTCTCGAATCAATCGTTTCCATCGATTGCGAGCGACTGCATTTCCTGTTTTTTTGGGAATTGTAACGCCCAATCGCGTGGACGATCCTTGTTCTTTGCGAATGGCGAACAATACCAGCACACCGTCGGCAACACATTCACCTTTTTTCAAGACGAGCGTGATGTCCGTTGATCGTGTCAGTCGATCCGTTTTTGGAAACGTGTTGGGGCGTGTGGTGGGCAATGCGAGCTCTCAAGAACGATGCGATTGAGTGTCCAGTATGCACCGAACCCCGACGCATGCGAAAGTACGTAGAATCAACGCTTGTCCGGACAGGGGTGCTTGACCTCAGGTTCGTTTTACTTTGCCACCATCCCTGGAGTCATGACTCGTGAACATCTTCTTACTGCCGCGATTGGCAATCCTCTTTGCTTTGCTCGTCGTCCCAGCGGCGTCCACGATAAGCCTCGCAGTCGAGCCCCTTCGCGCGATGACTTACAATATTCGTTACTTGAACAAGTCCGACGGCGAAGATGTTTGGTCCAATCGCCGCGAAGCCGTTATCGCGACGATCCAGCAAGCTGATGTTGCTGGTTTGCAGGAAGTGGTCTTGGCCCAACTCGAAGCGATTCAAGCGGGTACTCCCGACTGGGTTTGGTATGGCGTCGGTCGCGACGATGGCAAAGTGGGTGGCGAGATGGCTCCCATCGGTTTTCGGAAAGATCGATTTTCGGCGATCGAGCGTGGTACGTTTTGGTTATCGGAATCACCGGAGACTGTTGGAAAACCCGGATGGGATGCTGCGTTGCCTCGCACCGTGACTTGGATGTTGCTCGAAACGAAAGCCGATTCCAAGCAATTTTATGTCTTCAATACACATTTTGATCACCGCGGAAGCATAGCTCGAGACCAGTCGGGAATATTGCTCGCTCGTCGAGTCGATGACATGGCCGGTGACCTTGCCGTGATAGCGATGGGTGACTTCAACGCGAACCAAGAATCGCAACCGATGTTGAATGCCATGTCCGGTAGCGTTGTTTCGCTCAAAGACAGCCGCGAGATATCGAGTGAGCCCGCGAAGGGACCCACTGGGACTTGGAACGGATTCAAAGAAATCGTTACAGGGACTCGGATCGATCACATCCTGTGCAATGATCGGGTTCGAATCCATGCACATGAGGTGCTTGATCCCAAAACCGCTTCAGGGCGATTCGCCAGCGACCACTTGCCGGTTGTCGTGAATTTGTCCTTGCAATGAAATCTGTCGGAACTGTCGCGGCGACATGTCCATCCATTTGCGAAACGTTCGGGTCAAGTGTGCCTGGTCATAGAAACCAGTTCGCAACGCGATTTCGCTCATTGATACGTCCGTTTCGCCTAGTAAGCGGCTTGCTTCGTGAACGCGAACGCGTTGCAGATACTGGCTCGGCGACATTTGGTAGAGCGACTTGAATCGGCGATTCAGTTGGCTGGTGGACAAGCCCAGTGTCTTGGCGATGTCGGTAACGGAGAGGTTCTCGGAATAACGTTCGGCGATAAGTCGTGTTGCGGTCTCGAGCGGTCGAGTGTCGATGCGCGTGCTGTCAGAGTCCATGCGATGCATCACACCAGCGATCCCGATACAGCGGCCCTGTTGATCTCGAAGTGGGATCTTGCTTGAAATGAATGTCCCCAAACGACCGTCGGCATCCGGTACGAGCCAAACTTGGTTCACGATTGGACAGCCAGACTCCATCACGCGTCGATCTTCGCGCCGGTAGCGTTCACCCCAGTAAGCCGGGTGAATATCCAGGTCGGTTTTGCCGAGCAACTCCTCTTCGCTGCGGGCACGCCGCATCGTGACGAGTGCTTGGTTGATCGCCACGAAACGCCCCTCGATGTCTTTGACGTAGAGATAGATTCCTGGTGCAAAATCGAACAATTGGAGCAGCGAGGCTGGTTCAGCCACGTTTTCAAAGAACTGTCGCCGTCGAGTAAGTTTTGAATCAGGCATGCGTGATTTGTACAAATTACTGGCCCATCTTTCCAATCCCCCGAGGTGAATTTCGGTTACTCTAGAAGCGTCTAGTGTGAGATCGATGTACCTTCACCTTTGGCGTTGCTGCGATGTTGAACCTTTCTGGCCGTGGAATTGCGCATACTTGTGACGGTATGACTCGCCGCGATTTCTTGCAAATCGGGACATTGGGCTCGATCGGATTTGGGCTGCCCCAGTACCTCGCGGCGGCAGAGACTGGCGCCGTCGATCCCAAGCACGACAAACGCTCGTGCATCATGATTTTCAATCTGGGTGCGCCGAGCCAACTCGATACGTTTGATATGAAGCCCGACGCGCCGGCGGAAGTTCGCGGGCCGTTCAAGCCCATCTCGACCAAGGGCGATTTCCAGATCTCAGAGATTTTGCCCGGCCACGCAAGTGTTGCAGATAAATTCTCAATCGTGCGTTCGTGCTATCACACGGCTGCGGCGGTGCACGACGCTGGATGGCAGATGCTTCAAACGGGTCGTCAGTTCACTGGCGGCGTGAACTATCCTCATGCGGGGGCAGTGGTTCAGTACCTGCGTGGTCGACGTAGCGACTTGCCAGCTCACGTCGTGTTGCCAGAGACGATGGGCCGCGGCGGTGGCAACTTGCCCAACGGACAAGCTGGCGGGTTTCTCGGTCAGGCGTATGACCCGTTCGCCTTGATGGCGGATCCAAGTCAAGCCGACTTCAAAGTTCCTGACTTGTTGCC
Source organism: Pirellulaceae bacterium (assembly GCA_041739875.1). Lineage (GTDB taxonomy): Bacteria > Planctomycetota > Planctomycetia > Pirellulales > Pirellulaceae > JBBSJZ01. Next base: position 16,299 of record JBGSNA010000393.1, read on the forward strand.
GCCGTCCACACTCGGTGATGTTCGTATCGATCGTCGACGTCGAATGCGCGACGCAATCGAAGGTCGTATGAGTGAGTTCGAAGCGACAGAATCGGCGAAGATGTTCGATGCGAATTTCGAATCGGCGTATCGACTAATGAACAGTCCACAAGCTCGCGAAGCGTTCGACTTGAGCAAAGAACCGCTTGCGGTCCGCGAGCGATACGGGATGCATCGTTTCGGTCAATGTTGTTTACTCGCTCGTCGCTTGATCGAAGCTGGAGTGCGGTTCGTAACGATCAATACGTTCTTGACGGTGTTCAACGAAGTCACTTGGGATATCCACGGAAGCAAGCCATTCACCACGATCGAGGGCATGAAGAACATTGTCGCGCCACTTTATGATCAAGGCTATTCGGCGCTCATCGGTGACTTGCACGAGCGAGGTCTATTGGAAGACACGATGGTATGTGGATTAGCCGAGTTCGGACGCACTCCGAAAGTTAATCCTGCGGGCGGTCGTGACCACTGGCCACAGTGTTTTTCTTGCACGTTTGCGGGCGGTGGCGTCCAGGGCGGGCGAGCGATAGGCGCGAGTGATCCTATCGGTGCTGTTCCAGCAGATCGACCGACTCAACCAGGTGAGATCATCGCGACGATCTTCAAGAGTCTCGGGCTTGACTTGCATGCTGAGTTACCAGGGCCTGCTGGAAGACCGTTTCCGCTCGTTGATTTTGGTGTCCGCGAGATACGCGAGCTTTTTGCTTGAGGCGAAAGCCATCCACCTAGAGGCGATCACCCCAGCGGCCCCTCGATACTGATCCCGTTGTCCATTCGCACGACTTGCCGACCCATGAACCGACTGCTTCCAACCACTGTTTTCTTTGCGCTTCTAGCGACTGGGATGTCATCGGCATTCGCGGACGGCGGTCGTTCGATCGCCGTACTGCCGGTGTCGTTTACCTTGGACGGTGCGAGGGCGAGCCAGAAGCTTGTCGTCGTTGATCAAAGTGGCGAGCACTACGGTCGGATGGTTGCTGTGGACCAAATCACATGGCAATCAAGCGACGAGGCGATTGTGCAAGTGCGAGATGGCCGCGCCGTTCCAGTGGGCGATGGACAGGCCACTCTCATTGCACGTGATGTAAATGGCGAAGTCTCCGAGGCACGCGTGGACGTCAAGAACGCGGGTCAATCAAGACCGATTGATTTCCGTCAAGACATTCAATCGATCGTCTCACGCCATGGATGCAACACCGGTGCATGTCATGGTGCTTTGGCGGGCAAAGGCGGGTTTCGTTTGACATTAGGTGCTTATGATGCGGATGCAGATTACTTTTCGATGACCCGTGAAGCTCGAGGTCGTCGCGTCGAGCTGTCGGATCCAGGGCAAAGCCTTGTGCTCGCCAAACCGACTGGCGCGCTACCGCACAAGGGAGGCTTGAAGCTCCAGCAAGGTTCCGATGATTACAACTTGCTCGCTCAGTGGATCGCAAGCGGTGCATCTGGGCCGAGCCTCAATGACGAAAAATTGCTTCGGATCAGTGTCACGCCTGAGAGGTCGTTACTATCGATCGGCGACACAACGCAGGTGCTTGTTCGAGCCCACTATGACGGTGGACGAACAGTTGACGTAACTCACTGGGCAAAATTCACGGCGACCGATGAAGTCGTGTTGACGGTTCATAGCGACGGCGTTGTCACTGTGCGCGGAAGCGGTGAAGGTGCGGTGTTGGTATGGTTTGGCAGTAAGGTAATGCTCGCTCGCATGACGGTGCCGTTTCCCTATGATGTTTCGACCGAAATTTACGCAAACTCGCCTCGCAAGAACTTTATCGATGATTTGAACCTGGCCCAACTTGAAACGTTGAGATTGCGACCGTCACCTCCGTGCGATCCCGAAACGTTCATTCGTCGGGCAACACTCGACACGGTTGGACGTTTGCCCTCACTTGCGGAACGCGACGAGTATTTGTCGGACACGAGTGCGGATGCCAAACAACGGTTGATAGAACGTTTGCTCGCCAGCAGCGATTATGTGGACTATTGGTCCTATCGATTCTCAGACATGTTGTTGATTAACGGCACGCGACTTCGGCCTGCGGCGGTCAAGTCGTACTACGAATGGGTGCACGATGCGGTGAGCAAGAATATGCCGTGGGACAAATTCGTGCAAGAAATTTTGACAGCGACTGGGGTTAGCACTGAGAACGGAGCAACGAACTTTTATGCGTTGCATCAAACGCCGGAAGAGATGACCGAGAACGCGTGCCAAGCGTTCATGGGGTTGTCGATTGGATGTGCGAAGTGCCACAACCATCCGCTTGAAAAATGGACGAACGATCAATACTTTGGCATGGCCAATATGTTCGCGCGAGTTCGTGCCAAGGGTTGGGGGGGCGAATCGCGAAATGGTGACGGGATCCGAACGCTCTACGTTTCGGCGTCCGGTGATCTGGTCCAACCCAGGAGCGGGAAGCCGCAGTCGCCGGCGCCGCTTGATGCCAAGCCACTGGAAATCGATGATCCTGCCGATCGACGTGAGACGCTTGCGGTTTGGATGACATCACCGGAGAACCCCTATTTCTCTCGTGCGATCGCGAATCGCATTTGGTCGAACTTCTTTGGTCGCGGGCTGGTTGAGCAAGTCGATGATTTGCGGCAGAGCAACCCAGCCTCGTGCGAACCGCTCCTAGCCGCAACCGCCCAGCATCTTGTCGATGCCAAGTTTGATCTGAAACAGTTGATGAGAACGATCCTCGAAAGCGAAACGTACGCTCGCAGCAGCGACTCGCTCGACGATAATCGAGCAGAGGAAAAGTACTTCAGCCGTTACTACCCGCGGCGATTGATGGCGGAGGTGTTGCTTGATGCGATTGATCAAGTGCTCGACACATCAACGGATTTTAAGGATGTCGGGTTTCCGGGGGCCGATGTCCAGGCGACAGCATTCTATCCATCCGGCACGCGTGCAATTGAGTTGTACGATTCTGCGGTTCGATCTTACTTTCTGGATACGTTTGGACGTAACCCTCGCGAGATCACCTGTGATTGCGAACGTAGTGCCGAACCGAATCTGGTTCAAGTGCTTCACTTGTCCAATGGCGAGACGCTCAATCCAAAGCTGAAGACGAACACGAATTGTATTCACCGTTCAATTGCTAGGGGCGACTCGAATGAAGTGATTGTTCGCAACTTGTTCGCGCAAGCCTTGTCGCGATCACCCAGTGAGAGCGAGTTGAAACGTTTGTTGGGCATCTTTTCGGAATATGGGGACGACCGTGCAACAGCGATTGAAGATGTCGCGTGGAGCGTCCTGACAAGTACCGAGTTTATTTTCAATCACTAATTGGAATGCGTCGCGTTCCAGTCGAATAGCGATTTTACTATGAAACGATTTGCACTTATTTTCGTTCTCGTTGTTGCCAGTGGATTTGCATCGGCGATGGCTCCGAACACCGTCGACTACGATCACGATGTGCTGCCGATATTTCAAAGGTATTGCGTGAGCTGTCATGCGGAGGACGACGACCAAGGCGGCCTCGTCATCGAGTCATTTTTCAAACTGATGCACGGTGGTGAAGGCGGTGCTGTTGTTACGCCTGGCTCACCGACGAGTAGCCGACTTCTGTTGATGGCGAGCGGCAAACTCGAGCCGAAAATGCCGCCCGAGAATGCGGAAGGTCCCAGTGAAAGCGAGTTGGCCGTCATCGCGACTTGGATTGAACAGGGCGCGATTGGCCCAGATGGCGATGTGCCACTGAAGCGTGAGTTGCGCACGCCGGTGATTCCAACGGTCGCGGGTGTCGTGAAGCCGATTACCGCGATTGCCGCTTCAAGTAATGGGAAATTGGTAGCGATCGCTCGCTATGGCTCGATCGAGATCGCGACGATGTTCGGCGAGAATGCGAAGCCGATTCGGATGATCCCACTGGATGCCGGAAAGGTGAACTCGCTTGAATTCTCTCGCGACGGGTCTCGATTGCTCGTGGCATCCGGGGTGACCGGTGCTTACGGGGTGGCGACGTTGTACTCGATTGAGTCGGGAGGAAAACTCTCCGAATTCATTGGGCATCGCGACTCCATATTCAGTGCCGTGTTCTCGCCCGATGAAATGCTGGTTGCTACCGGCGGATATGACCGCGAGATTTTGTTGTGGAATGTTCAAACGGGTGAACCCGTGCGTGAACTCACTGGACACAATGGTGCGATCACGGACCTCGCGTTTTCGCCTGACGGAAAAGTTTTGGTGAGCGCCTCGAGCGATGAGACGGCGAAAGTTTGGCATGTGGAATCTGGCAATCGTCTGGATACGCTCAGCCAAAGCGAAGGCGAAGTGCTCGCGGTGGATGTGACTGCGGACGGACGACACATTGTGGCTGGTAGTGCTGATAATCGGCTTCGAGTTTGGAAACTCGTTTCAACAGACAAGCCACGAATCAATCCGATCGTAGCGACTCGGTTTATCGATGAGTCGCCGATCGTGAACGTTGAGTTGACGTCCGATGGAACCGCAGCAGTGGTGCTGAGCGAAGCCGGAAACATCAAAGTCATTCGACAGAGCGATTGGCAGCAAGTCGCAACACTGGGGCCGATCGCGGACACACCCAGCGATGTGTGCTTGAGAGTCATGGACGATGCGTCGATTCAAATCGTTGTGGCTTCGATGGACGGCACCTTGACGCAGCGTGAATTGCCCCTGATTGAATCCGCCACCGCGAGTAACACGGACGTCATGCTTGAGCCGATTTATCTCAATCTCGGACCGCTTGTGACAATCGAAGAAGCAAAGGCCAATGACGCTACGACTTCTGAGATTGCAAGTGAACACGTTGGAATGACTGACGTCCTACGCGGGGCGGAAGTGATGGGGACGATTTCGGGGCCTGGCGAAGTCGATCGATACCGTTTTGTTGCCAATCGAGGTGAGGTTTGGGCGATTGATGCCGATGCGATCGATGCCAGTCGGCTCGATCCGATTGTCACGATCCAGAATGATGACGGGGCTCCGGTTTTCGGACGCGACTCCAGGCTGTACGTGACTCGTACTTTACGTTTCGCGGCAAAGACAGCATGCAATCCAGCGACTTTCGCTTGTTCGCTTGGGAGGAAATGAACTTGGATGACTACTTGTATTCCAATGGTGAAGTGACGCGATTGTGGATGCACCCGCGGGGACCCGATTCGGGATTCAATGTTTACCCGGGGACCGGTGATCGATGGACTTATTTCGGAACCAGTCACGTGACGCATGCGCTTGGCGAACCAGCGTATGTGGTTCAACCACTGGCCGCGGATGCCATGCCGACAGCGAACGGGTTACCCGTGTTTGACATCTACTACGAAAATGATGACGACCCCGCGAGAATGGCCGGAAAGAACAGCCGGCTGCTTTTCACCGCTCCGGCTGATGCGCATTACACCGTGTGTGTCACGGACACGAGAAGCGAGGGGGCTTCGGGCGAAGGCAAGGACGGTTACGCGTATCGATTGAAGCTGCGAGCTGCCGAGCCAACGTTTACGGCAAGCGTTTCGGAAATCAAGAAAGCGATTCGAAAGGGTAGCGGTCGCGAATGCACGGTGAGTGTGAATCGAACCGATGGGTTTGATGGTGAAGTCGAGTTCAACATCAGCGATTTGCCGCCCGGTGTGATGAGTACGTTTCCCGTAACGATCCAAGCAGGACAACGCGAGGCGTATGCTTCTGTTTGGGCAGAGGCTGACTGTGCTGTCTGGGAAGGTGATTGGTCGCCGACGATCACCGCAACTGCCCATATACTGGGGATGCGGGTCGAACGAAGTGCTGGCACGATTGGTAAGTTAGCTCTTGCTGAAGCGGCTCAGGCGATTGCCAGTATCGTTCCTGTGGATGCCGTTGACTTTGCAGCGGAGTCCACCGAGCTTTGGACTCTGTCCGTCGCTCGAGGAGAAACGGTCTCAGCACGCGTGGTCGCGACACGTGACGCGGAGTTCAAAAATGAAATCGGTTTTGGCAAAGAGTTTGCTGGCCGAAACACGACTCATGGTGTGTATGTGGACAACATTGGCTTGAATGGATTGTTGTTGCTCGAGGGCGAACTGGAGCGTGAGTTCTTCATTACGGCGGATCCGATCGCCAAACCTGGTAAGCGACTGTTCTATCTCGTCGCCGAGATTGATGGCGGAGTCACAACGCGCCCGATCGTGCTGGACGTTCTGCCTTAATTGACGTTCTGCCTTAATCAGCGAGGGCTGTGTAAACAAGCGAGAGCACTTAAATGGCGGTCCCGCCAAACTTGCTTCGATACTCGCTGGGGCTCAATCCCGTCTCGCGTTTGAAAGCAGCCGCCATGTACTCAGGATGCTCATAGCCCGCGATTTTCGCCATTTCGCCGATGCCTAGGTGAGTTCCCGTCAGCAATTCTTTCAAGCGATTCATTCTCAACCGCAGAATCTCATCGTGTGGTGTGCGGCCAAGCGTTTGGAAAAAACGATTTTCGAACACACGCCGGGACAATGGCACTTGCTTGAGGACATCGGCGATGCGGATGTTTTCGTGAGCATGTTCGCGGATAAAGCGAAGTGCAGTGGCAACATCTTGGTCTTCAATTGCGAGCACATCGGTGGAGGCGCGGTTCTTCGCTTCAAGAACCGGGATCGTTAAACGTCGTTTCGCCGGCGACTGGCCTGACATCATCTGGTCGAGTAACTCAGCGGCCTCGTATCCGGTTCGTTGGGTGTCAAGGCTAATGCTCGAGAGAGGCGGGTTTGCAAACTCACAAAGCAGGTGATCGTTGTCGACGCCCAAGACCGCGATTTCTTCTGGAACAGCGATCTCCTGAGACTGGCAAACATCGAGGACGTGTTGTCCTTTGTGGTCATAGCATGCAAAAACGCCAATCGGACGGGGCAGTTGCTTTAACCATTTGGAAAGTTGCTTTCGTTCTTTGTTCAGAGTGAAAGCGGAGTCAAATCGAGGTATCGCTTGGTAGACATCGACCGTTCGTCGCTTTTCTTTTGCAAGCCGAACAAAATGTTCGCAGCGGTTCGTTGACCACTCGAAACTGGGATCGCCAGCGAAAGCGAGATGTTTGAAGCCTCGTTCAATGAAGTGGTCTAAGGCCAATCGAGCAATGGCTTCGTCGTCTGTTTCCACCCATGGGATACCGGGCAACCGCATCGCAGCACTGAGATCCACCGTCGGCAGCTTCAGTTGCTGCATCGCCGTGGCCATTTCCTCGGTTTCGATCTTGGCAATGATTCCGTCGCCGCTCCAATTCTCGAGCCACAGTGGTGGTGGCGCACCCCGCCCTATCTCAGTCAAAAAGACGGACCATTCTGTGTGCTCCTTGTTGTACGCCAAAACACCTTCGAGCAACCCTCGAGAGAATTCGTTGGACATTTCGACAAGAATTGCAACCGAACGACGTTTCGGCATGAAGTTACATCCGTAGCAAGATGAGCAAATTGAAAGAGCGTTCTGGTGGCGAAAACAAGCGTTGATGACGGGGGATACCCATGTCGCCGAACAAACCGGCGTCAGTGAGACGACTGACCTTCACAAGCGAGACGATTCAATCAAACCGAGCACAGTCTCAACTTCAATTAACACGCAAACCGTGAGGAAGTTCCGTCTGTATTGAACGAAGATTTCCCTAAATGTTGGCGTTGATCGGATCGAGGGGCGGATTCTTGGGCGTAATTGCTACTCCACCCCACTGTTTGGGTAGCTGCCGACTGTTTTGATTCTCAAATCGGTTCACTGGACGTTTGCTCTCACGAGGCAAAATGCACGCAAAATGCGTTCCTTTAACTCTGAATCGACGTTGACCCTTGGGATGGGTTCGTCGAGAATCGAAATCCCGCAGTTCGAATAATTCTCAAGGTCCGTTTTCAGCGTGTCAACTTCTACCGCAAATCTGAACATAGCTAGCTATTGCCGCGAGACTGCAACGGCGGCCCGAGCGGCTTCGTATGAATTAAGCGTCTTGGATACGAGTGTAAAGAACCAGTGGCTTCTGGCGTCTGCGGACCATTTAGTTGCTTCCGAGTCGGACATTCTCGCTGCCAATTCACGCGACGTGGATGCGGCTCCGGGCTACGGGTTGTCAGGTGCAGCCGTTGATCGATTATTGCTCACGCCGACCGGGATTCGGTCGATTGCCCAGGGGCTGCGCGAGATCGCGATGCTGCCTGATCCGATTGGCGAGGTGCTCGAAGGGTTCACGCGTCCAGGCGGTTTGCAAATCCAGAAACGGCGAGTGCCTTTGGGCGTGGTGTTTTTCATCTATGAGAGTCGACCGAATGTAACGGCTGATGCGGCTGGGATTTGTGTTAAAAGTGGCAACGCGGTCATTTTACGAGGTGGTAAAGAGGCCAGCCATAGCAGCCAAGCAATCATCAATGTGCTCCATGAATGTGCTGAGGTCTGGGGCGTCCCGCAAGCGGCGGTGCAGTTAGTCCAAACGGCTGATCGAGCTGCGGTGGGCCAATTCTTATCGCTTGGCGAATTGATCGATGTGACGATCCCACGCGGTGGCGAAAGTCTGATTCGACGGGTCGTTGCGGAAGCGACGATGCCTGTAATTAAACACTACGACGGCAACTGTCACGTGTATGTCGACGCTTCGGCGAACATCGAGATGGCGGCAACGGTGATTGAAAATGCGAAGTGCCAACGGATGGGGGTCTGTAACGCATGCGAGTCATTGCTCATTCACCAAGAGGTTGCCGACCGTGCATTGCCTGTGATTGCCGAGCGACTTCGTCAACACTCGATCGAAATGCGAGGTGACCAACGAACGTTGGAATTGCTTCCCGATGCCATTGCCGCGACAGAAGACGATTGGTCCCGTGAGTACCTCGGACCCGTGATCAGCATTGCGATCGTTAATTCGATCAACGACGCCGTTTGTCATATCAATCGATATGGCTCACACCACACCGACGCGATCATCACCGAGTCCTTGCGGTCGGCAGAGCTATTTACCGCGAATGTCGACAGTGCGGCCGTCATGGTAAATGCGAGTACCCGTTTCAACGATGGCGGTGTATTCGGACTGGGTGCCGAGATCGGCATTTCGACGGATAAGTTTCATGCCCGCGGACCATGTGGGCTGAAAGAGTTAACGAGTTATAAGTACATTGTACGAGGCGACGGGCACATTCGGACTTAAATCGATGGTGCCAAGCGATTTGAGTAGAGATGGAATTCCAGGGACGACTTGAGGGACGACGACGATGTCCGATGAAACGCTAAGCCAAAACCAGGTCGAGAACTTGCTCAAGGCGATGGAGCAGGCGGGTGGCGCGCCGCCAAAAACAGAAGCAAAGCGTCCTCCGGCAGAAAAGAAAAACGTCGCCTCGCCGACGGCCCGCGCCGGTTCCTCCTTCGGCGGTGTTCGTGTCACCGCGTACGACTTCAAGCGGCCTGAGCGGGTTGGCAAAGAACAGATGCGAGCGATGCATTCGGTTCACGAAGCAATCGCACGAAATTTCGGTGCTTCCATCAGCGGCATGCTCCGCACCATGGTCGAAGTCAAACTGTTGAGCGTGGATCAGCTTACCTATAGTGAGTTCGTATTCAGTCTTGATAATCCGAGTTGCTTCAATGTGATCAAGCCGGAGCCTTTGGACGGTCACTGGATTCTCGATATCGCACCGTCGTTGTCCTACGCTGTGATTGACCGCATGCTCGGTGGTGATCCGACGCCAGGCGATTCGATCCGTCGGCCACTGACCGAGATCGAGACGAGACTTATCGGCCGAATTGTGAGCGCGTTTTTGCTCCAGTTGAAGTCGGTTTGGGAGAATATCGTTGATCTTGAATTGTCAGTCGACAGCGTGGAAAGCAATCCGCAATTGGTCCAGATTGTCCCCCCCAATGAAGTCGTCATATTGGTTGGGTTCGAAGTCTTACTGGGAAAAAACCGTGGGATGATGAATCTGTGTATTCCGTTCAACACGGTCGAGAAGTTCAATGCTCAGCTTTCGCGAAACGGTTGGGTCGGTTACGGCAAAGGCGTCCCAACGACTGAATCGCGTCGAGCGATTACAGAGCGTGTGGACGCTGCGCCCGTGAATCTTATGGTCACGATCGCTCGGTCGACCATCAAGACGCGGGACCTCATGGATTTGGCAGAGGGGGATATCATCACTACTGAAAAACAGGTGGGTGAGCCCCTTGAATTGTCGATTCAGGATGTCCCTAAGTTCCATGCGTTTGCGGGCGCATTCAAAGGCAAAAAGGCCATTAAAATTGAGTCGATTATCGAAAAGCCGGTGATTCGACAGTAATCGAACTTGGGTCGATGGTGTGACCGGAGTTTGCATTTCGACAGCGATCCAAGCCATTTCGACAACACAAGTCGCCTGGTTCGACGCATAATAGAAGGCTTGGAATCTTCTTTCCCTCTCGGCGTTTACGTGATGTCTGCGTCCACGACGACTAACTATGCGTTTCTCGCTCCGCCCGCTCGCCCAGATGACTTGGGTGTGCTTGGTGCGTATCGCGTTATCAGCGAATTAGGGCGCGGCGGCATGGGCTTTGTCTTTCGCGCCGAAGACACTCGGCTCAAGCGTGCTGTGGCGCTCAAAGTGATGAACGAGAAAATTGCTGCGACACCTTACAGTCGTCGTCGGTTTATCGAAGAAGCCCGCTCCATGGCTGCGGTCAAGCATGACAACGTGGTCACGATTTACGAAGTCAATGAGATTTCCGGAACGCCTTTTATGGCGATGGAGATGCTCAAGGGGGGCACACTTGAAGCCCTGACGAAAGAGCACACAAAACTTCAATACAAAACCGTCATCGACTACGCAACACAAATGGCTCGCGGGCTGAACGCGGCTCATTCGCAAGGAATCGTGCACCGCGATATTAAGCCGGCCAATATATGGATCGAAGCCGAGTCGGATCGCGTGAAGATACTCGATTTCGGATTGGCACTCGCCCAGGTGCCTGTGGATCGCCTTGCAGGCCGTGGTACCGTCGTGGGAACGCCTCAGTACCTCTCGCCTGAGCAAGCGAGATCTGAGCCCTTGGATAATCGTACGGACTTATACAGCCTGGGCGTCGTGCTCTATGAAATGTGCACCGGAAGACTGCCTTTCCGGGCACGCAATGTGCCTGAGCAGTTGATTCTAACTTTGATTCACGAAGCGACTCCCGTTCACGAAGTCAATAAAGAAATCCCGGAGCCACTTTCGCGACTCATTAGTCGTTTGATGGAAAAAGAGCCGCGTTTGCGTCCGCGTTCAGCCATGGAGTTGGAAAAACTTCTCGGTGAGGTAGCGGTGGAATGTGAGGCAAAATCCGATGTAGCGCAAGCTATCAGCTTGCTGCAAAGTCAACTGAATCTCGTGAAGGAAAAGCAGCCTGACCCGCTCCTGGCAAGTCCCGTCCAGCCGCTACCCCGCTTTGATGAAAATTTGTTCTCCGAGCTACCTGCTGTTGTCGTTACCGCCGTATTGCCCGCAGCGACGCCACTTGCTCCGGTAGTGAATAGTTCGACTCGTCCCACCTCGACTCGTCCCACGTCCAGTCACCTCGCTCGGCCCAAGCCCACCCAAGAAACTTCGCCGAAGTTTGCTTTGCCAAGTTATTGGCCATGGATAGCCGCTGGTGTGGGTGGCTTGGCGTTTCTAGGCATTGTGCAGTACGTCTTCATCTCTTCGGCGGGCAACCCGCACCAGTCGTCAACGATTGTTTCACCGCAGGCCAACGGAGGAAATTCCGGCAGTCCTATAAGCAGCGGAAGTTTGCCGCAGACGCCACCAACCACGCCAAATGAACCATCGCCTCAACCGAGTGACGTGGCTTCGAACAGTGGTTCGGGCAACGGAAAGAAAGGGCAAGGCAAAAAGAGAAAGAACGGCCAAGGGGAAAATGCAGGACAAGTAAATAGTAACGAGAACTTGATGGAGACTAGCACGTCCAGCGATGTCGGAAAATCCGTTTTGGGAGACGATGGACGCGCGATGATCGCTGCTAGCGATTCAGCCACGGTTGGCTCAGCGATGGATGAGCCACTGATCGGAAGGAACGACTCCGGGACAGCTACGCCGTCAAACGCGATGCCGACTGACCCGATACCGACTGACCCGATACCGACGAGCCCGATACCGACGAGCCCGATACCGACGGAGACCACGCCTTCAAAGCCAGTGGTTAAAGAGCACATCACTCATCGTTCAAGTGAGGGTCGAAGCGCGGACACGACGGTCAAGCGAAGTGCGAGTAGTCGGGAGCAACTCGGTAACGCGATTTCGATTGCTGTTCAAACGCGAGGGACGCTTGATATTCAACACAGTTACATCAGATTCGACTTGCAAGAATCGCACAAGCAATTGACGGACGCTGCCGATGTGTCGCTTGTACTGACGATACCCGGTGACGGTGCGCCGGCGGGGTCGAGCGTTCGCGTGTATGGAATCCCCGAGAAGTATCCGGATACCTGGCAGGAAACAGGACCTCGGTCGATGAACTGGGACAATTCGATTTCTGGCGCCGGGCTTGACTCGATTCCTCTTTTGGCCGAAGTCACGCTTGAGGGCAATGAAGGTTCAAGCCTTCGGATCACAGATCCTCGGATGACCGAGTTTGTGCGGGAGATCGGTGAAGAATTCGTGTCGTTCGTGCTCGCTGGGGGCAGCCCAGGGAACAAGCCGTTGCATTTTGTCAGCCGAGAAGGCAGTCCCGATCAAGCACCCATGCTTGAGTTTGATGTGCTCCAAAGCAATCAGAAGAAAAGATAGCCTACAGCGACTTGATTCGACGGATCACGTTCAATGCGTACTGGGCTTCATTGAGACCGCCGGCTTTGTTGATAAACTCAATGCCTGCATCAAGCACATCCAAACCAATGGTCGCGTCGATCGTGACATCTTTCGGTTTGGGGGCCGGCGACGATTTCGATTCGGCCGCCATTTTCGTTGGCAGCTTTCCTGCGGTGGACCCCTTCGTGGCGGCCTTTCTCTTCAGCTGTGTTTTCACGTTACCGACATCTGCAGCGGTCACGGAATACTTTGCAAGGGCATCGGCGATGTCCTTGTTGCGAGCTTCCGGGTTCTTGGCGATGTACTCTCGCACTCGCTTGCTCTTGCTCAAGTTCTTGCTTTTCGTTGCAGACGAATCAAGTGCCGACACATCAATACCCGCCGTTTTCGCCGCTTCATCAACAAGCGAGTTTAAATCAATCATGCTAGGAAATATTCTAGAACGTGGTCGGATCATCGAGAATGAATATGGAGATCAGCTTAAGCCATCGCTGTCGTCAGTTGCTGTGAAGGCATGAGCATCACATTCGGTTGAGCTTCGTTGGTACGGAAGTACTGCGGCTCGTATCGGCTCATTTCTATGTACATCGCAATGACCGCAATGATCATGAACAACATGCTCAAAAGGAGCATCACCGTGTAAACACTTGGTGGCTGCTTCCGGCTTTTTTCACTCGAGAGTTGTGTCGACACGGTCGCCCTCCTGTAGGATTCCTTCGCTGTAGTCACGCAAGATTTCAGCGACGCTGCGATCGGGTTCGGTACTGATCACTCGAACTTTTCCGACGTATCGAGCCTTTCGAGTGACTTCGAGCGTATGACCTTGGCGAAGACCGTCATCCGAGCCGATTGATATTTCAACCAGATTCTTTGGACGATTGATCACCAAAATATTTCCATTTGTCTGGGGTGGAGCACCATCAAGTGGTTGATTCATATCGATACCGTTGGCATCAACGACTTCTTTAAAGCGGGTCACCTGAGCCATGAGTTGCTCATTGCGATCTTGCTGCAACTGAACAAGGCCTCGCAATTTATTCATCGTGTCGGTGAGCACAAGTGTTTGTTGAAACAGCTTGTCTCGGTCAGCTTGCTCCGTACGAATCTGCTGTCCAAGTCGACGAGTTTCTTCGGTCAGCCGCTGGAGTTCTTCCGCACGACTCTTGTCCAACTCGGTCAAAAACGTGTTCTTGGCTTCAAGTTGGGTGTTCGTTGCAAGGCTTGAAGTTAGCTGGCTCTCAATTTGGTCCAGCTGTGTTTGCAGCGCTGCCAACGCAGTGCGTCGCGCTGCTTGTTCACGATCCAACGATGCTTGAGTCCTATTCTTGGCATCAAGCAATTGGTTGTTGGTTCGTTCGATTGTTTCGATTTGCGCCTTCAATCCGTTATCGCCGAGGACAACGTCGCGCCAGTTACGGTGCGAAGCATTAACGGCGAGCGCTAATACCATAAACGTCAAACTGAGGATCAGAATGACAACGGAGAAGGACTTCCCGAGTAAGGTCATCTTGTGAAGTTTCCGGGTTCGACTGCGACCATCAAGAGAAATGTTTCGGCGGACGCTCCGCCAACGGACAAGGTGCTCGTAAGAGCCAACGGTACGTCGACAACGATCGGTTGCCGGTTACCGCCACTTCCTCAGAAGTATAGTTAAGTAGAAAAACCAGTGTCAACGAATTCGTAAGTAAAACCACCATTCGCTTCCCAACCTGCCACCAGAGGTGGGTTGTAGCGAATAATTCGACAGGCTTCGTTCGGTCAACGTCGAAAGTTGTCGTCCGATTTGCGTTTTGGACTTGCTTTTCGTCCGCCGTGCCACCCTCTCGGCGGGAGGCTTCAGCTCGCTAAACTGGCATAATCGTCCCAAATCATCTGCCTCTATCCCCACATGATGCCACGAACTCCGATGAATTCTCCCGAAACGCTACCGATTGAGATCGACGTTCACGCCCTCGACGAGCTTCGTCAAGCCAAGGCAGACTTCTTGCTTTTGGATGTACGCGAGGCATCCGAGTACGAAAATTGCCGAATCGAAGGCTCCAAATTGTTGCCAATGAGTGAGTTGGGTGATCGACTCGCAGAATTGGACGCGCACCGAGATCGCCACATTGTGATCCATTGCCACCATGGCGGTCGGAGCATGCGCGTTACGCAATACCTGCGTCAACAAGGTTTCGCCCAGACCCAGAATCTCGCTGGCGGGATTGACGCTTGGAGCCTCCAGATCGATCCCGAAGTACCGCGATATTAGAAGTTTCGCGTTATGACGCGTTGCCTAGTTCAGGACCGTCTCAGGGTCGAGCCGCTTGTTGCTGAGTAGCAGGCTTTTTCCGTCAAGGATCACGTTGGCGGGCAAGTCAAATTGGTGGGAACGGCTTTCCATGAAATGCATCTGGTAGCCTGCTGTATTCGGAAAGACAACCAGATCGTCGATCGCGACGCCCTCATGAAATCGGAACTTTCTCGGGGTGATGTATTCGCTCTCGGTGCAATAAGCACCCACGAGATAGCCGTCGGCAGTTTCGGTTCGAGGCCCAAGTCCCGTTTGTAAAAGTGAGGGATCGACGGAGAAATCGACTGCTGTGGTTCGACAGTTCGTTCCGTTCATCGCCAAGCCGACGAGCATGTTCCCTTCGCTGTCGAGTTTGCGGAATGCAACTCGCGCGATCGTCATTCCGCAACCGTTCATGAGTGAACGTCCCGGTTCGCACCGCAATTGAACGTCAGTCGCAAGTAGCCGCTGGGCAACACTGATCGACGTTGCGTCGGTGCTGCCGAGAACACCGTCGAGCCACTGAGCTGCGGAGAGAGGTTGCCAATACGGATAAATATGTTTCGATCGAGTGACACGACCTTCCGTGATGGTGCTTCCGGAATCCTCGCCTGTAGCTGTGATTCGATCCATTCTCGAGTCGTGGATCTGTCGATCGATGTGTTCCCGGAACGCATGCCACTGGGACTCGTGTTGGAGATAGCAAACGGGAAAACCGCCACCCATATCGACAAACTCAAGAGGGACACCAAGCTGGCGAAGGGATACGACCAAGTCGAGGCTCTGGTGCAGCGCCGCGATCCTCTCGTCGGTGTCCAGCCCGTCCAGATGAAAGTGGAGCCCTTTCCATCGCATCCGAGATGACAACGCGTGTTCGTCTAGAGAATCGCGAATGATTCCAATTGCATCGTGGCAGTCCACTCCGAATCGCGACCGATGTTTACCGTTTGGGAATACAAAATTTCGCAGTCGCAGTGCAAGTACGGCGCAGCCGCTGGTGGAATTTCGAAGTCGCTGCTTCACGAACTCAAGCTCGTCGAGATTGTCGATCACGATGGTCGCTTGAATCGCGATTGCCAAGTCGATGGCTTCCACTTCCTTTACCGCCGCCGAATAGACAATCCGCTTGCCAGGCAAGTTTCGCTGCACGCATTGATGCATTTCATTGAAGCTGGCGGTGTCCACACCGATTCCCAAAGTGATCGCCTCGTCGACGTAAGCCAAACACTTGTTTGCTTTGCGAGCGAAGTAGATTTGCAAGTCAATACCGTGAGTCTTGGCCGCAGCAATGAGTTCAGCGGTGTTTTCCGACATTTTGTGGGGAAAATGCAGGTGAACGGGTGACCGAAACTCCGCAACGATTGCCGCAAGTTCGTGGGGGCGACGCAGGCAGTCACGCATCCATGTGTCCCACTTTGCTTCCAACGGACTGAGACCGATACAACCAGCAAGTTCATGCATCCGCTATCTTCAAGGGGTATTCGAATTCGTGGTGACGTAAATAGGTTCGTTTAAATGTCTTGGCTCGCTAGAACCGCTTTGATAACGATGATCGTCGTCATGGCCGCGAAATGCGTCGACGCGGCACCGCCATCCGTTGCCGTCGAGCAGTCCCAGTTCACCGTTGAGTCGCCACGGTTCACCGTTGAGCGGATTGTGGCTCATCAAGGTTTCGATGGCGAGACGTGTTGGGTGCACGCACGCGCCGGTGCCATTCCGCCGCAACAACAAGGCAATTTGTCGGATCAGCCGTTGGTTGTGATGACGATGCAAAAACTGCTTCTCACAGGTTCCGACGTGTTCTTCGGGCTTAACGAAACACGATCTAGCGACGGTGGTTTGTCGTGGACAGCACCTTCTCCGCAGGACGTATTTAAGCGTCAAACATTTCAATCGCCTACTCTAGGCAACCTTCCTGGCACATCGGTCGCAGTCGACATGCTCCGAACAGGTGATGTAACGACGGTGTGTGATTTTGTCCCTGCGTGGCACGTTGCGAGTCAAAGGTTGCTTGGATTGGGTCAAACCGTTTGGTATCGCGACAACCGGGTGATGACTCCACGACCTCGTGGAATCGCCTACTCCGTTTACGATGCCGTTCGAAACACGTGGGAGCCTTGGAAGACGCTTGCACTTCCGGCGATTCCGCGTTTTCACGATGCGGGGTCCGGAAGTGCCCAGCGAGTCGATCTGCCCGGCGGTGATATTTTAATCCCGTTCTATTTCAAAGAGCCGTCATCCAAACGCTACAGTACAGCCGTCTGCCGATGTCGGTTTGACGGTCACTCACTCTGGTACATCGAGCATGGCACCGAAATGAGCGTTCCCGAACAACGAGGACTCTACGAACCGTCGTTAACTCGTTTTCGGGATCGCTACTATGTCACGATGCGAAATGATGAATGTGGTTACGTCAGTGTGAGTGATGACGGGATAACGTTTGCTGAACCGAAGCAATGGCTGTTCGACGATGGCGAGGACCTAGGAAACTACAACACACAGCAGCATTGGGTCACGCACAATGAAGGTCTGTTTCTCGTGTACACGCGACGTCGAGCGAACAACGATCACGTGTTTCGCCATCGCGCGCCGCTGTTTATCGCGAGAGTCGACCCAACCACTTTAAGAGTCATTCGTAGCACCGAACAGATTCTGATCCCCGAACATGGTGCGCGTCTGGGAAACTTTGGTGTCGTGGATGTCTCGCCCAACGAAACTTGGGTCACGGCGGCGGAATGGATGCAGCCCCAAGGCGTCGAGTCGTACGGTAGCGACAATCGTGTCTATGTTGCGAAGCTGAAATGGAGTCCCCCGAACGCTCCTTCGAAATCATTCCAGAATTCCGATCAAACATGGACCGAAATCGAATCCTATTTTTCACCTCCGGCGAGTTATCAAGATGACCTAGGTGATTACTCTTCACCACTGCGATTTCACGATGGAACGCTAGCCAAAACGGCTGCGGATTGGGCACGACGTCGTGAGGAAATTCGAACCGAGTGGGAGGGCCTGCTTGGAAAATGGCCGCCGCTGGACCCAGAGCCTGGAATTGAAGTTCTCGCGACCGAGCAAAAAGACGGGTTCTCGCAACAGCAAGTACGGTTTCGATGGGCACCCCATGAGTCGACCACCGGGTACTTGTTGGTTCCGAATTCCAAGGGGCCTCATCCGGCCGTGATCACAGTTTTCTATGAACCGGAAACAGCAATCGGAGTCGGCAAACCCCATCGCGATTTTGCATTGCAGCTCGCTCGGCGCGGATTTGTTGTGCTTTCATTGGGCACGACACAGGCCAGCGAAGCGAAGACGTATGCGATCTATCATCCAACGATCCAGGATGCTGAAGTTGCTCCTCTGTCGATGCTTGCCTTCGCCGCAGCACAGGCTTGGCAGGTGTTGGCGGCGCGGGCTGACGTGGACTCCACACGAATTGGGATCGTCGGCCATTCATTTGGCGGCAAGTGGGCGATGTTCGCTTCGTGCTTGTTCGACAAGTTCGCTTGTGCGGCGTGGTCCGATCCCGGGATCGTCTTTGACGAGTCTCGACCAAGTGTGAACTATTGGGAGCCTTGGTATCTTGGTTATCATCCGCCGCCTTGGCGCGAGCGTGGCATGATCACGCTTGGCAATCCAGCCCAAGGGTTGTATCCGAGACTCATCGCAGCTCAGCGTGATCTACATGAGCTGCACGCGCTCATGGCGCCTCGCCCGTTTTTGGTGTCGGGAGGATCCGAGGATCCGATTTCAAGATGGCGTGCACTCAATCATACGGTCGCCGTGAATCGAATTCTTGGACACGAAAATCGAGTTGCGATGACGAACCGCCCAGATCATGATCCGAATCCTGATTCGAACCAAGCAATCTACTCCTTCTTTGAACACTTCCTCCAACCACCCACCTCAGAATGAAATCACTTTTCCTAACGATGCTATTTCTCGCTGTGTCGGTCGGCAACATAAATGCCCAGACGCCGCTATCGAACGATGCCGAGCCCCAGCAATACAAGTTGACCGCTCGCGCAAGCGAGATCGATCCTCGAGTCAAGTCACATCCCGAGATCGGTTTCTTGATTGAGAGTGCGAACGGCAAACCGGCGGATACCGAGCAAGCCAGTGTGGACACGCGAGTGGCACCGAAAGGCAAGCTGGTTATCTGGCTGATGGGACACAATCAATCCCTTTTCGACCGTTTGAACAGCTATGGTTTGCACGCGATCCAGGTGAGTTACGCGAATCAGTGGTTCTCGAAGTGTTGCCAAGAGAAACCGATCAATGAACATTGTCGCGGCGACATTCGACTCGAAGCTGCGACGGGCGAGGACTTCAGCGATCAAGTTGACATTCCGAAACCCGATGGAATGATGGAGCGAGCTTATCAATTCGTGAAGTGGCTAAGCCAAGAGAACCCGCAAGGAAACTGGCAACAATTCATTTCCGTTGATGGCAAAGGGCTGCGCTGGGATAAAGTCATTGTCTCGGGTGCGTCACACGGTTCGACGACCGCAGCTCGTTTCGCGAAGCACCAGAAGGTTGATCGCGTTGTCGCCTTTTGTGGTCCTCGCGACAACTACCAAACGTGGCAAGCGCTGCCGTCGGCAACTCCAGCGAATTGCTATTTTGGGTTCTCGCATACGTTAGATGGCGGATGGACTGCCGATCACTATTGCCGCAGTTGGGAACTCATCGGGTTGCATCAATTCGGACCGATCGTTGACGTGGACAGCACCAAGCCGCCGTACGGCAACACGCGGCGTTTGGTCACGAGCTTCGACGTCGGCGGTGATGCAAACGTCGCGCACAGCAGCGTAACGCCAGGGAGCAAGTCATTCAAAGACATCGCGACTGGCAAGTTGATGCATGAAGACGTCTGGCGTTACTTGTTTACGCATTCGGTTGACGTCGTCGGTAATCCTGTGCCGATGGATGATAGCTGCGATAAAGTACAAGCCCAGTAACGACTCAGCCGTGGTTGCTGTGTTTGCGCTGACTCATGTCGATTGCCATGTTGATGGCGGCGATCATGCTGGAGTGACTTGCGATGCCTTTCCAGGCAATGTCGAGGGCTGTGCCATGGTCGACGCTGGTTCGGATGATCGGCAAACCGAGTGTGACGTTGACACCGTCATCGAACGCGATTGCCTTGAGCGGAATGAGCCCCTGATCGTGGTACATGCACACATACACGTCCGTCTTCGCTCGCATTGCGGGAGTGAACGCCGTGTCGGGTGGGACGGGGCCAATGATCCGAATTCCCTCTGCGGCCGCTGCCTCGATTGCAGGTTCAATGATGTCACGTTCTTCACCGTGGCTGAATAAACCGTTTTCGCCAGCGTGTGGGTTCAGTCCACAAACGGTGACTCGTACATCGCCGCTTGCGCGATGACGCAACGCTTCCGCAGCCAAGTGAATGGTGCGAACAATGGCTTTGATAGAAATCGTGCTGGCGACATCAGCCAAGGGGATATGGATCGTGACCAAGGCACAGGATATTCCAGGTGCTGAAAGCATCATGCGAAAGTCGTCTGTGCCGGTGTGTGCCGCGAGAAGTTCCGTATGCCCAGGAAACGCAATCCCGGCGGCGTGCCAAGCTTCCTTCTGGATCGGCCCCGTGACGATTGCGTCCACTTGTCCCGCGATGGCCGCATCCATCGCTCGGACAACGGCGTCATAAGAGGCCTGTCCAGTTTCACGCGAGAATTTTCCTGGATGAACGGCGTCGCGATGAATGCCACCGACATGGATCCAGTCTCGAGCGTGTTTATCGACGAACTGGGGCAAGTCGATATCGCCAAAGATTTCTCGCGGAAGCTCCTCAGCGATACGTCTCATTACATCGATTGGGCCAACTAATATCGGCTCGCATCGACAATGGATGTTGGGGTCGGCGGCACAGCGAAGGGCGAGTTCGGGACCGATTCCGGCAATCTCGCCGACTGTGATTGCGATCTTTGGGCGAACGCAAGCTTCATTATTCTCGGAATCGGGTTTGATTTTTGTCGCCACTTCTTCGACCATTGCCATAGTATTCAATTGAGACGTTCGCTGGAGTGGACTGTCGGAAGGGTATCTTTCGGTTCAATTATCCATCGCACAATATCGATCGAACCTTTACCGATCGCTCCCATTCCCCATCGCTCCACGGTTCAACTCATGATCCCTCACAGAAGCTGGAAACGCGAGGCGGTCATCCGTTGGTTTGCTGGATTGCTTGTCGTATCGACTGGGGTGGGCAATAAGAGCTTCGCACAGTCCGGGATCGTAACAGAATCCGATTTGGTGGATTCGCCCAACTTGCTTCCACCCGGCAGTGTGTTGGTCGTTTGTCCTCCTGTCTTTCGTGAATCGCTCCAGCCATGGATCAACCAGCGAACATCGGAACAGTTGGCGATTGAAATCATCGACAGCCAACCGACTGCCGAGCGACTGCAGTCCGCAATCCAAGATCGCCGCAGCCGCGATATGCGTTATGTCTTGCTTGTTGGCGATTCGCCCGTGATTGGGCAAGCATGCGACACACAACTTCAAGTACCGAGTTTCTATCCCGCGAGCCCGATCACGGAAAAGTGGGGATCCACCCCGTCCGCAGCAAGCGACTGGGCTTTCGGTGATCTTGATAATGACGGAGAACCCGATGCGTCAGTGGGGCGAATGCCTGTTCGCGGCGTGGTGGAACTAACCAGCCTTGTGCAGCGAATTCTTGCTTACGAAAAGAGCACGAACTTCGGTTCCTGGCGAGGCGAAGTGCAATTGACTGGCGGCATCGGCGGATTTGGTATGTTGGTTGATGCGGCGATCGAGTCGGTGACGCGGACGCTCGTGACGACATCGCTGCCGACGGAGATTAAAACGACGGTTGCTTATGCCAGTGACGGGCATCTGTTCTATCCGAAAGCTCGGCCATTCACAGAAGAAGTGCTCGCCCGCTATGAACGCGGTGCAAGGTTCTGGGTTTACGCGGGACATGGTTGGATCGACTCGCTAGATCGAGTTCCACAAACACGAGAGGGAGTCCCTGTCTTGGATACCACGAGTGTGGGGCGACTCAGTGGGAAGGCTGGCGTGGCACCCATCGCTTTGATGCTCGCTTGTTACACCGGAGCGTTTGATGCGCCACAGCAATCACTTGCGGAGCGAATGTTGCTCGCACCAGCGGGGCCTGTGACAGTGTTTGCTGGCTCGCGAATGACCATGCCTTACGGGAACACCGTCACTGCCGTCGGCTTAATTGATGGAGTGTATCGCAAGCGTCGACCACGACTTGGCGATGCTTGGTTGACGACACTCCAGGTCCTTCATCGCGAGGATGAAACCGACAAAACGCAATCGCGAACGTTGATCGATTCGCTCGCAGCCATGATCAGCCCCGCAGGCACGGTGCTTGCGGATGAGCGTCGCGAGCATGCCGCGATCTATAACTTGCTTGGTGACCCAACGCTGAGGCTGCATCATCCGTACACCGTGGCAATCTCGGCACCCACCGGAAGTTCGCCGAGCGATCCCGTGATGATTGACGTCACCAGCCCCATCGATGGTGAATTGCGATTGACGCTGGATCGTCCTCTGGGTGCGGCAACCGAAGGTGATCCGAACGATACGACTGTCGCATCGTTGCAAGCGAGCGTTCAAGCCGGACAAATGGGCCAACACAAAATCCAGTTGCCTGCTGGCGTGCAGGGCCCCCTGATCATTCGGGCGCTGGTCGAAGGAGTCGAAACGTGGGCGACCGCAGCAACACGAACTCTCGTCCGCTAGAATGACGGTTTTGCCCTTCATGAGGTCATTCCGTGATGAAGTTCGTTCCGTATGGATTCGTTGCGATTTTCAGTCTCTTTCAATGTGGTACAGCGAGCGCCGGTGATCCACCGAACATCGTCGTCATCGTTAGTGATGACCAGGGGTATCGCGATCTTGGGTGTTTCGGCAGTGACGAGGTGCTTACGCCAAATCTGGATGCACTTGCGGCTGGTGGTGTGAAGCTGACCAATTTTTATGTCAGTTGGTCGGCCTGTACGCCGAGTCGCGGAAGCCTGTTGACGGGACGGTATCCCCAGCGAAACGGCGTCGATGATATGATTCGCAATGAGGCACCCGACTATGGTTATCAATATCCATCGGCTGAATACGCGGTAACGTTCGAACGCATTGGAGGCATGGATACACGCGAAGTCCTGTTGCCGGCGATGCTACATTCCGCGGGTTACAAGTCAGGCATCTTCGGTAAGTGGGATCTCGGTTCCCTCAAGCGATTTTTACCACTCTCGAAAGGTTTCGATCGATTCTACGGATTCGTGAATACGGGCATCGACTACTTCACGCACGAGCGTTATGGCGTGCCTAGTATGTATCGCGATCACTTGCCAACCGAAGAAGACAAGGGAACTTACTGTACCGATTTGTTTCTGCGTGAAGCAAAGTCGTTCGTTCGCGACAACCATGACGGGCCGTTCTTTTTGTATCTGCCCTTCAATGCTCCGCATGGGGCGTCGAATCTCGATGCGCTCATTCGTTCAGGTGCCCAGGCGACGGACGAATACAAGGCCATGTACCCAGAACTCCTCAGCCAAGTGGGTACCGAGTCAGCGACGCGCTACGGTAAACCGGCCCAGGTTCGTAACCGTGCTTCCAAGCGACTTGAATATGTGGCTTCGATCACGCACATGGATGCGGCGATCGGAGAAGTACTTGCCCTGCTCGACGAATACAAAGTCGCCGACAACACCGTGGTCGTCTTCTTTTCCGATAACGGCGGCAGCGGCGGAAGTGACAACAGCCCACTTCGCGGCGGCAAGAGTCAGATGTTTGAGGGTGGGATTCGGGTGCCCTGTATCGTGAAGTATCCGCCAGTGATTCCAGCGGCCACCACCAATCATGAATTTTGCAGTTCGCTCGACTTGGTCTCGACGCTTACGAAGCTGTGTGGTGTCGACGTTCCCAAGTCAATTCACCTGGATGGCTATGATATTTTGCCGACCTTGGCAGGCAAGTCGCCTTCGCCTCGAACTCAAATGTTTTGGCAGCGGCTCGATGACAAGGCCGCGAGAATTGGAGATTGGAAATGGGTGGATTCAAAAAAAGGAGGCGGGTTATTCGACCTGTCGGTAGACATCAGCGAGAAACACGATCTTTCAGAAAGTAACCTTGAGAAACTCCGTGAGCTCAAGGAGGCGTTTCAAAATTGGCGAGCGGAGATGGATGCCGCAGAACCTCGAGGTCCGTTTCACGATTTTTGATTTGCTACAATTCACAACCCTACCAGATTGGAAGCACTGGGAATTTGTTCCGTCCAACACACCAGCTTGAATTTACCATGAAGCATCTGATTCGCTTTGCGTTCATCGCACTGCTCGTTTCACCGACGGCAGCTTCGCCAGCGATCGCTGGCGAGACTTCTTCCCCTATCACTCCTCCCAACATCGTCGTGATCTTCATTGACGATATGGGTTACGCCGACATCAATCCGTTTGGCGACAATGCCTATCAAACACCGAATTTGAATCGGATGGCAGCAGAGGGACGGAAATTCACGGATTTCGTTGTTTCATCAGCCGTGTGTTCTGCTTCAAGAAGTGCACTGTTGACGGGATGTTATCACCGTCGCATCGGGATTTCCGGCGCGCTGGGGCCGAGTTCGAATATCGGAATCAACGCGGATGAAACGACGCTTGCGGAAGTGTGTAAAAGCAAAGGCTACGCCACTGCGATTTTTGGTAAGTGGCACCTTGGTCATCATCCCAAGTTCTTGCCAACTCAACATGGTTTCGACCACTTCTATGGGCTGCCGTACAGCAACGATATGTGGCCGCTGCATCCGTCGAATATTGTGCGCAAACAAAAGGACCCGAGTGCGAAAGGACCTTGGCCGCCGTTGCCTTTACTGGAAGGCACGAAAGTCGTGAATCATGACGTGCAGCCAGCGGACCAAGAATTGCTTACCAAAACACTGACCGAGCGAGCCGTCGGATTCATTCGAGAGAATTCCGACAAGCCGTTCTTTCTTTATCTTCCGCATCCCATGGTTCACGTACCGTTGTATGCGTCCAAAGAGTTTCAAGGGAAAAGCGGCGCCGGGATCTTTGGTGACGTCGTGATGGAAGTCGACTGGTCCGTCGGCCAAATTCTGGATTGCCTCGACGAAATCAAGCAATCCGAAAACACGCTTGTGATCTTCACCAGCGACAACGGCCCGTGGCTGTCCTATGGCGAGCATGGTGGAAGTGCTACGCCACTGCGTGAAGGCAAAGGAACAATGTTCGAGGGAGGCTACCGTGTGCCGACTCTGATGCGATGGAAGGGAAGAATTCCGGCCGACACGACTTGCGATCAGCTGGCTTCGACGATCGATGTGCTGCCCACCGTGGCCTCGATCATTGGTGCCGAGCTACCTACACACAAAATCGATGGTTTGGATATTCGGTCACTCATGCTTGATGAAGACGCCAAGTCGCCACGCGACTATTTTTACTGTTACTACGGCGGAGGCGAGTTGCAAGCCGTGCGGAGCGACCGTTTCAAGCTCGTGTTGCCGCACCAGTACCGAACACTCGACGGACGAAGTGGTGGCACGGGCGGGATGCCCGCCGACTATAGCTCGGCTAAGATTGGTCAATCCCTCTTCGATCTAGACAGCGATGTTTCTGAGTCAACGGACGTTTCAGACCTGTTTCCCGATGTTGTCAAGGAGTTGCTTGCCGCGGCCGAGGTGGCTCGTGCTGATCTTGGAGACAAGCTCTCGAAACGGCAAGGCACAGGGATTCGCGAGCATGGAACTTTAGGCCCCGAAGACACACGACTGGAGTGGTAGCCAAGCATGGACAACTACTTGCAAGCGGCGATCGACCAAGCCCGAAAGAGTCTGGACCAGGGTGGTATCCCGATTGGTTCCGTTCTTGTCGTTGATGACGAAATTGTGGGCCGAGGCCACAACCAGCGAGTCCAATTTTCAAGCGTGATCCGACATGCGGAGATGGACGCGATCGAAAATGCTGGCCGACTGACCGCCAAGCAATACCAGCGAGCGACACTTTACTCGACGCTGTCACCGTGCGACATGTGCAGCGGCGCGACTCTGCTTTACGGCATTCCACGCGTTGTCGTTGGGGAGAACAGGACCTTTCAAGGGCCAGAGTCTTATTTGCGTTCGCGCGGCGTCAATCTGGAGATCGTGGATAACGTCGAGTGCGTTGAGCTCATGCGAGCATTCATTGAGCGTTGTCCCAAGCTTTGGAACGAAGATATCGGTATTTAGTTCGAGGCAAATTACGGACTCGATCGGAGCAAAGGGCTGGACGCCGCTTGGGCTTGTCGCCGAGTAATGATGTAACGCCAAGGGCCGAGTGTGGTAGCAGATATCGAGTATTTCGCTACGCTATCTCGAACTTGGACCGACATCGCTTTGACAGTTTATTTGAAACCCATTTTCGTATCCAAACGCCCCGAGTTTTATGGACGATTCATCGATCCCGTACGACAGTTTTTTGCTCGTTTCGTTCGGTGGCCCCGAGGGTCCTGGCGACGTGATGCCGTTTTTGGAAAACGTGCTGCGAGGTAAAAATGTGCCTCGCGAACGGATGCTTGAGGTGGCTGAGCACTATCAACATTTTGGTGGTGTGAGCCCGATTAATTCCCATAACCGTGCTCTGCTGGAGGCGATTCAACGCGAATTTGAGTCCTCAGGGATCGATTTGCCGGTGTATTGGGGGAACCGTAATTGGCATCCGCTATTCCCCGAGACGCTGCGTCAAATGCGCGACGATGGGCGGAAACGTACGCTGGCATTCTTCACGAGCATGTTCAGTTGCTACAGCGGGTGCCGCCAATATCGTGAGAACATCGCCGCAGCTCGTGAAGAGGTGGGTGATGGTGCCCCGATGATCGAAAAAGTTCGAATGGGATTCAATCACCCAGGGTTCATTGATGCGATGAGCGGCAGCGTCCGGCGGTCGATGGAGGAGCTAGGGCCAGCGACCGAGAAACGTGTCGTGCTGTTCACAGCGCACAGCATTCCAATGTCGATGGCCGACAATTGTGACTATGTGCGACAGCTGACGGAAGCGTGTCGTTTGGTTGCTGAGGCTAGTGATGTGAGCAATTGGAAACTTGTTTATCAGAGCCGAAGCGGTCCGCCTCAACAGCCATGGCTAGATCCCGATGTTTGCGAAACAATCGAAGCCATGCACTCCAACGCAAGCGTGGACTCTATCGTCGTTGTTCCCATTGGCTTCGTTAGCGACCATATGGAAGTGATGTACGATTTGGACGAAGAAGCGGCGCAAACGTGTGAGAAGCTTGGTCTGCCAATGTCGCGAGCGGCGACGGCAGGGACACATCCTAGCTTTGTGGGAATGATCCGCGATTTGGTGCTCGAGCGACTTGGCAGGCTCGATGAGCGTAAGGCTGCGGGGACTCTCGGCGCATGGCACGACGTATGTCCGCAAGATTGCTGTCTCTACACACCACAGCGTCCACCTGTTGCGAGATAGACACACGCCAAGGCTAGCTCGCGAGAATTAAACTTTCGGATTTTGGTGCCGGTACGGATTGAATAGCAAATAATTGAGGTGGCGATACAGATCGCTGCCACTCAATAGGTCCGCATGTTTGCCTTCACCGGCTAGCCGAGCCCCGTTGAGCAGCACGACTCGATCGGCGGCGCGAAGTGTTTGCAATCGGCGAGGAAGCATGATCACCAACGTTCCCGACTTAACGAGCTTTTGAAGCGCCGACAGACAGGGATCCTCCGCAATATGCTCGGAAGACAGTGGAGGCTCAAGCACCAGTAGAATCGGCGGCTTGTGCAGAATCGCTCGCGCAATAGCCATCGCGTATGTGGTCTCTTGGCCGAGCGAAGCGTCGTCCGAGGTCAAAATTGTATTGAGCCCTTCAGGAAGCCGTTGCAGTCGTTCGTAGGCTCCCACTCGCTCAAGCGACTCGACAATTTCAGACGTGCTGATTCCGGAATCGCCTCCTTTCAAGTTCTCCAGTACGGTTCCGTCCCAAATCGGACCCGTCGGTTCGATCCACATGACGTTCCGTGCAAGGGCTTGTGGATGGACGTCGAGTAACTTGATTCCATCGATTAAGACGCCACCTTCGTTCGGTCGGCCGAAGCCCATCAGTAGCTCGGCGAGCGTGCGAGTGGAGACGGTTTCGGTCCCCAGCAGCGCGACCATCGTTCCTGGTGCAAGCTTCAAGCTGAGGTGGCTGAGAATGGGATTTTCCGGCGAATCACCAATCGTCACGTCGCGAATCTCGACGCACTCGCGCAGACCGGGCAGACCGACACGTTGTTCGCTTGGTGCCAGTTCTTCATTGCGACGAAGGTAGTAGTACACCGCGTCACTCGCCTCTCCGGCTTGACGAAGTTGCGTCGCCAGTCGTAGCAATCGTCCAGCAGAAATAACGGCACCCGTCAGCGAAAGTCCAAGGACGAGTGCCGCAGGTACACTCAGCCCTTTCTCGACACCGAACAAGTTGACTCCGAGCCCCAGCACCATGACTGCGATCGCAACTGACGCCGCGAGAAATAGCAGCGGCCAAATACGACCGCTCAAATGGTCTTCGCTTGCCAGTCGTCGATAGAGTGCGTCCAGTTCGACGCCAAACGATCGATCCGCGATCCCTTGCGATTGCAAGCGAGCCAAAAGCGGAGCTTGTCCCACAAGCTCTGACATGCGTCGTCGCGTTCGCGGGACTTCCCAATGCATCAAGTCTTCTTCGTCGGTGTCATGGAGCCAGCGATAGAATTGCCACATCAACACGCAACTCACCACGGCCAGTAGTGCGAGCCAAACGTTGACCAATAACGCAACGGCTAAACATCCCGCCAGCATCATCGCGCTTCTCGGCATACTGCGGTACCACAGCGACAGACCTGCCTGCAGTTTAGGGAAATCCTCGCCAATTAATTTTTCAGCTCGTACACGTTGTGCTGCGGCGCCTTCTAGCTCCGCTCGGCGAACGCTTTGTTTAAGTACGCGGGTATGCAGTGACTTGACGACGTTTCGAGCGCGGGCATCGGCGGCTCGACGATGCAACCAAACTGCAAGGCAAAACAAGCTTGAAACCACTAATGAAACGAACACGAGTTCGGCAAGTTGGATCAAAGGTGGTTGGCGGAGAAACGCTTCGCCCATCGGAACGGATAGATGGGTACCCAGGCGTACCCGACTTCCCGTGAGGCCTGTGTTTTTCGAGTCGAGAATGACTGCGATCAGGCCCACCAGGACCACAAGGGCAGGAATGAGCAAGCCGGCGAGCGTTGCCCAGACGTGAGTGAGAATCGATGTGCGTGACTCGGGTTCACTGCGCGGCCGCGATAAGGTGCTGATGCGATTCAACCTGTGATGCTCCAGGAAAGACGCCGAACAACCCGGTTCGGCGTCGTGAGTCAATGTTGCGAGTCAGTGAACCCACCGAAGCACCAACTCGCCCTGAGCGTTACCACAACACCAAGCGAGCAACCCCGATTACGCGAGATCTCGGTCTTCGAAGAGTAGCATCGCGAGCATCCAAACCGCGACGATGAAACATACAAGATAGTTGAAAGCACCTGCTAAGTAGAGAAGTGGGATCGGATTTCCAGCGTCGACAGCACTTTGGACATTAAAAACGTTCAGGTTCGGAACAATGACGGCGATCAATTTACCGACGAATCCGACCAACTCGTTATTGCCCTCCGTGGACGCTACCAACGGAGACGTCAAGTTTCCAATCACATACACCACGAAGCACGTGATGAAGTTCGCAAGCAAGGGTAGACGAGTCGCTAGTGCGACGGCAATCGCTCCAATCGCCATGGTCTCCATAAAGTACAGCCCGAGAACAGGAACCGTCGTGATAATTTCCTCGTGCCCAACTTGCCATACGGGTGTCGCCTTGCTCGTTTCGCGGGCATCGTAAATCGGCTTGTAACTCATCACGACCAAAAGCACAGTTGCGATGATCACAAATAGCACAAGCACAGCGAGCATAATGCCGGCGTATTTGCCAAGCACGAATGATCGTCGGCTGACTGGCTTGCTAAGCACCGTCAGTGCCGTTCGGCCTTCGATCTCGTCACTCACCGTTGTGCCGGCACTCCAAACAGCTTGCAACATCCCAAGCACCATGATCAATGTCACGCCGCTGTCTTTTAGCAACCGAATGTCGTCACCGAGAGTGTTGAATGGATAGATTCCGAACAACAGCACTCCGAATAGGCCGATGCCGAGAAGCAGCAAGTAAAGCGGCTGGGCCATTTCGTTTTTGGCAGTCGATAACGCCAATGCCCAGACCCGTGGTGCCGCTTGGCGAAACGCCATCAATCCGGTGATCATGAAAAAAAATACGGCAGCGGTGTAAACCACTGAAGCCGCTTCAGGTACTTGAGGCAACGTCTTGAACGTGAAGACGACTGTCGCAGGGTCAATCTCCTGGTTGCTGATGTGCAGTGCACTTGCTGTGGACGGAATCGGCGGCGTATCCCGATCTTCGTACTTGTACGTCAGGGCGTCTCCCGCGTTCACGCGAAACGGAATCTTGGTGAACGACTCGCGATTGGCGGAGTCAGAAAGCAGCACGGTTCGATCGCTTTCGATCTTCAATTGTGCAATGTTTCGAAGGTTGTATTCCAAGTTCGCGGGCAAGAACGGCGAGTTAGCCTGGTCGACGTCCGCAGACGTCCCTGGGATCACAACACTTTCAATTCGAGTTCCGTCGCCAAACAAGTTAACCGCTGGAACGGATTCCAGAATATTGCGAGAGTCGTTCACGATAGGGCTCGATGCCAAGCCGAGGAGTGCGAACGCGCCGGCTGTTGAAAGCAAGTAGGGCGTGACACCCTCGGTCAACATTGCTGGCCACTCCGCACGCGTCCGGTGCCACATGCCGTAAATTAAGCCGAAACCCGTTACTAATCCGATTGCGATGAGCGGCATGTAGAGCGTGCCGCTGTGAGCCTCGTTCCGCGGAACATAGAGAAAGCAAAGTACAGCAGAAAGGATTCCGCCGACAATGAGCGACGCCATGATTCCGCGACGTGAGTCGTCGGCCAAGTGTCCGAGCGGTGGAACAAACGAAAGCAGAGCGAGCAACCCATAGACCGCGATCAATACCACCACCCCGAGCACAAGCCCCATGGAAAGCAACCAAATCGGGGTCAACCAAACCGGCAGCCACGTCATCACCTGGCCCAGCACAAGTCCGCCGGCTAGTACGTCCAAAGCGGAGGTTCCGATGCAATCCAATGCGTTCATCGATGTCGAATCTCAGAAAATCAGTTCGAAAAGAAAAATGGCCAAATGCGCGTCAGCCGAATGCTACGCAGGCTGTGCCAAAATGGTTTGCAACCATTTGCCGCATGGTTGCCGCTTCACGGCACCACTCACTCCCCTCCCATGGAAAGACGAGTTCGCAGCCTGGCTAATCTGCCTTTATCCAGCGTGCTTGCTGAATAAATTGCGGATTGAATCCGGAATGGGGACTTTCTCGAGGGTGCCGCCGTGCCTCAATTCACAAGCCACGGCCGTCAGCGTACCTTCGGCGACAACGGTGGGCGGCGTTTGGGCAGCGTCCGGACCAAGACTGTCTCGAAGGAACCGAAATTGGTATTCAACGCTTGTCTTGCCGATCCGAGTGACCTTGGTTTCGATTCTCAGGATGTCCTCGAATCGAGCCGCAGAGAAGTAACTGCAATGCGCAGCCACTCTCGGCCAAGTCAGGCAAGACTGGCCGTCGGCGTTGCGGGGCAAGATTTCAATGCCAAGAGAGCGAAGCAATTCATGCTCCGCAGCTTCCATCATCGGAAAAAAAGCCGAAAAATGGACGATTCCGGCCGCGTCGGTGTCACGAAACTCGACGCGGCGATTAGTGATGAACGTCATCTTTGGCGGTCGCCGTGGGGACGATTACTCGCCGACGTAAGGCATGAGGGCCATGAATCGGGCTCGTTTCACAGCAGCCGTTACGGCGTGTTGGCTCGCAGCGGTACAGCCGCTTTTGCGGCGACCGACAATCTTGCCGTGACGATTCACCATCTTCTTGAGTAGCTCGATGTCCTTGTAATCGACATACATCGGGCGTGGCCTGTGGCCATCGACGAAGATTGGATCCTTCTTTTTGGTTCGTGATCGGACCCGCGATCGTTTGCGGGCGCGACTCCGGGTGCTCATCGGACGCGGGGGCATTGCGGACTCAGGGAAAGTCTAGGGACCTGTAAATTGAATGGCTCGAGAGTATGCCGATGTGAAGACGGGTTGGCAAGCCCGAAACCAGCCAATTTGCCCTTTCGTTTTGCTCAAACCTTTGCCATATTTTACGGTCCTGCGGTTGGGGCAATATAAAAGGCCAGAAAAAACTTCCGGCTGAACCTGTTACTGACCGACTTCGACATTGTCTCTTGTGAAGGCAATTAGTTCCCCTGGGTTCCATTGTTTCTTCGGTGCGGCTCCTTTGTCTCGTGCCCGAGATGGGAGCGTTAGCCCAGGGCGCCACGAATTTTCCAACAACAATCTAGCCAACCCCGTTTAGCTAAAAAAGCGTTTAGGTAAGAAAAGCATGAGTCTTGAGAACACAAGAAACATTGGTATCAGCGCCCACATTGACTCGGGCAAGACCACGCTGAGCGAACGGGTTTTGTTCTATAC
>JBGSNA010000232.1:0-138197 GCA_041739875.1 Pirellulaceae bacterium
TTCAGGATCAAAGGCGACCCATAAGGAACAGAACAATCAGGACCAACAACAGAAGCCCGACGATGCCGCCTCCGCCTGCGAGTACACGGTTACCTCTGCGATAGCCGTAACCACCGCCAAACAGGGAAAGTATCAGAATTACGACAAGGATCAGTACGATAGGACTCATGAGTCATTCGCTTTCAAATTTTAAACACGGTGAAAAACGTAACAGATGCCATGACGAACGCCACGGTTAGCAACAAGCAAAGGCACATGTACCAGAGCGAAACGCTCGCTACTAACGCGAGTTTCCAATGAGTTAACTCTCATAACCCTTCTTCGAATATTGACAACAAGTTTTATTCTTTCAGCTTTTTGACGATTTGATCGATTTTCTTAGTAACCTTTTCGGCAACCTGCTTGACCTCCCCTACCACTTGGTCGGCTTGGCCTTCCGCACGTAGCTTTTCGTTGCCGGTCAATACGCCAGCAGCTTCTTTAATTCGACCTTTTACTTCATCTGTCTTGCCACGCATGGTGGTTACTCCTTGGTTCGAGACGGTTCGGTATTGCTAAGTTGGCTGATCAGGACTCACTCGACGGGTCGTACAGCCCCTTATCAACACCCTTTAAGTCACTGCATCTATCGCGCCAACGTGATCAGTCGAAATGAAATGTCCTTATTGCGAGGAATGCCGCATTGTGGATGATTCGATCGCGAGCAAGAGTGAGCACAAGTGCACATATCTTGCGTAATTGTCTCACTAGACAGCTGCTAAACGTTATCCACCTATGACTGTTGGCGAATGATTTTTTGGCGAATGATTTTTGGACGTTGCCTGATGAAGGGCTTCAACGGAACGGTCTGCCATCTGTTGCGACGTGCCTGCTACATCATGGATGAGTTTGGCACGTTCGCTCGAAACCTTGTTCGCGGGACTTCTTCAGGAACGTGACGGCTACGCCAAGAACGAGGCGGAGAAGGAGCTTGACGATTTCGCTGAGGAAGTGAAGCTCTGATGTCAGTGGAAGAGTGTTGCGAGTGCTTAACGCTCCTCGTTGGTCGATAGGCTCTTTGCGATTGGGTATGAGAATTGCTTATTTGCGTCGGCGGTTACAAGTCCGGCTTGTAACATGCGAATCCCAGACACTTTTTTTGTCGGAGAACATGACCATGTTGAGATTAGCCATTGCTTTGCTATTGATTGCGTTGATTGCAGGAGTGTTCGGGTTTGGAGGAATTGCTGGTTCCTTCATGGGGGCAGCAAAGATTCTGTTCTTCGTCTTCTTAGTTCTCGCGGTTCTGTCGTTCCTGGCGGGTGGGATGCGCCGCGGACCGAACTGAATGCCATGAACGAACAAGGAGTTGAGCGGTGAATAGACTGTTTGCGTTTTTGATAGTGCTGGTGACCTGCGTGGCCGGCGTCGGCTTCTAACGGAGTTGGTTTGCCGTGTCGCGTCAAAGCCCCGCCGCGGAGAGCCATCAGATCAGGTCAACATTAACGTGACCGTGGACCCGGACAAAGTCAAAGCGGATGCCGAGATTGTGAAGGACAAGGCCGCGGAGCTTACCGGCCAAGCCACCGAAGCAGCCCACGAGCTTGTCGATCAGCCGAGTGAAACCACGCAATGAATAGAGCCGACGAGTTGGCGAGTTACCTTTGCCAACGGAAGAAACAAATAACTTTTTACCAATGGAACAGGACCGAGCGATGATTAGCCAACAAACACTTCAGGGCAATTGGCACGAGCTGAAAGGGCTGCTACGCAGCAAGTGGGGTGCGCTCACGGACGACGACGTTGCGGTTTTCAGCGGCAAGGTCGAAGAGTTAATGGGCACGATCCAGCGAAGGACTGGCGAGTCACGAGAAAGCATTGAACAGTTTTTCGAGCAGCTCGAATCTAACGGTGCGGCGGCGATCAACCGGGCTGGCGAGACGATTCACGCCGGTGCCCAGCACGCGGTGGATTACGTCCAGGAAACCTCCCACAGAGCCGCCGCCTCGACGCGCGAAGGGTATGCGGAAGTCGAGGACATGGTGCGACAACGCCCCATCGAATCGATCGCAGTTTGTTTTGGTGCCGGCGTCATTACTGGCTTGGTCGTGAGCCTGCTTTTGCGGTCGCGCTAAGTGAGTATCGGACAAGGCGTGGGACCATCGATGAACCATTCGCATGAAGCAAACGCTATCCGACAGCGCATGGAAGAGGTGCGCTGTGACTTGGACCGAGATGTCCAGGGGATTATCGAAGGCGCCCGCGACATGCGCGATTGGCGAACTTACGTGAGGAACTATCCGTGGGTCTGTATGGGCGCCGCTGTGGCGGTTGGATACTTGCTCGTACCGCGGCGCCCTGCGGCAATGCAACCCAGTGCCGAAGCGATTGCCGAGTTAGTCAAGCAGAGCCGCTTGGCCGAGACGCCGCTCGTGACACCGGTAGGCAAGGCGCGCGATCTGTTGTTTAGGTCTGTGGGCAACCTGGTGATACAGGGAGTGTCAGCGTATGTCGGGCAACAAGCTGGCAAACATTTTGGGAAACAGTCCGCTAGTCCAACACAGGACGGTCAACCATGAAGAATCGCATTCCCGACCGTGTGTCGGATTCAAGACGAACAGACCGGCCATCGGAACCAGCATTTCAAGAATTTTGCGACCTAGCTCGCGAGCAGGACGCCGATGGGATGCGTCAGGCAAAAGCGTTTGTCCGACAGCATCCAGCGTCAGGCCTCGGTGCGGCAATTTGTATAGGAATATTTTTAGGATGGGTCATCAAACGAAAGTAAGCGAGCGAAACGGGGCGTCGCCGACCGCGTCAAGGGCCCTGGCCCGAGACGTGGGCGAACTCGCGCAAGACGCATTAACTTTGGCGGAATTGCAGTTCCAGCTTTTTGCCTCCGACATACAGGAATGCGGCCAGCGCGTGTTCGTTCCGGGCTTGGTCTTGCTCTGTGGCGCGGCGCTGGGCGTGGCCTGCTTTCCCGTCGCGCTGGCAGCCTTAGCGCTATTGTTCATCGAGGTCTTTGAAATCTCCTACGCTGCGGGATTTTTACTGGCGGCGATCGTGGGAGCGATTTCGAGCGTGCTGCTTTGCATCAGCGGCTGGTTTTTAGTTCGTGAGCCTCTGACTCTCCTGCGGCGCTCGCAGGAGGAACTGGTTCGCAACTTGCGTTGGATCAAGAAAGTGCTCGAGCGTAATCGAACCACTCAAAGTAATCGTACCGACAACACTTGGAGAACCATGAGATGAACGAAGAACAGACCTACCCGACGAAACCGAATACTCGAGAAACTCAACAGCCGGGCGAGACACTCGCGCAACACACCGACTTAGTCGATTTCGCTCGACAATACGCCCGCGAAAAACCTGGAGTCGTTGCGCTGTGGTGCTTAGGCGTTGGCTTCGTGCTGGGGTGGAAACTGAAGCCTTGGTAGAGAGCGCCGTTTAACTTGCAGCAGCACAGAAGCACCTATGATACGCCCTAACAAAATCAGCCAACCATCGTGGATGTTGACGCTCGCGTCGATCGCCGTGGTGATTGTTGCGCTGTACTTAGCCAAAGGGGTGCTGGTTCCCTTGACGCTGGCGGTACTATTGAGCTTTTTGTTGAGCCCGGTGTGCGACTGGCTGGAGCGTTGGAGGTTGGGCCGGATCCCAGCGGTGTTGTTGACGGCCATCCTGGGCTTCACCCTGCTGGGCATTGTGACCTGGATGGCAACCGTTCAGATCACCAGTCTGGCTCCCAAGATTCCCGAATACCAGAGCAATGTCGAGGCGAAACTTAGTTCGGTAAACGCGTATGCGGTCGCCACGCTACGGAAGATCACGAGCTCCGCCAATGAAATGGGTGAGAAGCTCGCGCCAACAGAACTGGCGGACGCCGGACTGGCGACTGAAGATCGGCTCTACTCAGTGCGCGTTGTTACCGCGCCGACCAGCCCATTGCAAATGTTTGGCGGCATGTTTGGGACGCTGCTCGAAGTATTGGGAACGAGCGGCATCGTCATCGTGCTCGTGGTGTTCTTCCTGGTCCAGCGTGAGGATTTACGCGATCGATTCATTCACTTGATGGGAAAAGGTCACGTGACCGTGACAACGCAGATGCTGGAAGA
Organism: Pirellulaceae bacterium; assembly: GCA_041739875.1. Lineage (GTDB taxonomy): Bacteria > Planctomycetota > Planctomycetia > Pirellulales > Pirellulaceae > JBBSJZ01. Next base: position 4,095 of record JBGSNA010000232.1, read on the forward strand.
CGCCGGCACGCGAGTCAGCCGCTATCTATCGATGTTGTTTCTCATCAATGTCACGTTTGGCATTTCTGTCGGCATCGGGCTGTACCTGATTGGCGTTCCCAATGCCATCTTGTGGGGAATCCTGGCCACGGTCTTGCGGTTCATTCCCTATCTCGGCCCCTGGATTGCCGCCGCGATGCCGATCGGCTTGGCGATGGCCATCTCGCCCGACTGGTTCGCGCCACTCCTGACCGTTGGGCTGTTTGTGCTGCTAGAGCTGTTCAATAACAACCTCCTGGAGCCCTGGCTGTACGGTAGGAACACTGGCGTGTCGGCGGTGGCGGTCCTGGTGGCAGCCGTCTTCTGGATGTGGTTGTGGGGACCCGTGGGGCTGCTGCTGGCAACGCCGTTGACGGTGTGCCTGTTGGTGGTTGGCAAGCACGTTCCCGAACTGTCCTTTCTGGGCATTCTGTTAGGTAACGAGCCGGTCTTTGAGCCTAAGGATCGCGTCTATCAGCGCCTGCTAGGAGGAGATAGCGAAGAGGCTACCGCATTGTTCGATGGTTATCTCGAACACCAGCCGCTCGTCGAAGTCTACGACACGGTGCTGATACCGGCTCTGGCTTTGGCGGAGACGCATTGGCAACTCGGCGAACTCAATGAGAGCAAACACAACTTCATCATGGAAAGCCTGAAGGAGATGATTCTAGTCCAAGGCGAGCGTCAGCAGGAATTGTTGGCCAAGCGGGAGACCGCGGACTCGCCACTGCCAGACGGAGATTCCATTCGCCTTGACGAGATCAAATCGCCTCGTCTTTCGATTCTCTGCCTGCCAGCTCGGAGCCAAGCGGATGAAATCGCCGCCATGATGTTAGCGCAAGTCTTGGAGGCCAGCGACTGCCGTGCGCAGGCCATCTCGGTTACGGCATTGGCTGGCGAAATGGTTGATCTTGTCGATCAATGCACCGCCGCCGACGTGATTTGCATTTCCGCCACACCTCCCGCCGCAGTCATGCATGCTCGTTACCTAAGCAAGCGCCTCTGTGGACGAATTCCGGTAGCAAAATTGATCGTGGGATTGTGGGACATACAAGGCGACCTGAACAAGACAAGAGAGCGCATCGGTTGTGACGCGATCGTTGTTGCGACGTTGACGGCCGCTCAAGAACAGATTGGCACACTGATCCAACCGAACGAGCCGCGGCCGCACGCGCAGACGCCGTTGCAACCTGGCCCAAGCGTCATTGCGGAGATGCACCGATGAAACGACGCATCCTATTACGCTGTTCGCTAAGACCTTTGTTCACAGGAGAAATGAAATGTTAGGTACTATTTTGTTGGTGTTGTTGATTCTGTTTCTGTTGGGCGCGTTACCCACTTGGCCGCATAGCAGAAGCTGGGGATACGGTCCAAGTGGCGGGTTGGGGCTGATTATCGTGATTCTGATCATTCTGTTACTGATGGGACGAATTTGATTTCGACATTTACTCGACCCAAAAAACGTTGCCCGCCGATGTGAGGCGGAACGAGGAAATGTCTAATACGAATCAAATCGCTGGATCCAACGAAGATCAGAAAGCCATGAACGAACAAGTTCTCAGTGTGAAGGCTGGCATGGGGGCCATTCCCTATGAGGCTGGCGTGGCGTTTCGCGTCTGGGCACCACATGCGGATCGTGTGTTCGTCATGGGCGCGTTCAACAACTGGACGGAGTCGCATCCCATGTACCGCGATGGCAACGGTACTTGGTACGCCGAGATCCCTGAGGCCAAGATCGGCGACGAGTACCGCTATCTGCTTTGCCAGGGCGAGCAGAAACTCTCCCGCATCGATCCCTACGTGCGCGAGGTGACAAATTCGGTGGGCAACGGCATCGTTCACGATCCACATTTTGACTGGGGCGACGATCGGTATCAGCTGCCACCATGGCCCGAGTTGGTGCTGTACGAGATGCACATCGGCACATTCAACGGTCCGCTGGGAGGCGGACACGGAACCTATGCGACGGCGGTTGAGAAGTTCGATCACCTGCAGCGGCTGGGCGTCAATGTGATCGAGGTGATGCCAGCGGCCGAATTCGCGGGCGATGTCTCCTGGGGCTATAACCCGGCGTATTGCTTCGCGGTGGAAAGCGCCTACGGCGGCCCCAAAGCTTTCAAGGAGTTCGTCAAAGCGGCTCACCGAGCAAAGATCGGCGTGGTGCTGGACGTCGTCTATAACCACTTCGGCCCCGGCGATCTCGGGCTGTGGCAATTCGACGGCTGGAGCGAGAACGATGGCGGCGGCATCTATTTCTACAACGACTGGCGAAGGAAGACACCGTGGGGCGATAACCGGCCCGACTACGGTCGGGGCGAGGTCCGGCAATTTATTTACGACAACGCGTTTTACTGGCTCGACGAGTTCCATCTGGATGGGCTGCGGTTCGATATGACGCTCTTTATGCGAACCGTCGATGGGTCCAGTTCGGGCAAGGACTTACCGGACGGTTGGAGTCTTGCCCAATGGATCAATCGTGACATTATCGGGAGGTTCCCCGGCCGGATTACGATCGCCGAAGACCTCCGAGACAACGAGTGGCTGACCAAGCCGACGGACGCAGGCGGCGCGGGCTTCGGCGCCCAGTGGGACGCGGCTTTTGTGCATCCGATCCGCAAGGCTGTCGCGGGAGCCGTTGACGAGAGTCGTTCGCTGGCGTCGGTGCGTGACGCAATCGTCTTCAGCTATAACGGCGACGCCTTCCAACGCGTTGTCTATAGCGAGTCACACGATGAGGTCGCTAATGGCAAGTCGCGCGTCCCGTCGGAAATTAGCGTTGCTGATCCCGAGAACGTTTTTGCCCAAAAGCGGTCCACGTTGGCTGCCGGGTTGGTCTTCACCTCGCCGGGCATCCCGATGTTGTTCCAAGGTCAAGAGTTCCTGCAAGGTGGCTGGTTCCAGGACACGGTGCCTTTGGATTGGCACTTGAACGACGAGTTCAGTGGTATCCTGCGTCTGTATCGCGATCTGGTTCAACTGCGGCTGAATCGCGCGGGTCAGACCCGCGGGCTCTGCGGTCGCGGCGTCAAAGTCCATCACGTCAACGAAGAAACCAAGTTGCTCGCCTTTCACCGCTGGGACAAGGGTGGACCGGGCGATGATGTGGTAGTCGTCGCCAATTTCGAGAATCAGCCGCGCGGTAATTACGCGATTGGGTTTCCGCAAACGGGACTTTGGCGCATACGCCTCAATAGCGACTGGCGAGGGTACAGCGATGATTTCAGCGACTTCGCCAGCCAAGACGTGACCGCCACGGCACAGGACTACGATGGCTGCCCGGCGCGGGGCTGCGTGGAGGTCGGGCCGTACAGCCTTTTGATCTTGTCACAGAATCCCTGAGCAAAACGTTGCCTTCATTAAGTTGAACTCGGCACCGCAGTTCGCAATCCTTACCGCGCACCGCCCTGTGCAAAAAATCGGTTTGAGAAAAAACTCAGTGCTACAACTGGTTGGTCAGACGCATCGAATGGCGATTGCCGAAATTTGAGTGCGATGTGATCAAGTCGAAGAACTCATTCCTGGTCATGCTGGCGAAGTCGCCAACCAATGTATGTGCGATCGCGCCAGCTCTCTCTTTCCGCGGACCGAAGCGGGCTTATTTGAATAACAAATCACTTATGAAGATCGCACAGAAAAGTCCGAGCTCTCGCGAGCGGTTTGAAGGAGGTTCGGTTTGCTCAAATTCTCTGTTTGCCAATTCTCGTAGAGAAAACTCAGTGAAACTGACCGCAGTAGGTTATTCGATAACGCCGGTGTTTTGCAGCAACGCAAAACACCCGCTTTTCCCATTTCCCTGCAATCTTTGGGGGCTCGAACTTTCTCCAGAGACTCGATTTCCGGCCGCAACTATCGCCCAAATTGCCACTCTCTGGGGGCCGACCAGAGACAAATACTCTCAGAGTCTCTGGGATATGCAGTGTTTCTTTTTGGCTTCGCTGGCCGCCAAGTTAACGACTCTGGGTTATGAATCGTCTGCCTGACGCGGGTTTCTTTTGTGTCCATTGATCTGGCTCACAAGGAGGTGGCAGGTCGCGAATTTTGCCAGAGGGTAATGGGCGACGCGATGAGAGTCGGCAAATATCTGTCCGAAATGCTATTCGTGGGATAAGCTTGATCGGATAGGATCTTAACGATGTACCGCCTCTTAGCGATTTTACTGATGCCATTCTTTGTAGTGGGCAATTCTCTTGCCCACTCACACGATTCGGCTACGCACCCATCGCAAAGTCAGGGGCGAGCTCATTTTCACGTTGGAAGTATTCCCCAGCATGGTCACGAGCATTATTCCCATGGGCACTCGCACCACGGTCACAGCCATGGTCATGACCACGAGCACGAAAATGACGATTCCCCACACGCACCTGTAAAAACGCCCGACGATCACGACTCGGATGCGGTTTACGTCGTGGCTGCGGACTTTGCTGTCTCCATCTCCGATCGCACTTTGATTGAAGTCGGACAGTACGCTGCCCCCGAAATCCTTGAAGATTTTCTTCCGGCAATTCGGCCGCTGGAGGGACGCGATCGGAGGATACGCTCGACCACACCTGAGCTACCGCTCTATCTGCTTCATGCTGCGCTGAGGCTTTGATTCGACTCGACTGGAAAGCAATCGCTCTCCATCGATTCGTTTTGACTCTCAAGCCTTCACCTGCTGCTCAGCTCTTTCAAGTCGTCGCTTGACGCAGTGCAGCTTCAATTAATGAAGTTCCGCAAAACATGCGTTTCAATTCTATGTTCGCACCTACGTGCGTTCTTTTGTTGCTTATCTCATTTCCAATAGTCGGTTGCTCCTCTCGTGAATCTGCGAAAGGACCTGGCTCGCAATCCGCCCAAACAGCGGCAGAAAAAACCGAGCTTGAGATTCTTGAGCTGGGCGAAAAGGCGAGAAAGAACCTGAACCTCGTCGTCAAGGCGGTTCGACCTAGCGATTATTGGCGGACGATCACCATTCCAGGTGTCGTCGCGGATCGACCAGGCATCTCCGATCACGGAGTAACTTCACCGGCGGTCGGTGTGGTCTCCGAAATCCATGCATTCCCTGGCGATACCGTTCGGCCCGGGCAACGATTGGTGACGTTGCGTCTGTTCAGTGAGTACTTGCAAGCCACTCAAACACAACTTTTCAAAGCTTCGCAGGAAGTAAAGCTTGTCCAAGAACAAATCGAGCGACTCAACATTGTGGCCAATTCCGGAGCGGTTTCAGGATCTCGATTAATCGAACAGCGGAATGAACTTCAAAGACAACAGACGCTCCTACTGGCTTCGAAACAAGAGCTCCTCAATCGTGGATTGACTCCCGAGCAAATAGCCTTGGTGTCCGACGGCAATTTTACCTCAACCATCGAAGTTCTAGCTCCTCCAGCTCGTACTCATGAAACGGTACTTGATGGACTTGTTAAACCAGAGATACAAACCGTTGGATTCAATACAGCCAATGACATTGGTTATGAAGTCCATTCGCTAGGAGTTGAGCTTGGACAAACGGTCCAAGCTGGCGACCTGCTGGCCAGCCTAGCCAATCATCAATCGTTGTACGTCATTGGCCATGCATTCAAACGTGAAGCAGGACTACTCGAACAAGTCGCTCAAAACAAAATAGGTCTGGGTATCGAATTCGCGGAGGACTCCAATGAATTTTGGCCAGCTATCGATCAGCCATTCCAAATCCGCCACCTCTCCAACACGATCGATACATCCACGCGAACCTTCGATTTCTTCGTGCCTCTGCTCAACCAGTCGCGGACCTACCAAAAAGACGGCATGACTTTCTTGGTATGGCGGTTCCGACCTGGACAGCGCACTCGCGTTGAAGTGCCTGTTGAGAAGTTTGCAAACGTGTTTGTGATGCCTACCGAAGCCGTTGTTCGCGAGGGACCAAACGCTTATGTCTATCGACAAAACGGCGACCTGTTTAATCAGATTTCAGTGCACATTGTCTACGAAGATCGCTCGCATGTGATTCTGGCGAATGATCAAAGCATTACACCCGGAACATTCTTAGCTCAGAACTCAGCCGCTTCGCTGCGGCGAGTGCTCAAAGCCCAATCGGCAAGCGGTGAGCAACCAGGTCTTCACGTTCACGCGGACGGCACCGTCCACGCGGCACACTAATTGATGATTTCCAATTGAAGAATTTTCGGACCGAAGGTCCAACGATTTGCCTAGCCCAGGCCAGCGGCCTGGGTACACGGCCATACAAAATTTACCAAAGGGCCAATGGCCCGACCGTTTGCATTTGTCAAAGTAGCGCACCATGCGATTAGCAGATTCAATCCCATATATATCGCTCGTCGATATCGATCCCATGGCGATCACACATCAATCGCAATTCATCTCGAAACGAAATCGTTGCATGATGCTCCGATTGGCGACGAATGTAATTGTCGACAGCATCTCGCTTCATGTGACTTACGGAGAACACACCGTACCCCGATTGCCACGAAAAGATAGTCGAACCCAATTGAGAAGATTTGGCCCACTTCGACGTTTCCGTTTTGATGTTTTCGACTAACTTTGCAATGGTAATTGTTCGCGATAATCCAACAAGCGAATGAACATGATCAATATGACCACCTACGGAGGCGGATATGCAGACCGCATTTTTACATGATGTGCAAGCATTCGAAACATCTCTTCACGAAACGATTCATTCTGGAGAAATGGGCGGCGTTCTTTCGTAGAGAAAACGATGTGCAACCAAACCTGTGCAAGCGACTGAGGCATTTTGGCAATCCGTCATTTGAAGAGCAATTGGACGGGCCGTTGGCCCTGTTCCGATATTGTATGGCCGTATTCCCAGACCGGTGGCCTGGGCAAGGCAAATGCATGGACCTTTGGTCCGAAAGGCCCAAGTAACGCGAATGAGCAACCTGAGATGATCAATCAAAAATTGTTAATCACAAATCATCACGCAAAACTCTAAAATCTAAAATATCGCACTTTTTCCATGCTCGACACCATTATCCGATTATCGCTTCGCTACAGGTCGCTTGTTCTGATCTCCAGTCTGGTTGTGCTCGTGTATGGATCGTACCTGACCACGACGATGTCCATCGACGTGTTTCCAGACCTGGATCGGCCGCGCGTAGTGATCATTACGGAAGCACCTGGCTTAGCGACAGAAGAGGTTGAAACGCTGGTAACGCAGCCAATCGAAATTGCGCTAATGGGGGCCAATGGCGTTCAAGCCGTACGCAGCCAAACGACAGCCGGATTAAATGTCCTGTACGTTGAATTCGATTGGTCCACAGATATCAGAGCAGCTCGACAAACGGTCAGCGAACGTCTGATAACGCTCGCGGGTATCCTGCCCGCAGGGATCACACCTCAGATGACACCACCGTCGTCGATCATGGGGCAGATTGTGGTGGCTGGCATCTATCGGCAGGCTGGTCCCACTGGCGGAAGCCTTGCCCCGGTTGGGCAAACGAAGCTGATGGCCGAGTTGCTCTTAACCAATGTTTTGGAAAAGGAGTCATCGCTGAAGCTGTGGCGAGTTGTTGATCGCCGCAAACCCGAATCATGGGAGTCGGTCCCATTTGAACTTGTCGAGCCACTTCTCAAGCACGCCGAAGACTCCACTCGCCCCTATCGCGCGACTGTAAAACTCGCCTCGGGAATTCATGAGATTCAATTTGAAACAGAAGCCAAGCAACTTTTAGAGCTGCGGACGATTGCCGATTGGGTGATTCGGCCAAGACTGTTGAAGGTAAGCGGAGTCGCCGAAGTCTTCATGCAAGGCGGTGATCGAAAACAATATCAAGTGCTGCTCGATCCGACCGCTCTTCTTGAATATGACGTGACGGTACAAGACGTTGAGCAAGCTCTCAGTGAAAGCAACATCAATGCGAGTGGCGGATTCGCTATCAAAGGTGAATCCGAGCGACCTATCCGCATTCTCGGAAGGCTTGGAACCGGCGGTCGCAGCGTGATCGATGATCTCTTGAAGGTCCCAGTCGCTAAATCATCGAAACGAAGCATTCTCCTTGAACAAGTTGCATCCGTTGTGGAAGGTCCGGAACTGAAACGAGGTGACGGAAGCGTCAACGGTCAAAGCGGCATCGTGTTTACCGTAGTGAAGCAGCCGCACGTGGATACTCGAAAACTTACTGACAATACAGCGGCTGCTTTCGCAGAAGTTGAAGCTTCACTGCCAGCAGACATCGTCATCAACTCGGAGCTATTCAGGCTGAAGAATTTCATCGATCGTGGCATCTTCAATGTGGCCGAAGCACTCGTTATCGGCGCAGTGCTGGTGTTGATCGTTCTTTTCCTCTTCTTGCTCAACTTTCGTACCACGTTTATCACACTGACCGCGATTCCCATGTCGCTAGTGATGACCACGCTGGTCTTTCGGCTCATCGGTTGGCTCAGTGGTAGCGAGCTTTCGATCAACGTCATGACGCTAGGCGGAATCGCAGTCGCGATGGGTGAGCTGGTCGACGATGCGATCGTTGATGTTGAAAACATCTTTCGCAGATTGAAAGAGAACAATCAACGTGATCAGCCACTTCCCGCACTCGAGGTGGTCTACCTGGCGAGCAAAGAGATTCGCAGTTCGATCTTCTTTGGTACCGTAGTCGTGATCCTTGTCTTTCTACCCCTGTTTGCATTATCAGGGGTAGAAGGTCGGTTGTTCACGCCACTTGGATTCGCCTACATCGTCTCCATCTTGTCATCGTTTGTGGTTTCGCTGACAGTGACGCCCGTGTTGTCGTACTACTTGCTGCCGACATCGAAGGCAACCCATGGTGAACGAGATGGCGTAGTGCTGCGAGGTCTCAAGTGGATGGTGCGTCCGCTGATTCAGTTCAGTATGAAGTTCCCTTCCTTGCTAGTCATTGCGACTTGGCTCATCGTCGCAGTTGCGGCTTGGCAAGTCGCACAGCTTGGTCGCGATTTCCTGCCCGCCTTCGACGAGGGAAGTGTCCAGGTCAACGTCACGCTGCCTCCGGGTTCTTCGCTACAAGCTTCGAATCAAGTGTCGACGAATATCGATGGCGTGTTCAAGTCGATGCAGAAGAGTTCGACGAATCCCGATGGCGCGATCCTGAACTTTGTGCGTCGCACGGGACGGGCGGAGATGGACGAGCATGCATCGCCGGTGAATTTTGGCGAGTATATCCTCAGCATGAATCCCGACGCTGAGCATAATCGCGAAAAGATGATCACTGACTTGCGTGAGCGGATCGGTAAGGAGGTTCCCGGCGTCGATATCGAAGTTGAGCAGCCTCTGGCGCACTTGATCAGCCACATGGTGTCCGGGGTTTACGCACAGATTGCGATCAAGATCCACGGCGATGACCTCGACACACTTCTCACGTTGGCAGAGAAAGTTAAGTCGTCAATTTCTGACGTCCCGGGAGTGACTCCGCCAATCGTCGAACCCATTCAGATGACGCCCGAGTTACATATTCAACTGCGCGGCGATGACTTGGCGATGCACGGCATCACCAGGCAGAATGTGGCCTCAGTACTCCAGACGGCTCTTCAAGGCCAAGTGGTCTCGGAAGTTCTCGAAGGGCAACGGCGTTTCGACCTGCTCGTACGATTAGAGGAGGCTTACCGAACCGACTATGCGAACTTAGGCCGCTTGCGGATTGATTTGCCGCACCTGGAGGGACTGGTAGAACTCGGGCAGATTGAACTTAGGGATGTCGCGACAATCTCTGAAGGTGTTGGGCCTAACTCAGTCAATCGTGAAAACGCGCGCCGGCGCATCGTCATTCGCTGCAACACAGAAGGGCGTGACTTAGCCAGCGCGGTCGCCGAAATCCAGCAACGTGTCGACGCTCAAGTTGCGATGCCGGTCGGCTACTACGTCGAGTATGGTGGTCAGTTTGAAAGTCAGCAAAACGCAACACGCTTGATCATCATTCTGGCGGGACTCTCGGTGGTCGGCATGTTTGGCGTCTTGATGATCCTGTTTCCGTCCGTTCGGATCGTCATGCAGATTCTTAATGCTTTGCCAACCGCTTTCATCGGTGGCGTATTTGCGTTGGTGATCACGCAGCAAACGCTGACGGTGGCGAGTCTCGTGGGTTTTATCTCGCTCGGTGGCATTGCTGTTCGAAACGGTATTCTGCTGGTGACACACTATTTTCATCTCATGAAAGAAGAAGATGAAGAATTCTCGCAGGCCATGATATTGCGAGGCAGCCTCGAGAGACTGGCTCCAGTGTTGATGACGGCGCTGACTGCTGGCATCGGCTTGATCCCGCTGGTGATAGGTGGCCAAGAACCTGGGCGAGAGATTCTCTACCCGGTTGCCACTGTCATTCTTGGCGGACTGATAACTTCGACGTTTTGTGAATTCTTGATTCACCCTGGTTTGTTTTGGAAATTCAGCGGTCAAGACGCCAAGCGATTGGTGGACGCTGATAAGAGACCTTCTATTTAAGGAATTTGATGATGAAGCGTTTTTGTATTTCGTTGGCTTTGGTAGCGATCTTTGGTTTCGTTGGGTGCAATAAGCCATCGGAGCCGACAGCGAACTCATCGACAAAGGTCGCCGATGATCACGGTCAAGACCATAGCGAAGTGGGCCATGACCATAGTACAGAGGGACATGCGCATGGCGTGGGGCCACACGAGGGGACGGTTGCCGATTGGGGTGGAGGCAAGTATCACGTTGAATTCACGGTGGACCACGAGAAACAGCAAGCTACGGTCTATATTTTTGGCGGCGATGAAAAGACTCCCGCACCGATTGACCCGACGACTATCGAGCTCAGCATCAAAGCTCCAGAGATGCAGGTAACGCTTCAAGCATCCCCTCAGGAAAGCGATCCAGCAGGTAAAGCTTCGCGATTCATCGGCAATCACGAAAAACTAGGCGTTGTCCAAGAGTACGCTGGCACTATGACTGGCGTTGTCGACGGAACGCCCTACTCAGGCGACTTCAATGAAGAAGCCCACGGCGACCATAGCCACTAGGATGCAGTACTCGATCTACGATCAACTTTGGGACTCACAATGCTTTATGCCGTCAAGATTTTCATTTCAGCAGCAGTGATCGTTCTGGTTTCAGAAATCGCCGGACGGTCACCGCGTTTAGGTGGATTAGTTCTTTCGCTACCCATTGTGAGCATCCTCGCCTTCGTGATGACCTGGTATGCGCAAAAGGATATGGTTGTTATCGCGGGATTAGCGAGAGAAACGCTCGTCCTAGTCCCACTTGGCTTGCCATTTTTCGTTCCATTTGCACTTGCAAGCAAAACAGGTTTGACCTTCTGGCCATCGTTCTTTTTGGGAGTTCTGATGGCCACTTCAACAATAGGTATGTACTTCTTTTTCGCAAGTCGCAGCAACATTTTTCCCCACTAGCTGGACAGCGCCAACTTCGTTTAACCGTTAGCCGAAGGCAAACGATCGCATCGTTAATAGTACGCCTGCGGCTGCGGTCATATGGCTTGGTGCTGAATGAGACGATTTTCACGCGCGCTCGCTATCGTGTTCCGCATTCGGATGTAACCATTATCGGCCAATCCCAGATGCAATGATTGAGCACATTTGCCGTTCGACGCTAACCTCGGTTTCTTCGAAAGTTGCCAGGGGTCTGCGGCGAACGCCGATTCATCAAGCGCTCACCGGGCCGCTCAGTGCTTAAAACCCTGTGCGATGTGTCCTGTGCGATGTGTCCTGTGCGATGTGTCCTGTGCGATGTGTCCTGTGCGATGTGTCCTGTGTCCTGTGCGATGTGCGATGTGCGATTTCGCACAAACCGGCCGTTGACTTTTGCACATCTTTTCAATCAGGGCTGTAGCATGAGCTCAAGATCGGCAATAACTTTCTTTTCTTCGTGCGAGACCTTTCCGAAGCCTAGAATTCCTCCCGATGCGTTGGCAACGGCCTTCGCTCGTTCCAGAATATCGTTACGGAGAGTGGTTCTTGAATCGCTGCTCATATTCTTAGTAATCGCAGCAATGTAATGTTTCCAGGTTTCTGCGAGCTCACGCTTGGGTTGATGTGTCAACCAGTGTTCCAGCAGTCTCGCGGCCGGGCTTTCGCTCGCGATCCCGTTCTCTTCCGCAGCTTTCAAGATCGGCGTACGTTCGTCAGGTGCGATCTCTCCATCAGCCCAAGCAACGAGAACCAGCGGAACCAATGAGATTGCGGCGACGGTTTCGGCGGAGGCACCTGCCGCGAGAAGTTCGTCGAGCAAGGTAACGTCAACAATTCCCGTAGTTTCTTGGAGTTGCTTTCGATGCGTCTCAGTGGCGGTCTTGGCTCGCATATTGGCCAAAAGTTGATCGTCCACACGATGAAAGAATTCGTCTTCCAACGCTTGCCGGCGATCATTCAATGCGTCTTTCGTCATCGTATTTCCTCGTCATTGGGATTCGATTGAACCGTCAGTCGCTTCTTTGGGCAAAAAGCGTGCCGGATTCGATGTGGATGTATTCAATGGCACAAGAATCGCTTGTAGTCGCTATGCCAAACGAGTTCCATAGCAAGTCGTCAAACGACGACTCATTGATGAAAACGTTCAGAAGCATCATGGTCGCTCCGGACGCGCGGTCCAACGTTCTTTCCTTTATTGATGATGCCTTCGGTTCGTTGATGAAGCAGTTGCCATTGCCACGTCCTGGGGACGCGTCGCCCAACGGGGTGAATGTTTCGACAAAAGTTTCCAGGGACGTTTCCTAGGACCGTTGGGCTGAACATGAGGGACCATCGGAACATGCTTGATCTGATGCCGGAAGAGACACTGACAACCTTGCGGATAGAGCGAATGGAAACGTTAATCGAACGACTGTGGCATCACACCGCTGCCGATGAAGTTGTCGCACTGGTGAAAAGTGACGCGGAAAAAGGGCTGGATCGAATCGAAGTTGAGGCTCGACAGAAGCACTATGGCGCCAACGCTATTCCAGTGCGCGGCGGCCCGGGTGCGTTGCTCCGTTTCTTGCTCCAATTTCATCAGCCACTGCTTTACATTTTGTTGGCGGCTGCTTCGATCACCGCGTTCTTGGATGAGTGGGTCGATGCCTCGGTCATCTTCGGTGTTGTATTGGTCAATGCCATCATCGGCTTTTTGCAGGAATCCAAAGCCGCCAAAGCGCTCGAAGCTCTTGCGAGGACAACGTTGACCGAAGCGAGGGTGATTCGAGGCGGCGAGACTCGCAATGTTCCGTCAACCGAATTGGTGCCGGGGGATATCGTGCTGCTTCAATCAGGCGATAAAGTGCCGGCTGACTTGCGACTGCTTCGATCTCGTGATTTGCAAATCGACGAATCGGCTTTGACCGGCGAGTCCCTTCCGGTAGAAAAAAAATCGATTGAGCTGAAGCCAGACTCGCCATTAGCTGAGCGCCGCAACATGTCCTATGCGTCTACCTTGGTAACTTACGGGCAAGGCCGAGGAGTAGTAGTTGCCATTGGAGCCAAGACGGAAGTTGGGCGGATTTCTGAGCTTATCTCAACGGCTGATGTCCTGGAAACACCCTTGACGAGAAAGATCGCAAAATTCAGTCGACTGTTGCTCGTCGTGATTGTTCTGCTAGCTGCTGTGACGTTCGCAGTCGGCGTGTGGCGAGGTCAATCCAAGTTCGAGATGTTCATGGCTGCAGTGGCACTGGCTGTGGGTGCGATTCCGGAAGGGCTGCCGGCTGCGGTGACGATCACGTTGGCAATTGGTGTTTCACGTATGGCACGCCGCCGTGCAATCATTCGCAAGTTGCCTGCCGTGGAAACACTCGGAAGTACAACTGTCGTCTGCTCGGACAAAACCGGCACGCTGACACTGAATCAGATGACGGTTCGGGAAATCTGTGCTGGCGGGCAGTCGTTCTCGACGTCCGGGAATGGCTACGAACCGACGGGCGAGATTCATGCGGCGACAGAGGAAACAGGCGACGTAGTATCCAACGAAGCGGCGAAGCAATGTCTGATGGCAGGGCTATTGTGCAATGATTCGCAGATAGTACAGGGTGAGTCCCGCTGGGAAGTACAAGGCGACCCGACGGAGGGCTCGCTGATTGCCGTCGCGGGCAAAGCCGGGTTAGATGGAAAACTCCTTGGCATGCAGATGCCGAGGTTCGATTCAGTTCCATTCGAATCGCAGCACCAATATATGGCGACTTTGCACGATTCGAAGCCCGATCAGGCGAGACAAATGTATGTGAAGGGCGCCGTCGAGGTGCTCCTTGCAAAATGTTCACTCGCGATGACTGCGTCGGGAGAGACGCTTCCGCTTGACATCGATGCCACGAACCGACAAGTGGACGCGATGGCAGCCGCCGGTCTAAGAGTTCTGGCGTTTGCCGGCAAACAACTCCCAGCGACACAGAGCGACATCACGCATAACGACACCAGCGAATTAATCTTCTTCGGGCTGCAGGGAATGATTGATCCGCCTCGCGCCGAAGCCGTCGCCGCAATCAAAGCGTGTCAAACGGCTGGCATCCGAGTGAAGATGATTACAGGCGATCATGCGATGACGGCCCGTGCCATTGCTCAACAATTAGGTCTGGAAGGAATGAATTCCAGCGACAATCAGACACCTGTGGTTATGACCGCTAGCGATCTCACAGGTACCACCGACGAGCAACTGATTGAGATCGCTGATCGGGTGACTGTGTTCGCACGTGCAACCCCCGAGCTGAAACTGCGGCTCGTTCGAGCTCTGCAGGCCAAAGGCCACGTCGTCGCCATGACTGGAGATGGCGTCAATGATGCTCCTGCATTGAAGCAAGCCGACATTGGTGTTGCAATGGGCATCGGCGGCACGGAAGTGGCCAAAGAAGCAGCCGATATGGTGTTGACGGACGACAACTTTGCATCGATCGAAGCCGCCGTGGAAGAAGGCCGCGGAGTTTTCGACAACCTAACGAAGTTCATCGTTTGGACACTGCCAACGAACATGGGCGAAGGGCTCGTGATCTTGGCCGCGATCTTTGTGGGAGTGACGCTACCGATCCTGCCGGTCCAGATTCTTTGGATCAACATGACCACGGCCGTCTTGCTTGGATTGATGTTGGCTTTTGAACCTCAAGAGCCCGACATCATGCGTCGACCGCCTCGTAACCCAGCTTCGCCGATCCTTACTGGGGAGTTGATCGGCCGCATTTTGCTTGTGTCGTTTGTCATGCTTGTCGGTGCTTTCGGATCCTTCAATTGGGCGCTTGGTAAAGGCTATAGCGATGCCGTAGCTAGAACGGTTTCAGTCAACGTGTTCGTTGTGGTCGAACTGTTCTACCTATTCAATTGCCGTTCACTTACAAAATCGATGTTCCAACTCGGCCTATTCACCAATCGTTGGATTGGCTTCGGCGTGGCATGCATGGTGACACTCCAACTGGCCTTCACGTATGTACCGTTCATGAACCGCATCTTCCATAGCGCACCAATTGGCTGGGATGCATGGTGGCGAATTCTTCTTACGGGCGTGTTCGTCTACGCCGTCGTTGGCGCTGAAAAGTGGCTTCGTCGTTACCTTCGCGGCGATCGAACGGCAGTTGCTGATTCGAACTCACGCTTGACAAGGTAGGTTCGCACGCGATGTTGAGAAAAGCGGCATTGACACAGTAACATCGGCCTAGCTTCTTTTGGAAAGATCAGGCAATGCATGTCATGCATGGATCCACCGGCATAGCCCGTCGCCAATGCAATTCGAGGCTGTCGCGTTTCGCATTTGTATTTTCACGTTAAGGACCATTCATGCAACGATTCAAGAACATACTGCTGGTGCATCCCTGTGACGAAGAGACGCTCACGCGTGCTCAATCGCTCGCTCGCAACAATCATGCAACGCTGACGTTGATGCATGTTGAACGAGAACTGACAGGGACAAGTTTCATCACTTCGCCGGACAGTCCCGCTTTAGAACTTCAAGGCTTAGTTGTCAGGGAGTACCAATCACAACTGAGTGAGTTGATCACCCCGTTGAAAAGCGAGGGTCTTGAAGTTTCGTGGAAGGTTGTGGTTGGAACGCCGTTCTTGGAGATCATTCGTGAAGTGATCGTCAAGAAGCATGATCTTGTGATCATGACCGCCGAAGGAAAAGGTGGCTTCAAAGAACGCCTTTTCGGCAGCACATCGTTGCAACTGATGCGCAAGTGCCCGTGTCCCGTTTGGGTCATGAAGCAGACTAATCGGAATCCGTTCTTGCGGATCATGGCCGCAGTTGATCCCGACCCGGCTGAAAACTCGAACGATGAGTTGAACGCGTTGATCTTGCACCTCGCCTCATCGCTCACTGAGCAAGACGGAGCGGAATTGCATGTGGTTCACGCCTGGACCTTGTTCGGAGAATCGGCACTTAGGGCAAGAGGTCGGTTCACGGAGTCTGAGCTTCACGGGTTTTCTCAGGTAGAGATGGCAAAGCGCAAGAGTTTGATGAACGCGTTGATTGCGAAGCACACAAACGATGGCGTTCATGTCCACCTGGTCCATGGGATTGCCGAGCTTGTGATCACCGATTTAGCGAAACAGCAACAAGTCGACCTGCTTGTGATGGGAACGGTTTGCCGTACGGGTATTCCTGGATTCTTTATCGGTAACACGGCGGAAAGAGTCCTGGACGAAGTCAATTGCTCAGTCTTGACCGTCAAGCCCGAGGCCTTCCAATCGCCAGTCACGTTTGCTTGACCGAATCGATTCGGATTTCTCACTGCCATCGGCGTGCGAATAAGCACGCTCGTGCCTCACCCGTCACGCATTCCTCGCGGCGTTATTTTTGACATCGTGGTTAGCATCTCAACGCTAAAGGTGCGTTGCCTAGCGGAAATCGGAGGCATTGTCCCAAGGCTTGCTGGTATTGAAACAACGACTGGCACAGAAAGTGCGTTTGCGTGCGTTTTAGAAGATGCACCCAGATTTCAAGTGACACTTTTGGAAACTATCGTACGAGGTACGGCGATGAATGTCCTGTTAGCGATTGACGGATCAGCGGAATCGATTGCGGCGGCTGCGTTCTTGGTCAGCTTGCCGCTGCCAACGAAGCCAACCATTCACGTGCTCATGGTAATGCAGGATTTCACTAATTCAGAAATTCCCATTGTGCGTCCGGAGGACGAAGAGCGCCGAGCCAGAGAGTCCTTTGATCGAGTTCGAGCCATCCTGGAACCCGCTGGCCATGCCGCAAGTTATCTCACCGAGCGTGGTCACCCAAGTAGTACGATCCTGGATACCGCTGAAGCCACCGATGCAGACTTGATTGTCTTGGGTTCGATTGGGCATAACGCAGTCTACCGAATTGTATTAGGCAGCACGGCGGACTATGTCGCCAACAACGCGCCATGTTCGGTGTTGCTCGTCCGACCGGATGTTAGTGGGCAATCGGAGCTCACTCGATTCCGAGTGATGCTCGCTTATGACGGTTCGCCTTACTCCAAGATCGCCAGTCGCGAGATGTTTTCGCTTGAATGGTCTGCGGAAACGGACCATATTCAGATTGCCATGATGCTCGGACGTCCCAAGTTGATTCCTGAAGAAGAACTCTACGATCCAGAGGCCATCAAGGATGCCGAAGAGACGCTGCCCAAGCTGCGACAAAGTGATGCCTCGTCTTGCGAAGTGACTTACACCATTCGCGAAACAACCGACGTAAGCGATGCGCTGCTCGATATTTCGACGCAGAAGAACATCAACCTGATGTTCGTTGGACCAGCAGGAAAGTCAGGTCTGAGTCGCTTTTTCCTTGGCAGTACGTCACGGTACCTGCTTCGTCACACGAGTTGCTCGGTATGGATAGCCAGAAAGAAAAATAAGTAAAGCCCGGAGGTCAGTTCGAAAGAGTTTACGTCTAGCTGGACAGCGCCATGTTCACGAACTCGCGTGAGAACAGCAGCACGAATATGGCGCTGTCCAGTTAGGTTTGTCGTGCTTTGAGTTGACGGTAGCGATGATTCAGCAGATAAACGATCGCGGCGATTACCACGATGCCACCGACCATGAGCATCGGATTGTCGCGACCCAGGTAGCGAGTAATCAGTTCGCTGCCAAAGTACATCAAGCAGCAACCTAAAACATTCCCTACCAAGATCCCAAGAAGCGTTGCGAATCGGCCAAGACCAAGGAGTCGCCCAAAAATCGAACCGCCGACACTTCCGGTCGCGGCCAAAGGAAACATGACGAAGGCAACAAGTCCCACGAATGTAGCACGTTTCATCCAACGATTCGAATTCAAGATAAAATGACCATCTTGGACAAGTTCGTTTAGTTTGTCGCCGACGAACGGCAGCTTGAAAAGGAAGCCCAAATGGAACACCAGCAGACAACCTGTCATGACGTCCATGTAGAGCACAAGCAGAACGAGTTGC
Source organism: Pirellulaceae bacterium (assembly GCA_041739875.1). Lineage (GTDB taxonomy): Bacteria > Planctomycetota > Planctomycetia > Pirellulales > Pirellulaceae > JBBSJZ01. Next base: position 22,379 of record JBGSNA010000232.1, read on the forward strand.
TCGGCAGTGAAGAAGGTGGCTAAATCCGTGAGGTTGCCATCACTGCCTCCAAGAATCACAAACTTGCCAAAGACGAAAAACGTCGCGACGGCAGTCGAGAGCAGCCGCCATGTGACGCGTGGGCCGCTCAATTCCCAAACAAGAAACAAAACGGCTCCGGTCAACAATAAGGGGCCAAGCAGTGTTAGCCACCAGACCCCAGGATAATCTCGCCGAAATGCAGCTTCGTCGGCGCTCGCCGCAATGTTGCAGGGTAGATTCACGTCAGTTGCGTCCATGCGTTCCCGATCTCCCGTGCTGCGTCTTGAATACAATGCTTCAAGTGATTGCGAAATCATAGCCGAATGCGATTGCCCAGTCATTGCGATCGTATCGTAAATCTAAGTTCTATCCTCGCCCGATTCCGCCGTCTTCACTTCCTGTTCCGCTTGCAACCAAAATTCGAGTCCGTCGCCTGTCGGGCAACCTGACGCTTCCCATTTACCATAGGCTAGCTCGCGTATGGTCTCGTCGCCGTTCTCTGGAATCTCTTGGTTGGCACTCTGCAATTGCTCCGCAGTTAAGACGATCGTTGTGCTGGCGTCGCGCTCAGGCGTGTTGGTTGACTCAAAGTTCTTGGAGATGTGGTTGCGTTTTGGATTGCTCATGAAAACTCTTCTCCCTTTCCAAGCTAAATAAATTAGCTAGCGGTGACTCGAATGGATTCGAACAATAGATACTGAGTGCAAATGACGTTCCAGCCGTATTCTGCGAATGCTCCCGTGTTCTGCGACTGGTCATTGTTACAAGTGTTGCGACGATTCGCGTGGGTTCCCCTTGGCTACGCATTGAACGTAAATTGCGAGACTCGTCGCAACAGATTCTGAGCGAAGCATTTTACAAACCTTGGTTTTGATAAGGAAATCAAATTGGCACCGTCCTCGATCGAAATGGGTGATCTCGTCACAGGGCTAGGTGGTGGACTTGCGTTGTTTCTGTTTGGAATGCGTCAGATGACCGAGAGTCTGAAGACCGTTGCCGGAAGCAGCATGAAGAACTTGCTTGCGAGGCTGACCGCGAACCGTTTCACCGCCACACTCGCTGGAACGATCATCACAGCGGTCATTCAATCATCATCAGTCACCACCGTCCTCGTCGTGGGATTTATCTCCGCAGGACTATTGACGCTGAGTCAGTCGATTGGCGTGATCATTGGCGCGAACTTGGGAAAAACCATCACAGCCCAGATTATCGCATTCAATGTGTACAAGTATGGTTTGTTCATGATTGCGATCGGGTTCTTGATGGACGTGGTCTCCAAACGCGAGAAGATCAAACAGTGGGGCATGGTCGTGATGGGATTGGGCTTGATCTTTTTCGGGATGGAGTTGATGAGTAATGCGACGGTGCCGCTGCGTCAATGGGCACCGTTCATTGACGCGATTCAGAACATGCGGAATCCTCTGCTGGGTATTCTCGTCGGAATAGTATTTACAGCGATCGTGCAAAGCTCGTCAGCAACGACCGGGATCGTGATTGTGTTGGCAAGTCAGGGGTTGATTTCGCTCGAGTCAGGAATTGGGCTGGTGTTTGGCGCGAATATCGGAACCTGTGTGACCGCGATCATTTCGGCATTTGGTCGACCTCGTGAAGCGGTCCAAGCCGCATGGATACATGTCGTCTTCAATGTTTGCGGCGTCTTGATTTGGATGTTCTTTATCCCTCAGTTTGCTCAGGTCGTACGTGGCATTTCACCCGCCTCCGAGTACCTGGAGGGTTCGGCTCGGCTTGCCGCCGACACGCCTCGCCAGATTGCCAATGCGCATACGCTGTTCAACATCGCGAACACCTTCTTGTTCATCTGGTTCACCAGTCCGCTTGCAATGCTGGTGAATCGAATCGTCCCCGAACGAAAGGATCCGAAGGGTGTTTTCCCTAAGTTTCTGGACGAAATGTTCTTGGAACAGCCTGCGATTGCGCTAGACCAGGTCCGTCGCGAGTTGGCTCGACTGGCGGAACTGGACCGGGAAATGTTGATGCGATCGATTGATGTTATAACCATCGGCACGCAACAAGACATTGCTCTGCTTAGGCGGGCCAAAGAGGATGTCGACACGCTGCATGGTGCGATCATTACTTACTTGGCTCTCCTTTCGCAAAAGAACCTCGTGGCTCCACAGTCAACGCAGTTGTACCAATACATCGGCATTGCAAACTACCTAGAGAATGTGGGTGATGTCATCGAAAACAATGTGCTGATCGACGCCGCGAAGCGAATTCGACTTGGAATACTGGTTAGTCCAACAACGATTACTGTGCTACTTACGGTGCACCAAAAAGTGAGTTGGGCGTTTGACCGTTTACTGGTCGCACTACGCGATTGCGATCCGTTGGCCGCTCGCGAAGCGGTGGAAAGTAAGACGGAAGTCAACGATCTCGCCGACACGGCGGCATCCCATCTCGCGAAAAGACTGGTTGCCTATGAACCGAACCGACTTGCTGCTTTTCGTATCGAATCGGACACCATCGAAAACCTGAAACGAATCAATACATTGACTCGACGGATCGCCCGAGTCGCTTGCGCTGAGCCTGTGCCGCGAGATTCGGTTGCTTCCGAGCCAACAGAGAACGTCTCGCCAACAGAGAAGGGGAGTCCAGACGATTGAGAAGATATTTGCATCAGCGGGCATGCACCGATTTTACTCGCGCCACAATATTCGCTCAAAGCCGGCCGATCCCAGTTCTCATCATTCCGCAGGCTAGCGGAGCTCGCGATTTGCCAGTCGCTTCGAGTGTGCGGTGAGCGAAATGACATTGGGAAATGTGCGGTTTCGCACAATTCAATGGTTACAAATAGGGAGTGAACACGCGAGCGAACCCGTCTCGCAATTTGATCGCAAAACTGCGTTTCTCGACATCGGCCAATGTAAAGCGGCGAGAATCCGCGATCCTCTCATCCACAATGTTCAACAGTGAACGGGCGAGTTCCTCGTTGTAGCACTCCAAATTGAATTCAAAATTGAGCCGCAAACTTCTCGGGTCCCAGTTCATGGACCCCAGTAGAGTCCACTGGCCGTCCACGATCATCAGTTTACTGTGATCGAAGGGGGCCTTGGACATCCAAACTCGGCAATCATATTCGAGAACTTGCGATAAGAGGGCCTGCGCCGCCCAGCCAACGGGCGGAACATCTGGCTTCTCAGGCAAAACGATGCGCACTTCGACGCCTCGTAGTGAAGCGACATTCAGTGCGGAAATGATCGCGGCGTCCGGCAAGAAATACGGTGTCATGATAGCGATCGATGATCGTGCGGACGTAATCGCTCCCAGCAATACCATTCTTAACTTGTCCAAGTCGTCGTCAGGTCCGTCGGAGATGCCTCGCGACGGAATCATTCCGGTATCAGGAATTTCGGGGAACCACGCCTCACCGGATAGCTCCTCTCCAGTCGTGCAATACCAGTCTTGAGCAAATGTATGTTGAAGTTGGGTCACAACCGGACCAGCGATGCGAAAATGAATATCCCGCTCGGGATGACGAGTGGGTCGGTGAAGGCAATGACCTTCACGAATGTTGATCCCGCCAGTGAATCCAACTTGGCCATCAATGACGAGGAGCTTGCGGTGATTTCGCAAGTTCGCGTAGTACAAAAGCCAGGGAATGAGCGCAGGCAGGAATCGGGCGACAGGAATTCCCATGCGTCGTGCCCTGCGAATGATGGTCGGCCAGGAGTGGCGAACACCGACGTCATCCACCAACAAACGGACTCGAACACCTCGCTTCATGGCCGCTTGTAGTGTTTCCAAGAATTGCTGGCCGATCGCATCTCGATCGAAGATATAGCTACTCATCGTTACCGTATGTTGTGCAGTCTCGATGGCTCGAAGCATTTCCGGATACGCTTCGTCGCCATCTAGCAAGCACTGGACTTCATTTCCTGATAACAACGGGCGATTGACGACTCTTCCAACAAGATTCGCCAACGAGACAAGGTGCGACGCCCCATCACCCAAGTCGCTTTCCACGACCGGCGTCAACGCTGTTTCGCCCGAGTGAGTAGCCGAACCCTCTCCGACTCGCCTCCGTTTCTGTGCTCGCCGCTGAATCCGGTTGATACCGAACATCAAGTAGAAAGCCGCACCCAAGATGGGCGCAATCCAGATCACTCCGATCCACCCCGCAAGAGATCGACTGTCTCGTTTGTACAAAGCAGCGTGGGACGAAGCCACAAAACTGATTGTAATCCAGAAAATCAGATAGGCCGTGGCGTATGAATACAAGTTGATTGACTCCTCCGCCCGCATCGGCAAACTCGAATGTAACAAGCAATGGGTGTTTCGCACGCAACGGGTGTTCCCCAAAGCCCAAGTGATCTCGCCAACGGCACGAATGTTGCTTACCAATTTTGCTTTACGGAATTTGCTATACGGATGTGGCTTTGTTGCCGACATTCCAACACCGTTTCACCATGGAGACGAAACGTGTCACAGAAAACACTTGTCGCGAACATCATACGAGATCTCAAGCAGGAGCGGGACGAACTTAAGCTGCAAGTTCACCTCGGCAAGAAGGAACTGCAAGACGAGTGGCAGGAACTGGATGGAAAACTGGACGCACTCAACCAGCGATACGCTCCACTCAAAGAGGCTGCGGGTGAGACCGCCGACGATGTCTGGGAGTCGGTAAAACTCGTCGGTAGCGAACTCCTCCAAGGCTTTAAACGAATTCGTAACTCTCTGTAATCGAGGCAACGGCGTGTCCAACTCTCTTTCACCCGAAGAACTCAATCGCATTGACGCCTATTGGCGAGCGGCAAACTACCTTTCGGTCGGCCAGATTTATCTGTTCGACAATCCGCTGTTGAAGCAACCGCTTCAGAAAGAACACGTGAAGCCGCGATTGCTTGGGCACTGGGGCACCACTCCGGGACTGAATTTTATCTATGCCCATCTCAATCGTGTCATCGACAAGCGAGATTTGAGCATGATTTTTATCGCTGGTCCCGGCCATGGTGGCCCCGGCCTTGTCGCGAATACTTATTTAGAAGGCACGTATACCGAACACTATCCCAACATCGAACAAGACGAAGCTGGAATGAAACGTCTGTTCAAGCAGTTTAGCTTTCCTGGCGGAATTCCGAGTCATGTCGCTCCAGAAACCCCTGGAAGCATTCACGAAGGTGGTGAACTTGGCTATGCACTCTCGCACGCGTTCGGAGCCGCTTTCGACAACCCCGACCTCATTGTTGCGTGCGTGATTGGTGACGGCGAAGCAGAGACAGGACCGTTGGCAACGAGTTGGCATTCGAACAAGTTCTTGAATCCCATGACCGACGGTGTGGTCCTGCCAATCCTTCACTTGAATGGATACAAAATTGCCAGTCCCACAGTCCTTGCACGGATCAGTCACGAAGAACTGGACCAGCTGCTGCGAGGCTACGGTTACACACCGCACTTTGTCGAAGGAGACGATCCCGCGACGATGCACGAGTTGATGGCTGCCACGATGGATGAAGTGACGACGGAAATTCAACGGATTCTTCTCAACGCTCGCCAGAACAACGATGCAACCCGGCCTCGCTGGCCCATGATCGTCTTACGAACTCCCAAAGGATGGACGTGTCCACAAGTCGTCGATGGGAAACAAGTTCTTGGAAGCTGGCGCAGCCATCAAGTACCCATGGGCGAAATGCATGAGAACCCCGACCATGTGACACTGCTTGAACAATGGATGAAGAGTTATCGACCAGAAGAGTTGTTTGATGACACCGGAAAGTTGAAAGCCGAGTTGGCGGACCTCGCGCCCTGCGGTGAGCGACGAATGGGTGCAAACCCTCACGCGAACGGCGGCACGCTTCTCAAGAGTCTGAGGTTACCCGATTTTCGTGACTATGCGATTGAAATATCTCATCCCGGAAGCGTCTCCGTCGAAGCGACACGCGTGCAAGGCAAATTCATCCGTGACGTGATGGAACGAAATCTGGCAGCGCGTAATTTTCGCATTTTCAGCCCAGACGAAAACGCTTCAAATCGCTGGGGCGATGTTTTCGACGTTACGGATCGAACGTTTCTAGGCGATATTCTGCCGAGTGATGACCATCTCGCACCCGATGGCCGCGTGATGGAGATGCTTTCCGAACACCAGTGCCAAGGCTGGCTCGAAGGCTATTTGCTGACCGGTCGCCACGGCTTTTTCAACTGCTACGAAGCCTTCATTCACATCATCGATTCGATGTTCAATCAGCATGCCAAGTGGTTGAAAGTTTGCAACGACATTCCGTGGCGCCGCCCGATCGCTTCGCTGAACTATTTACTTTCTTCGCATGTCTGGCGCCAGGACCATAACGGGTTTAGTCATCAAGACCCTGGGTTCATCGACCATGTGGTCAACAAAAAAGCAGAGATCATTCGTGTCTATCTTCCGCCCGACGCCAACTGCCTGCTTTCAGTCACCGATCATTGCCTGCGCAGTCGCAACTATGTCAATGTGGTCGTCGCCGGGAAACAGAAATCACCGCAATGGTTGACAATGGACCAAGCAATCAATCACTGCACGGCGGGAATTAGCATTTGGGAATGGGCCAGCAACGATCGTGGGGGCGAGCCCGATGTCGTGATGGCTTGCTGTGGTGACGTGCCGACGCTTGAAACCTTGGCCGCTGTTGACATCATACGACGAGAACTTCCGGAGGTGAAAGTGCGCGTGATTAACATTGTCAACTTGATGAAGCTTCAATCACCCCACCAGCATCCTCATGGATTGTCGGATAAAGATTTTGACATCATGTTCACCACCGACAAACCCATCATCTTCGCGTTCCACGGTTACCCTTGGCTCATTCACCGCTTGACCTATCGGCGGACAAATCATATGAACCTGCACGTTCGCGGGTACAAAGAAGAAGGCACGACAACCACACCCTTTGATATGGTGGTGCTCAACGACCTGGATCGTTTCCATCTTGTCGAAGATGTGATTGACCGAGTCCCGAAATTGGGTGCGAAGGCGGCTTATGCGAAACAAGCGATTCGCAACAAATTGATCGAGCACAAACATTACATCGCCCGGTATGGCCAGGACATGCCCGAGATTCGCGAGTGGGTGTGGCCCAGCAGCCAAGAGTGAGTAAAACAAGAGACGTGGGCATAACTCCCGTCAAGGCTTGAGCCTGGGAGCTAACCATGGTGTGGAGATTGCGTTGCCCAAGGGGTATCGGAGAGAACTTGTGAGTCAAGATGAGCCAACGCCGAGCATTCGAGATACCGAGTCGCTTGCCGACCGCGAAGCACGCTTGCGAGCGATACTAGAGGCGTCCGTCGAAGGCATCATCACCATCGACGAGCGAGGCAATATCGAGTCGGTGAATCCGAGCGCCGAGCGATTGTTTGGCTACACCGAGAACGAGATGCTCGGTAAAAACATCAAGATGCTGATGCCGGCTCCCTACCGCGACCATCACGATGCTTACTTGGCGACGTATCGAGAAACTGGCGAGAAGAAAATTATCGGCATTGGGCGTGACGTGATTGGGCAACGAAAAGTTGACATAGTTGGCCAACGAAAAGATGGCGGAACCTTTCCAATGCATTTATCGGTCAGTGAAATACAGCTATCATCGGGGCGAATCTTCACCGGTTTTGTTCATGATCTGAGCGAGCGCGTGACGGCTGAGCAAGACCTGCGGCGGCTAGCGGCGATCGTTGAAGACTCCAACGATGCGATCACGCTGCAACAGTTCGATGGGCTCATTCTCGATTGGAACCGTGGAGCCGAGACCATGTATGGCTACACGGCGGACGAGGCGATCGGAATGAGCATACTCAAGATAGTTCCGGAAAGCTATCGACGCCAATCCCAGGAATTTCGCGACAGTCTCTCTCGCGGCGAAAAAGCGGTATCATTGGAGACTCAACGGGTGACCAAGCACGGTCGAGTGATTGACGTCTGGGTTACGGCGTCGGTTCTCCACGATCCCGATGGGCGTCCGGTTGCTGTTGCAACAACCGAGCGTGACGTGACGGAGCGAAAGCGTATCCGCAATGAACTCGAGAAACGTGTGGAAGAACGAACTCGTGAATTGCGAGAAGCTCACGATGAGTTGATTCGCAAGGAGAGACTTGCCACGCTAGGCAGACTGGCTGGCGGAGTCGCCCACGAGATACGCAATCCACTAGGTGTCATTCGCAATGCCACCTACTTCCTCAGGCAAGCGACGGACGAACAGGACCCCGACGTTCGAGATTCATTTAACGAGATTCAACGTGCTTTAGAGTCGTCCAATCATATTGTCGGCGAACTGCTCGACTATGCGCGTGACCCTCAACCGGACCACGCAATCTTCTCTGCCGCCGAAGCGTTTGAAAATTCGATTCGCTCTTTCAAAATTGACACCAACATCAGTGTCAGGAAACATCTTGAAGGCGGACTTGCATGCAATGGTGACCAAGGACAAATCGAACGCATTCTAATGAACCTGATCAGTAATGCGATCCAAGCGATGCCCCATGGCGGAACGCTCACGTTGGCTTGCTATGGGGAATCGGATTCTGTTGCATTTGAGGTTTCGGACACTGGCACAGGTATTCCGGCAGAGTATTTGAGCAAAGTGTTTGATCCGCTTTTCACTCGAAAAGCGAAAGGCATTGGACTGGGACTTGCGATCTCCCGCCGTTATGCCGAGCTGAACGAGGGCAAGATCAACGTCGAGAGCAAACCTGAAATCGGGTCGACGTTTCGACTCAGCTTGCCTCGCGCCGCCGATGGTGCGGGAGACGTGAGGTGAGTCATAACCGACGAATCAAGATTCTCGATGCTTCTCTGCGTCCGTGTCGTTATAGCCCATTGAGTATTGTCGCAAGTGAACAGGTGGCTAAATCCAAGCGTCCAGGGTATTCGGCTGAATTTGTATGACGAGCCAGGAATTCGCGGTACTCCTAGTTGATGATCAGCCAGATCTTGTAAGTGGAGTTCGTCGTATCCTTCGTTTGGATGGGTACCGTGTTGATACTGCTGCATCGATCGCCGAATTATTGGATCGAAGCAACTGGTCCGACTACTTTGCGATTCTGTTGGACCGTCGATTGCCCGACGGAATGATCGACAAGGTGCTTCCCAAGCTTGCCACGCTTGCTCCCGATGCTTCGATCATCGTTACCACGGCTTACGTTGATTTAGATGGTGCGTTGGCTGCGATTCATAGCGGTGCAGAAGACTTTCTTCTCAAACCCGTGGATCCGATACATCTGCGTGCTCGAATCAAGCGTTTGGCCGATCAACGACGTACCCAAGCCGATCTGGTTCGTGAACGAGCGTTCGCTCAATTGATTCTCGATACGACACGAGCCTTGATTCTCGTACTCAACCCCAACGGTCAAATCTTGAGAATCAACCGATACTTTGAAGAGCTTTGCGGCTATCGACAGGAGGAACTTGATGGCCAATCGGTGATCGAAGCGCTCCTTCCAATTCAGTCGATTGCGTTTTCGGAGCATGACTTGGCACGCGCGTTTGATGGACACTACCAACAAGGTTCAGTTCATCCAGTTCGCACCAAAGCTGGGACGATATGCGAGATCGCCTGGTGGGGAGCCCCGTTGAAGGATGATAACGGAAAGATTCTGCAACTGGTTTACACGGGCCGTGACATGACCGAATACCACCGGATGCAGAGTCAACTGGTCCAATCCGAGCGACTGTCGGCCATCGGAGAAGCGATGACCGGACTGGCTCACGAGAGTCGCAACGCACTTCAACGCAGCCAAGCATGCTTGGACTTGCTGTCGGACCAACTTCATAACAATCCGGACTCGTTGGAATTGCTGGATTCCATTCAACGCTCTCAGAATGACTTGCATCGTTTGTATGAAGAGGTTCGTGCGTTCGCCGCTCCGATCCGGATCCGGGCCGAAGTTTGCGATCTTCCCAAAGTTTTGCGGAAAGCTTGGGCCGATGTGGCGACTATTCAAAACCATCGCGATTTGTGTTTGCACGAACCTGCGGTCTGTGAGAATCTGCTTTGCGAACTGGACGCATTCGCGATGGGGCAAGTATTTCGCAATATTTTCGAGAATGCCCTGCAGGCATGTGATGATCCGGTTCACGTCGACATCAAGTACACGGAAATCAATTACACGGAAATCGGTAGCCAGGGTTCTCCTGCAATTGCGGTCACAATCCGAGACAACGGTCCGGGGCTATTGCCGGAGCACGCTCAGCAAGTTTTCCGATCGTTCTTTACCACGAAGCAAAATGGCACCGGGCTGGGCATGGCAATTGCTCAAAGAATCGTCCAGGCCCACGGCGGATCACTTACCGTGAACACAGATTGTGACCGAGGCGCCGAGTTTGTTGTGACTCTACCGAGGAGCCAGGAATGAATCATCCGTTGCGTATTGCGGTTGCAGATGACGAACCGTTGATGCGTCGGTGGTATGAGTGCACATTGAGCAAGCTTGGACATCAAGTGGTTGTGTCGGCCTGCAATGGGAATGAACTCGTTGCACAATGCCGTCGCGAAAAACCAGACCTGGTGATCTCCGACATCGAAATGCCTGATTTGGATGGCTTGGCGGCGGCTGACGTGCTTCGCGAAGAAGTAAAGATACCAATGATCTTGGTCTCGGCTCATCACGATCCACATTATGTCGAACGGGCATTGCAGAACCATGTGCTTACTTATCTTGTCAAGCCGATCAAGCAACCCGATCTGGAGACCGCAATCCTGCTTGTGATGCGGCGATTCCAAGAGTTTCGCGTGCTTGAAGAGCAAGTCGATGGTCTCGCCAAGACGCTCCAAGACCGTAAGCTGATCGAGCGAGCCAAAGGCATTCTTATGCAACGAGCGGGACTCGACGAACCAGCGGCTTTTAAACGCTTGCAAAAGATCTCGCAGGACAAGAATCAAAAACTAGCCGATGCCGCACGCGCAGTGATTGATACTGAACAGACGTTCGCCGCTGATTAATGGCCTTGCGATTATGTCAACAACCATACAATGTCCATACGAATTTCCATTGACCCGTTGCTCCTTAGCGTTACAGTAAGAGTATCTGTTGATGAGTGACAGATCCTCCGGGTTGCGAAGAAGCCCCACTGCGAGCATGTACGCTTGGCGATGGGGCTTTTTTTATCACTTGGTTGAATACGTCGTTTAGTTGAACCGGTCCGATGGGTTGAGCGTTTGGCAGATGGGTTGAGCGTTTGGCAGATCGGTGGACTCGGATTTTGTTTGCGGTGATGGCTGCCGTTAATTGTTTTTGCAGCAATCACATCGGAGACATTCTATGATTCAATTGTTAAACGCACCTTCAACGAATGTCTCGTCGATTGTTGACTCGGCCACCGCAGATCCAACAACCAACACAACGTGCGAGATCGCCGGTATTGCAAATGAAATGATGCGCCGGTCTCCGTATGCGTCGCTGCGTCAAGTCACATGCCGATTTCAGGAAGGTGTCCTTATTCTCAGCGGTCAGGTGCCATCCTTTTACATGAAGCAAATGGCACAGGAGTCCGTTCGAAATCTGAGTCAAGTCGTACAGATTGACAACCGATTGGTCGTACCAGAGTCATCGGCTAGGCTGGAGCCAGCTAAGTAGGGATGATCTCGTTGCGTCATCTTTCGCTCTGCAAAAGAATGGAAAACGCTACTTTCATTCAGCGAAAAGCGACGCCTATTTGCAACACAATGCTAAACGACGTACTCTTCGTCTTTGATGTCATATTTTTCGAGCAGTCGATAGAGGCTGCGGCGGCTTACCCCAAGGGAGGTCGCAGCATGAATCTTTTTACCGTTTTCTCGCCGGAGCGCTTCGATCACCAAGCTTCGATTGACAGTCTTGAGGTCCACTTCAGCCTCGAGATCGAGAGACGATGCCTCTTGCTTTGCGTGGCATCTCAACTCTTGCGGAAAGTTCTTTAACTCGATGGTCTCATCATCGGCCAACATCTTCGCACGCTCGATCGCATTGATGAGCTGTCGCACGTTGCCTGGCCAAGAGTACGCTTTGACGGCTGCTCGAGCGTCGGGCTGCCATTCCCAACCGCAGCCTGTGAATTTTTCCGCTAGCAACAATACATCGTCACCTCGCTCGCGAAGCGGCGGTACCTCGATCGTCAACACATTGATGCGATAGTACAGGTCTTCGCGAAAACGTTTGGCTTCCACTTCCTCCGCCAAGTTTCGGTTAGTAGCCGCGACGATCCGAACCTCGACGTGTCGATCCTTGATTGAACCCACACGTCGCATCCATCCGTCTTCCAGCACACGTAGCAATTTCGGTTGAAGCGAAGGTGCAAGTTCGCCAATTTCATCGATGAACAACGTCCCACCGTCGGCGACTTCAAACAGACCAGGCTTGGAAGTCACAGCACCCGTGAACGCTCCCCTCTCGTGCCCAAACATTTCACTTTCCAATAGTGCCTCGGGCAGAGCAGCACAGTTAATAACGACAAGCGGTTTCTCCGCGAGGGGACTCACTTGGTGCAAGGCCCTAGCAACCAGCTCCTTTCCCGTTCCGCTTTCACCTTGAATTAAGATCGGTTTGTCGGATGGTCCCACTCGGCCAATCAATCGAAAGACCTCTCGCATGGCGGGCGAGTCGCCGATCATACCGCCGGTGGTCTGCGATCGCGAGAACAACGCTCTCAGTCGCCGATTCTCCTCCTTGATCCGTCCCGCTTCGGCGGCCTTTTCAACGACCGCAGCGAGGTGTGGAAAACGCACCGGCTTGGTGAGAAATTCATGAGCCCCGAGTTTCATCGCTTGCACAGCCGTTTCAATGGTTCCTTGGCCCGTTAGCATGACGACTTCGGTCTCGGCATTGCTCAGCCTGATTTTCTCCAACAGCTCGATGCCGGACATGCCTGGCATCGCCATGTCAAGAATCGCAACATGGAAAACACGCTCCGTCGCCAACTCTAACGCTTCGTAACCGTTAGCAGCACTGCTTGTTTCGTAACCTTGCGACGCAAAATATTGTACGGACCGTTTACGAATCTCGTCATCATCGTCGACGACTAATAGGACGGTTGGCCTTGAATTGCTCATGAAAACTCTCAATGAATCCGTATTCGATGTACGGCGTTTTGTGCAACAGCGTGCGCCTTCGGCACGCGCTGTGAGCCGACTCCTTCGACATCTCACAGACAGCACTCGCCGATAATCGCTAGTTTTTCATCAGTACCAAGCTCGATGTGCTGCGCTTCGCATCTGTTCGGAAATAACTTCGCCCTCAATGACCGGTGAACCGTGGTGCAAGAGACAAGTCTAGCCAAAGTGATCGCGCCCGACACCCATGAAGATCAACTGCGGATTGAACGAGCCTCGGTGATCTTGTGGGAGACCCAGAAGTACTCCGAGCGACTGTCGGTTGAATGCAAGTTACTTGCAGTTACCGTCTCGATCCTCTTTTGATGAGAGAATCGGTAGCCGCATCTGATTTACTACGGCGAGTGATCACGTTGAGGATTTCGATATCAGCAATTTTGTACAGCAAATCCTGATTCGGTGTGTCCTTTCTCCGTCCATACAGGTTTGACAACGGCGCACCCAGTCGTGATTGACGAACAGTAGCACCCCTCCCGAAAGGGGTGCTTGCAGCAGCCTCTGTCTGCGGCTTTCCACCGAGTTGGCTGTTGACAACTGGTTTCAATCGATATTTAATGAGTTGAGATTGATTCTCAATAGCATCGCTCTTGCGAAAACTAGCAAGCCACCGCAGCGGAATGAAAACCGCTCGAACTAGCCAGCCACGTTTGACATGAGCGCATTCGTCACCACCGTAAGGAAGTTACAATGCGTTTTGTTCACTATTCGTTGTTTGCTGGCTCAGATGCGGATGTCTCCGTAGCTAAGCGTTCCTGCTCCGTAGCAAAGAATTCCAAGTACGGATTCACGCTCGTGGAACTGCTGGTGGTGATTGCCATCATCGGGATTCTTGTGGGGCTTTTGTTGCCGGCGGTGCAGTCAGCTCGAGAAGCGGCCAGACGGATGAGTTGCCAGAATAATATCAAGCAACTCGGGCTTGCGCTTCACAATTACGAGTCGACATTCACGTACTTTCCACCGTCCAGTTCGCCGTTCGGTGGATCGAATAGCCAGCCCTGGTCTGGCCAGGCGTTCCTGCTTCCATTCCTAGAAGGAGCGTCGCAATATTCGCTGATTGACTTCTCATACGGCTATCACCACCAAGTTAATCGAGATCGATTCCCGCCCTTTGGTGTAGCTGCCACACGGGTTTCAGTGCTCCAGTGTCCGAGCGATCCGAATGATCGGGCGCGCCTCAGTTCATCAGGTGGACCGGAGCACTATCCGTTGTCGTATGCAATGAGCGTGGGCGAATATCTCGTCTACAACCCAGTCACGAAAACCGACGGTGGGGCGGCGTTCGGCGCCGCGAGACCACTTCGCTCCAACGCGTACTTAGACGGATTGAGCAATACCCTTGCGTATGGAGAGGTAAAGGCTTTTACGCCGCGATTCCACGACTCCACGTTGCCGACAACTGCTCCGTTGACGCCTGAGGCAGTTGCTCCGTCCATCAGTGGCGGTTCTTGGTCCACAGAGAACGGTCATACCGAGTGGGTTTGCGGTCGCGCCATCCACAACGGGTTTACGACGACGTTCGGCCCCAACACAAAGGTACCCTATACGGATCCTAGCGGCGCGAACTTCGACATCGACGTGACCAGCAGCCGTGAAGGTCGAAACGCTGTCGATAACACTTACGCGGTGATTACGTCGCGTTCCTACCACGTCGGCGCCGTTCATGTGGGACTAATGGACGGTTCCGTTCGAACGATGACAAATTCGTTGGACTTGGGTCTTTGGCGAGGTCTCGGAACGCGTGGCGGACGCGAAGTACTTCAATCGCAATAAGACGGCTGGTCGACTTGACGGCGCGAGCGTCGTGCAAATCACTGTGTCCCGTTCGGCGCACAGATCGCGCCGAACAGGATTGAACCTGTGGAGTCACGGGGCGGTCTTGTCGCTGGGTTCGAGACTGGGATTGTTTTCGGGACGGGGACTTTCGATTTTCTTAGTCGTAGCGTCTTTTGATGACGTCTCCAACTCAGGTTCGGCGTAAGAGGAGGTGCCGGCGTAAGAGGAGGTGCCATCCATGCGACCTCGTTTGACAGATCGAATTTGGTTTCGTGGAACCCAGACGCCGTTTCACAAAAAGATGAGCCAAGAACGCATTGGAACTGTCCATCGAGATGCTGATCAAAGATGTCGCAGAGACGTTGGGTGCCTTTCATTCACGATGATGAGTACTTCAAGCTCACTCGCTATTCATTGCATACAAAGAAGTGCGTTTGCTTCGGATGAGCCCGATTTCAATCCTCTTTGAGGTTGTTGTCGTCTTTGCTATTCACATTGTCTTTTACAGAATCCAAATCCTTTGACTCAGGCGAGTTTGCCTTCATTTGTTTTCGGAACGCTTCGAACTCTTCCTTCATCTCATCCGTTTCCTTTCGCAGCTCGCTGAGCGACTTGCGAAGCTCAATGACTTCAGCCGGAGGCGCTGCCGTTGTCTCGTTCAAGTTTTCGATGGCTCGTTCCGCTGCCCGTTTGATGCGATCGTTTGACGAATCGGTATACGCATCCAATATTACACTTGCACGCCGATCACCAAGGTCACCCAAGGCTGCGATCACCGCTGTTTGTACCGCTGTCTTTGGATGCTCCAATTGAGACGCGATGTAGTCAAAACAGTCGGACTCCATGTCCGTTTTTTTGCACAACTTTGCGAGTGTGCCAATGCTTCGAGCGATAACGCGAGAGCTGAACTCGCCACCACGATTCTGCATCACTTTCATCAATGGAGCTGCGTACACCGGATCGTTTTGGCGGCCCATAGCACTGATCGCTGCCGATGCCAACTCGTTTTCAAAAGATTCGGAACCCAGAAGCTCGATCAATTTTGATTGAGTCGGTTCGCCGTGGAATTTCGCGAGCGCTGCGATTGCAAGTGTTTGGATCGCTGGGTTGGATTCCTTTTCCAAAACGATCATCGCGTCATCGAACGTGCTGGGTTTGAAGGGTCTCAGCATCGCACTTACGACTTCCAAGCGAACGCGGGCGTCGGATTGATTCTGCCAGTTCACTCTCAGGATCTCGAAGGCTTCGTCTGTTTCTTGGCTTGCGAGAGCTTTTGCCGCCGCGATGCGAACACCAAAAAACGGGTCCTCTTTCAGGCGTTGGGTCAACAATGCGACGGATGCTTTCGTCTTTCGATTTGCGAGTGCCTCGACGGCCAGCAAGCGTCCCATCATGTCGTCCGCGCGTTCCACTTGCGCGGCAATTAATTCATCCGACTTGTCAAAATTGATGTTCGCCAGCACCGTGTACTCAGGATCGAAGCGAACGATCGATGGCTGGGCGCTCAATGCGAAATAGAAATCTTCTTCGGTATCCTCAACGACAATCTCATGGTCGAACACTTTTTCGTTGATTACAAAACGAATCTTGGTCGGGAATTGGTATAGCAACACATCGTCGTTGATTGGCTGGGTCTGGCGAACGGTGACTTTGGCCATTTTCTCTTGGGGCATCCACCGATAAGTGATCTTCAAATCAGGATGTCGACTATGGTAGAGCCACTGATCAAAAAATCGATCCATTGGGCGACCGGAATGGTCTTCAATGACTTGTCGCAAATCGTCTGTGACGACGCTGGTCAGTCCATGTTTTTCCAAATAGGCTTGGATGCACTTGCGGTACAAGTCGTCGCCCAGTTGACTTCGCAACATGTGCAGCACCCATGCACCTTTGGGATACGCGCGGTAATCGAACTGCTGCATTGGGTCGGTGTATTCGTTGTAAACGATCGGTTTGGTGTCTTTGTCGTTCGTCAGGATCTGATTGGTTGCATCAAGATGCAATCGATACAACATCGCGTCACGACCAAACTTGTGGCCTTCGTAGAGGTGCGTGTAGAAAGTTGCAAACCCTTCGTTTAGCCAAAGATGACTCCAGTCTTTGCATGTCACATAATCACCGAACCATTGGTGCGCCATTTCATGGGCATCTAAGGAGCGTGTGGATCGTACGTTTTCCGTCGCTTTCGAGAATACAGTACCATCGGTAAGAGTCGTCAACGTCGTGTTCTCCATTCCACCAGCAGTGAAATCGGCAATGGTCACTTGGTCGTACTTGACCCAAGGAAACTGCATTCCGATTTCTTGCTCATAGAATGCCATGATGTCAGGAGTGTCGACAAAGCTGTTCGGGGCATGTTCAGCCAATGTTGGTTGTGTATAGAAGCCTAGGGGAACATCGCGATGCTGTTTTTCAAACTTGGTTAAATGGCCAGCGACTAAGCACATCAGATAGTTAGCGTGAGGTTTCTCTTGTAGCCATCGAACGGCCTTCAGACCTGCTTCATCAATCCGCTCGCCCATTCGCGTGCCATTGCCAAGCACCGTCATCTCCGTGGGAACGTGACAGATGATCTCCGTTGAAGATCGCTCGTTGGGATAATCGAAACAGGGAAACCAATGGCGCGCTTCGTGGGCTTCGCCTTGGGTCCAGATGTGTGTGTCCGATTCCGGGTAACCCATGTCGGATGTTCGAAAATACAGCCCCGCATTGGGCTGGGCGGAGTAATCGATATCGACGCGAAATTCTTTGCCGACTGGCAACGGTGCCGCGAAAGAAATTTGCAGGCTGTCACGCGTGGAAACAAAGTCGGACACCGTACCACCGTCACATCGGATTTCTTTGACATGGATATCGATCGCGTCCAATCGCAACACGGAAACCGGATCGGCGATCGGCTTGGCCGTGATTGAACTTGTGCCCGAAACGGTTTTTCCTTTCCAGTCCGGCGTCACATCCAATTTGATGTGCAGAACATCGACCTGCCGAACCGGCGCATATTGATAGCGGCCTGATAGTGACAGCCCGAGTGGTAACTGAGCCTGTGATTGCGAGTATGCCTGCGAATGCGACTCGGCGCAATATCGACAAATCGTCTCTTCAGCGTGAATTGAGCTAGCGACGATCAGGAAAGCCAAGGTTGACTGCAGTTTTTTCATGTCTTGACGCCGGGTGGATCGAAATAAAGCCTGGAGAATGAACGTCTCCAGCGTAACTCAAAGGCTGTGAGGATTTCACTGTTTTCTTGCATGAATCGAGTGAGGCGAATCATCGCCCCCTAGAGAAGAGCTAGGGTCAGATTCGACGAACAAGGACATTTCGGTCAAACGGACAATCGGATACGTGCGATGGGCGGTTTCGTAGTGCGGCGACTGTTCGTAAATGAATTGCAATTGCGAGTTGCGATCGGTGGCAAATAGCGAGTCGGTGGCAGACCGTTCCGCAAGTTTCTTTCGCAAGAGTTCGTCGTCGGCCAGGAGTTTTTCGGCGATGTCTTCGAACACGTAAGACGAGAAGTGTTCCTTCTGGGTCAGAATCGTGTCAAAGAAATTCCAACGGAAGAGCGAATCCGTAGCAGTCGGCTCAAGCGTCTCAACGATGTATCTGGCACGCGTCTGTCGGATCGGAATCACGTAATCACCAGAACGAACGGATACGGTGTTGCGTGTCATTGTCACATCGATGGAATCGTGCATGTAATGCCCTTCGTACGGTCTCGTGAGGGTTTTGACATTGTCGATTCGATAGACTTCGCCGACGACCGTGGCATCTTTTGCGAGCTGGGACATTTGAACGCCGTTGAGTTTCATCAGTTCGATCACGCGATGCCAACCTTGTGGGACCAGGTAACCGGTCGGCAGTTCCACCATTCGGCTGGCGCGATACGTGTCAAAGTAGTCGATCGATTTTGTATACGGTTTGGTGCGATCATAAAACAGTCGTTCGCCCGGCGTAACGCGGCTTGGTATCTGGCTTGCTTGGTAACCCCGAAACAATAATTTTGACGACTGCTCCCGATTGACGGTCCATGCAATTGGAACTGACGACTGATTGACGTACGTCTCTCGATCTTTACGGCGAATCGACTGGATCGTCACGCCCTCGTTTGACAACAGCTCAATTGCTGCTTCGAAAAACGCGAGAGTTGCTTGCACTCGTTGTGGATAGGGTTTCAACATATGGGTTTCGGTCATGAATCCCATCGTTTGAAAGAGCGCGGCGTACCCGGTGGAATAGCGTGGTGTTTCCAGAAACTGTTCAAAGCCAAGATCCGGCGGTGCGCCGCCGGAATTGACGTAGGGAACGGTTTCGAAATCGGACTGCCGCATCATCTCGAACAGACTCGGTTGGAATGTTTCTGCGAAATATCTGCCAAGCTCCAGCCCCAGTTTGTCTTTCTGGCTGTGTGCAGACGTCATCACATACTGGTAATCCGCACCATTGCTGACGTGCGTGTCAATCAAGAGTTCAGGATCCAATTGCTGGAAAAGCGAAGCGAATGATTTGGCGTTTTTTGTATCGCACTTAACGAAGTCGCGATTGAGATCGTAATTTTGTGCATTGCCCCGGAACCCATATTCTTTTGGACCGTTTTGATTTGCCCGCGTGCTTGTGTTTCGATTGAGTGCGCCGCCGATGTTGTACATCGGGATGACAGCTACGATTACGTTCTGCGGCAGGCCATCGCGTGCGAGGTCGCGAACCAGCATCATCGATGCGTCAACTCCGTCGGACTCGCCGGGGTGAATCGCATTGATGATTAATAGCACAGAGCGGCCCGCTGCGCGAGCTTGCTCCAAATCAAAGTTCCCGTCTGCGGATACAGTGACGACATGCAACGGGAATCCGCTATCAGTGGGGCCGATCGCTCGCAACTGAACACGGTCAAACGCCAACGAAAGTTGACGATAGAAAGCAATCGCCGTCTGGTATTCCGCCGTTTGCCAGCCATCTGAACGTTCGTAAGGCGTCGTCCAATCCTCCACAGCGCTCGGTATCGGTTGCTGTGATTTTGCGTCAACGGATAAAGCGAAGACAGACAGAGTTGACAACAGTAAAGCAGGCAGTCGACGCATGATGAATGGGTCCAGTGTAGAAAGCTCAAGATGCAAATCACGAAAATCGAAGCGATCGCAGCTCGGACGTTCTTGTGCATCGACCTCATCGCTAGAATCGATGCCAGGCCAAACCAAGTAAAATATTGACGAGATAAAAACCGTCAACAAGGGTGGAGCAAGACGGAGTTCTACGGGGTCCGGCGCGGACACTAAACGTCATTGTCTTGAAAATTCACGTGCAAAGGCACAAGACTGTAGCGACTGCCGAACCGTATCCGATAGTTCATTGATCAACGCGATCCCCACTTCCTTGCTGCCAGCAATCGCTCGGGTTTCTGGCAAGAATCGAGTCGGAGATCCCCATGCAGACAATTGCCGATATTAAGGGCAGAATCACAAAAAACAATAGCATCACAGCGAGTGAGACGTACTCCACTGCGGGACTCAGTCGACCTCCACTCGCAGTGAACGCGATCAGAATCGCAGTCCCGCTCAGCAGACTCGGGACGACGGCACTCGTCGCTAAAATGAAAACGCCGTGATTGAGCCGCTGTGGGTGAAAGGTTAGTCGCGAAAGCATCTCCTCAGCGCCGTTCGTCCATCGATAGGTTTTGGGGTGGACCCAAACTCGGATGGAATGTCGCCATGCTCGAAACGCAGCGTACAGTCCGATGAAGGTCGTCAGACCCACGCCACCTGCGATCGTCAACATGGCCGTGGCGAATTTGGTCATGTCTGGTTGGATGCCAATTATAAAGCTTATGATGACCAGGATCACAACCGACGCGAATGCGGAAGCCGCAGCTAGCCAAAGTGCATCTGCTAAATAAAAGTACCACAGAGTATTGGCTCGATTCCGATCGCCATGACTCATCTCATAGGCGCGCAACCACCATCCAGTTCTTAACGCGGGGAGCGCTGCGATGACCGACGGAATCATCGTTGCCACAACGATACTGGATGTTAGCCAGTAAATAAGCAGCAATATCGGCAATACGGCAGGCCACAACCAGACGGTCGTTCCCAATCCTCTGCCGCGTGCCGGAGCATCCAGGTCGTTAACCATTGCGGATCGTTTATGGTTGATTGCAAGCTATCGGGTTGGGCCTGAGAAAAACAACGACAACAGTGTATCCCCGCATATCGATAGGATGAGCGAAGGTGATTTCAATGCCGAATTGTAGAGACGGTAGCAACAACGGCAAATGGCAGCTTCATGAATCGCTATCCATCAAAAAACTCCCAGTTCTTTGACGTGCCAACCGGACGGCCTGGGCAACGTTTCCGAAGTCTGTTCGAGAAATGATGACAGTTTGACAGACCCCAAGGGTGCAGACAGCATGGCGGAGAGAGAAAAATTGCCTTCGCGCAAGTCCGCGAGCTGCCTTCGTGTGCAATACATGTTGACGGACTCGCGTATGCTACAATCGGGAACCCGCCAACTTCCCTGCCTCTCATCCGATAAAGTTCCAATGTCTCATCGCCTGTCTTGTCGCTTACGTTTTTTTTTCTGTTTGATGGTGTGGGTGGTTGGCCTCGAGATTCTATGCGAGAGTGCCGTCGCCCAGCCCAATGTGATTCTCATTCTCGCCGATGATCTCGGTTACGGAGACTTATCGATCCTTGGCCAGAAACGATTTCAAACGCCAAACATTGATCGACTGGGAAAAGAAGGCATCATTTTTACTCAGCATTATTCTGGGAACACGGTCTGTTCACCGTCACGTGCGAGTTTGATGACGGGACAGCACCCCGGTCACGTTCATTGTCGCGCTAATTCAGGAGAGACAAAAGCTGCGCTCGATCCAACAATGACGACGCTTCCGCGCTTGTTCAAAAATGCAGGCTATGCGACTGGGGCGTTTGGCAAGTGGGGACTGGGCGAAACATCATCCCAAGACCACCAGAATCCAATGGCGCACGGGTTTGATCAATTCAGTGGCTGGAAGAGCCAAGGGATTGCTCACACTTATTATCCGTCGACAATCGTTCGCAATGGACAAGAAGTGCCGTTGCCCAAGGGGACCTATGTCCATGATCTGATCATGTTGGATGCGTTGACGTTCATCGATCGAAACGCGAAGGCCAAGCAACCGTTCTTTTGCTATATCCCAACAGCAATTCCGCACGCAGCGATGCACGCGCCACCGGAGTTGCATGACAAATGGCGCAAGCTTCTGCCGCAGTTCGATCATAAAATTGGAACGTACGGGGCTGGAAAGACGGAAACGTGTCCGCCAGTAACGAACCCGATTGCGGGGTTTGCGGCGATGGTCGAACATCTCGACAACCAGGTTGGTGAGTTGTTGGATCTTGTTCAGAAAAATGGCATCGATGACCACACGCTCATTGTTTTTGCCAGTGATAATGGGGCTCATAAAGAAGGCGGACACGATCCGGAGTTCTGGGATTCGAATGGTCCTTTTCGCGGGATCAAACGTGATCTCTACGAAGGCGGTATCCACTCACCGTTCCTTGCTCGATGGCCAGCAGCGATCGCTGCTGGTTCCACCAGCGATCACATCAGCGCGTTCTGGGACATCTTGCCCACAATGGCTGAATTGATCAGCCAGCCGACCCCGGTACAAACTGACGGTATCTCGATGCTGGCGGCACTCACTGGAAATACCGCCCAACAGAAACAACATGAATGGTTGTATTGGGAAGCTACATCGCCAGGCGAAAAACCTGAGAAGCAAGCCGCCCGCATGGGAAAATGGAAAGCAGTGAAGCTCCTTACCAAGAAGAATGCTGAAGGGACTCTCGAACTCTATAACCTCGAAACGGATATCGGTGAAGCGAAAAACGTTGCCGCGAAAGAACCTGAGATCGCCGCGAAAATGCAAAGCATCATGAACGAAGCAAGCATTCCGCTGGAGCGATAGTCAAGCGTTCTCGAGTTCATCCGCCGAGAATGACGCTACGGCGACAAGAGAATTCGCATCCAAGCGGGCAACCCTAACCACGCAGACGTCCGCTTGTTCTACAATGGTTCACTTGGAACTCATACAACAGTGCCCACCGCCCAGAAAAATGCTTCTCCATGAAACAACTGATTTCGTTTGCTGCGTGTCACGTTCTCTTTTCATTGGCGGCCGTTGTTTGCGTTACGGCGAGTGAGCAACCGAACGTGATTCTCGTGATGGTCGACGACTTTGGCTATGAATGCATAACGGCTAATGGGGGCGAGTCGTACCAAACGCCCAACATCGACGCGTTGGCTGGGTCAGGCGTTCGGTTTGAGAATTGTCATGTCCAGCCGTTGTGTACACCGACTCGCGTACAATTGATGACGGGGAAATACAACATCCGCAACTACATCAGTTTCGGGAAACTGCCGCGTACGGAGAAGACCTTCGGCCATCTGTTGAAGGAAGCGGGCTATGTGACAGGAATTTGTGGCAAGTGGCAACTCGGAAGCGAACCAGACGCACCACAACACTTTGGGTTCGACGAAGCGCTCCTGTGGCAGCACACACGCCGTCCACCGCGATACGCGAATCCCGGACTTGAACGGAACGCCGTCGAACAAGACTACACGATGGGCGAGTACGGCCCCACGCTGGTCAACGACTTTGCACTCGAGTTCATCACCAAGCACAAGGAGAAACCGTTCTTTCTCTATTGCCCCATGATTCTCACCCACTCGCCGTTCCAGCCGACGCCGGACAGCCCGAATTGGGATCCGACGATCAGCAGTGAGAGCGTACAGAACGCGGTGAAGCACTTCGCCGATATGACCGCTTACACCGACAAGATGATGGGGCGAATGATTGCGAAACTCGAAGAACTGGGGATTCGCGACAACACGCTGTTGATCTTCCTCGGTGACAATGGAACGCTTGGAAGTGTCACGAGCCGATTCAAGGGCGCGGACTACAAAGGCGGGAAAGGCTCAACGAAAGCCAATGGCACGCACGTTCCCCTCATCGCCAATTGGCCGGCCGTGATGAAAGGCCACGGACGCGTCTGTGCAGATCTCGTCAGTAGCACAGACTTCTTGCCAACGATTTGTGAAGCGGTTGGTGTCTCATCGCCAGCAAACGTTGATGGAGTCAGCTTCCTGCCGCAGTTGCTAGGTGAAACAGGTGCGCCTCGGCAGTGGCTCTACACTTGGTACTCACCGCGGCAACGACTGGATCTCACGGTGAAAGAGTGCGCCTTCGATAAGCATTTCAAGCTCTATCGCACGGGCGAATTTTATGATCTCCAGAAGGATGCCGACGAGAAGCACGATCAAGCATCTGCGAAGCACGACAGCAACACAGCGGCTGAGAAAGCAAAGCTTCAATCCGTACTCGACAAGTTTGCGGACGCACGCCCAGCGAGTCTCGATCGTGAGTTTGAAGCATCCGGTAACGGCAAAGAGAAGAACGAGAAGAAAGAAAAGAAGAACAAAAACAAGAAGTAGTCCTTCTGGAATCGAGAGGAGTCGTTCAATGCGGTACGTGTATCTAATTTTAATTTCGCTCGTGTTGTTGCCTGTGTCGATAACGCACGCCACGGACGTGGCAAAGTTAAACGTGCTTTTCATTGCCGCAGACGATTTGCGCAATGACCTGCCGTGTTATGGCCATCCGCTGGTGAAGACTCCGAATATCGATCGATTGGCACGACGTGGATTGACGTTCAATCGAGCCTATTGCCAGCAGGCGGTATGTAATCCTTCGCGTGCATCACTGTTGACTGGCCGTCGTCTCGATGCATTGCAGATTTGGGATCTGCCCACACATTTTCGCGCAACGATGCCGGACGTGGTTACGATGCCCCAACATTTCAAGAATCACGGCTACTTCACGCAAGGCATTGGCAAGATTTTTCATAATTTTCGTCAAGAGATTGAAGGCGATCCCGATTCATGGAGCGTCCCGGCGGTCATGCATTATGCAAGCCATGGCGACGATAAACCCAAAGTGGATCGACCTTTGCCAAAGAACTTTGCGAAGGATCCCAAGTGCGAGTGCCGTGACGTGCCTGATGACGCGTATTACGACGGACGAATCGCGGAACTCGCAGTCGAAACGCTTGGTCAACTTAAGTCTGGATCGCAACCGTTTTTTCTCGCAGTTGGTTTTTGGAAGCCGCATGCTCCGTTCAACTCGCCAAAACGCTACTGGGACATGTACGAGCGAGACGATGTGTCGATGCCGGAGAATCCCGACTGGCCCGTCGATGCGCCGCGAGTCGCTTGGCATAACGGACGTGAAATTGTCAGCAATGAACAACGAGAACTGACGCCCGACGCCGTTCGAGAGATTCGCCATGGGTATCTTGCAAATATCAGCTACCTGGATGCCCAAGTCGGCAAAGTCATCGATGAACTCGATCGTCTTGAACTGGCTGACAACACAGTGATTGTGTTTTGGTCAGACCACGGGTACCACCTTGGTGAGCAAACGCTTTGGGCAAAAACGTCCAACTTTGAACTGGACGCGCGCGTGCCGTTGATTATCGCGACTCCAACAATGACTTCATCGGGAAAGACAACCGATGCGCTCGTGGAGTTGCTTGATCTTTACCCGACGCTCGTGGAACTCTGTGGTTTGCCACCGGTGAAACAACTGGATGGAGTGAGCCTTTCTGCTGTCATCGAGTCGCCGGACTCAGTGGTGCGAACGACGGCGCTCACGCAACATCCGCGACCGGCCTATTACACGGGTGCCCCCGATTCCATGGGCTACTCGATTCGGACAAAACAGTTTCGTTACACGGAATGGCGAGATTGGAAAAGTGGCGAAACGGTTGCTCGCGAACTCTATGATCACACAGTCGACACAACCGAATCTCGCAATCTAGCGAACCAAGACGACTATTTGCGAGTCGTCAAACTGCATGCCATTCTGCTGGGCAAATCGAAGCCCATTGTGACTCCCGGTTGGACTCCCGTTCTGACCACGCAAACCACTCCGTCGATTCGAAAGTAACGCGTCTCCCACCTGCGTGTCGGCGATGCTCAACTTTGCTCGCGTCGATGCCACTGTAATGGCCCAGTTATCCCAAATGATCCTTCGCAACTTTAGATGCCTTGCTATGAACTTGCTGCACAGAATTCTCGTGGTCCTCTGCTGCCTGGGAGCATCCGGAGACCTGTTGGCCGCAGAACTTAGTATTGCGAAGCCCAATATTGTTCTATTGATGGGCGATGACCATGGCTGGGAAGAGACCGGTTACAACGGACATCCGCACGTTCTGACACCGGTCCTCGATGAGATGGCGTCGACGGGGCTAAAGCTCGAGAATTTTTATGCGGCACATCCGAGTTGCTCGCCGACCCGAGCAAGCTTCCTTACCGGGCGACATCCCAATCGCATGGGAACGTTCGCGCCAGGATGGTCCTTTCGGCCGGAGGAGATCACCAGTGCCAAGATGATGAAGGCAGCCGGTTATCGGTGTGCGCACTTCGGAAAATGGCATCTCGGTGCCGTTAAAGCGGCATCGCCAGTCAACCCAGGCGCGATGGGGTTTGATGAGTGGTTGTCGCACGACAACTTCTTTGAACTCGATCCTTCGTTCTCTCGCAATGGCGCACCGCCCGAAGTCTTTCACGGAGAGAGTTCACAAATCGTGATAAGTGAAGCGATTCGCTTCATCGATCGTGCTCGCTCATCAAACCAGCCGTTCTTCACTGTGGTTTGGTTTGGGTCACCGCACGAACCGTACAGCGGACTGGCCGAAGACTTAGCACTCTACGACGAGTTGCCCGCCAAATATCCGAACAAGAAAGTCAAGCTGACTTCGAACGAAACCGGTGGATCAACAACCCGTCCTCAAGGCGACGTCTTGCGAGAACGGTATGCAGAGATCACTGCGATGGATCGCTCCATCGGAACATTGCGCAAGCACCTTGCCGACACAGGGTTGCGTGAAAACACATTGTTGTTTTATTGTGGCGACAACGGAACTTCCGCCGACGGATCGCTTGTCACTCCACATCGCGGCGTCAAAGGCCAAGTTTACGATGGCGGAATCCTTGTGCCTGGTTTGATTGAATGGCCAGACCGAATTCCGCAACCACGTAGCACCAAAGTTCGCGCTAGCACAAGCGATTTACTGCCTACGCTTTGCGGAATCGCAAACCAACCACTTCCGAATCGTCCCATCGATGGTGTGGATCTGGCTCCGTTGATAGATGGCACGATGACGGAACGCCCAAACCCACTGTACTTTTGGGAGTTTAGAAATGTCCCCTCCGAGAAAACAAACTCCAAGCCGTACATCGAAACAAATCTGCAAGCGGGTACAACACCTTTGGTGAAGCTCACCGGTGGTAAAGCAACGCGTGACTTCAAAAACTTTCACCATGCTGCAGTGACCGACTCCGACTACTTGGGGCCTCGTGCGATCATTGATGGCCACCACAAGCTGGTGATTCATGAGCCGAAGAACCAACCGCCGATGGTGGAACTCTTCGATTTGAATTCTGATCCCGCAGAAACCCGTAACTTGATCGCGCAACGACCTGACGTAGCGGATGAGCTACAATTGAAGCTTCACGAATGGCAACAATCCGTACTTACGAGCCTGAGCGGCGCTGATTACCATCCCTAAGCGACATTTACCTTTGGCAACATTTATTCCTATGCATTCAACGAAGCCTGTGTTTCGATCAATGAAATATTTCTCGCAGCAGTATTGTTTTCTGATAGCGTTTGTATTCGCTCTCTTTGGCTCGGTACGCGCCGGCGAAGAGCGAGAGTCACTTGATCTACTCGTGAATACACTTGTATCGATGGAGAATGAACCGGCTGTTTGCAGTTCACTGATGCGGGGAATGTTGAGCGGGCTTGAGGGAAGACGCAATGTCGACCCGCCATCGGGCTGGGGACCGTTGAGTGAGAAGTTTTCTCGCAGTCCTGATGCGGAAGTCCGCGATTTGTCGACTCGACTTTCTCAGGTGTTTGGCGACCGAGTGGCAATGCAAAAGGCGATTTCGGTCGTTCGAGACTCTTCGTCCAATCCGAGCCAACGTCGCACCGCTCTCAGTTCGCTGTTGGAACAGCAGTGCGATGAGTTGCCCGCTATCCTTGAACGACTTTTGGATGAGCCTGCATTCACGCTCGATGCGATCCGGGGCTATGGCATTATTGGAGTCGACGCGGCGCCATCGATGCTATTAGATCGCTACCCGCAATGGGGCGCTGAATTGCGACGTGCGGTCGTCGAGACGCTGGCGACGCGAAAAAACTATGCCGAGGCGTTGGTCGCTGGTATCGAAAGCAAGATCGTGTCGCGAGATGATGTGCCAGTGCAAGTTGCGCGTTCAATGAGTGACATTCTTGGGAAGCGATTTACAAATGTGTATGGCGATATTCGACCGATTGCGGAGGATCGTGTAAACCTGCTTGCGAAGTACAAGGCGATGATCACGCCACAATCGCTCAGCGATGCAGACGCGTCGCGTGGCCGGGCGATGTTCCAGAAAACATGTGCAGCCTGTCACCAGCTCTATGGCGAAGGTGGTTTGGTGGGGCCCGATTTAACAGGCTCGAATCGAGCAAACTTGGACTATATCCTTCTGAATAGCGTTGACCCCAGCTACGACGTTCCGGATGCCTACAAGATGCTTCAAGTTTTGACGGTGGAGGGGCGTGTCATCAACGGCGTGTTGGCTGAGGAGGACGCAGTGCGTTTGGTTCTGAAAACGGCAGAGCAACCACGCGTGGTTGTCGCCAAATCCGATATCGAATCCCGCCGAGTCTCGCCCAAATCGATGATGCCAGACGGACAATTGGACCAGATGAAGACTCAAGAAGTGCTCGATTTGATCAAGTACCTCCGAACGACCGAACAAGTGGAGTTGGCTAAGTGAGACGGAATCAAAATTCAAGTGCTGTTATAGTTTTGGCAGCCATCATCGGCACGCTTGGCAGTGTTCGCTTTGCCTTGGCTGAGGACGCGAGAAACACACTTCCCAAGCAGCAGCATAAGACGAGCGACGCGCCGTTTTTAACTCCACCAGAAGCGGTCGCCAAGATGGTGATCCCCGACGGTTTTGAAGTTTCCATATTTGCTTCTGAGCCTGACATCGCGGAACCCATCGCGTTCTGTTTCGATGACCGCGGGCGGATGTGGGTCGCCGAAAATTTTAATTACCGCACACGACGGGAGCATACGGACGAGCAAGTTAGCCGCATTCAGATCCTCGAAGACACTGATGGCGATGGCGTCTTTGACAAGAAGAAAACGTTCACGGACAAGCTCACGTTTACATCGGGTCTCGCATGCGGATTCGGTGGCGTATTCGTCGGGTCGCCACCTCACTTGAGTTTTATACCAGACGCGGACGGTGACGACGTTCCAGATGGACCGCCGCAACCATTGCTTGATGGCTGGGGAATCAACGATCGTCACGAGACGCTCAATAGTTTCATTTGGGGACCGGACGGTTGGCTGTATGGATGCCACGGCGTCTTCACCCAGTCTCGTGTTGGTCATATCGGGGACGATGATGCCAAACGGCAATTCATTGACGGCGGGATTTGGCGATATCATCCAACGCGTAAAACGTTTGAGATCTTTGCTCGCGGACTATCCAATCCTTGGGGATTCGACTTTGACGATCACGGACAAGCGTTTGCAACGTGCTGTGTCATTCCGCATTTGTTCCACGTCGTCCAAGGCGGCGTGTACCACAAGCAAAGTCTTCCGCATGTGAACCCGCATATTTATGACGATATCAAGACGATCCGCGATCATACGCACCTATCCGCACACGGCGGCGCACGGTTTGGACTGAGCGATGTGTTTCCGAAAGAGTATCGCAATCAATTGTTCATGTGCAATATTCACGAGCACGCGGTGCTCACCGACGTGATGGTGCCGAGTGGTTCGAGCTTCATTGGTAAGCACGGCGCCGACTTCATGCCGACCAACGATCTAGCTTGGGTTGGATTCAGTGTTGAAATCGGACCGGACGGTGGAGTCTATATTTTGGACTGGCACGATACCGACGTCTGCGGCAATGCGATTAATTTTCCTAACAGTGGTCGAGTTTATCGAATCATGCCGAAGGGCGTGCCCCATAAGCCGCTGCCGAATTTGACGCTAATGTCGGATGAGCAATTGGTCGAACTCCAGCAGCATGACAACGATTGGTTTGTGCGTCATGCGCGAACGTTACTTCAGTCGCGGGGTGTATCGGGCAAGTTGGACCGCTCGCTGGTGCATGCGGCGCTTCATGTCCAGTTCGATGCGGTTTCGACGTCAGCAAAACGTCTACGCGCATTGTGGGCATTGCAAGTCACCGAAGGATTGAGCCGTGATCGCTTGGTCTCGCTTTTGAACCACGACGATCCGCATGTTCGTGCGTGGTCAATCCAGTTCCTGTGCGATGCGAGCAATGTCAATGCTTTCGAAGATGCGAGCGTGGCAAATCAAGCGGTTGTCGACCAGGACGTTTTACAAAAGTTCGCTGCGATGGCCAAGGAAGATCCATCGCCGGTCGTGCGTTTGTATTTGGCAGCTGCGGTCCAACGTTTGCCATTTACAGACCGATGGGCAGTTCTCGAAGGTTTAGTCTCGCATGGCGAAGACATGGGTGACAATAATCTGCGACGAATGGCATGGTTTGCCTTGGAACCGATGGTGCCAACGCATCCTCACGAAGCACTCAAGCTCGCGATTGCTGGAAAGATGCCGAATCTTCAAGAGTTTGTTGCGAGGCGGATGGTTTCTGGATCTGTTGCAGTGCCCCCAAAGACTCAGGCGAGCCTAGGTGTTAAAGCGAGCCTTGATCAACCTAGCAAACGGAACCTGGAATCCACATGGCAAGGCATCATTGGGAAGGTGGCTCCCGGCTTCACGGTTCGCAATGTCGGCGAAGGCGGCGTGGTGCATCACGACTCCTTTAGAAATGCGAGTGCGGTTCAAACACACCCTCTGGATCGCGAGACGCCAAGCAGTCTGCATCGCGAAATCCAAATTCCACAAGACAAAGTGACGAGACTCACGATGCGGGTCAGCCATCATCCGCACGGTGACTGGCAATTGCGGGTAGTGGCTGAAGGCGATGTTTTGTCGGATCAGATTGTTGGTCCGAAGTCGGTGCGTAAAGATGAGTGGCTTGATGTGACCGTCGATCTGACGAAGTACGCAGGTCGAACGATCAAATTGTCCATTGAGAATCGTCCGAATGATTGGCACAACGAGTGGGCTTACTGGAATGACGTTTCCATCGTTTTTGAGTGAGCTATGACTTTGAAACTCTTTGTCCGTCTGCTTCTCGTTGTCGCCTTCGCCGCTACTTCGTTGACGTCGCTTTCTGTTTGCGCTGGCGAGCGTCGACCGAATATCATCTTTTTCCTTGTGGATGATTTAGGATGGCGAGATCTCGGTTGCTACGGAAGCCCCTTCTATGAAACGCCGCACATTGACCAATTTGCACAGGAAAGCGTGCGGTTTACTCAGGCGTATGCGGCTTGTCACGTATGTTCGCCAACGCGGGCGAGCATTCTGACGGGGAAGTATCCAGCTCGGCTGGCGCTAACAGACTGGCTTCCTGGAAGGAAAGATTTTCCGTTCCAGAAACTCCAAAACGCGGAGATCCATCAACAGTTGGCACTTGAGGAAGTCACCATCGCCGAGTCGCTCAAGGCGAATGGTTATCGAACCGCTCACATCGGGAAGTGGCATCTCGGCGAAGGTCCGTTTGGTCCACTGCAACAAGGTTTCGATATTCAAGTTCCCCATTGGAATAAGGGTTGGCCCAAGGCTGGATATCATGCTCCGCTCAAGATGGACAATCTCACCAATCGTGACGGAGATTATCTAACCGATCGATTGACCGATGAAGCCGAGAGATTTATCGAATCCAGCAAGGATGAGCCATTCTTTTTGTATCTAGCTCATTTTGCCGTACACGATCCCATCCAAGGGCGCAATGATCTTGTTGCAAAGTATCAACGCAAGCTGGAGGAGATGAACCGAACAGATACAGAGCTGAATAAATCGGACTCGACGCCGTTTGTGCTTGAAGGGAACCCGGATGACCCACAACCGCTGTCGCGAAAAGAATTGGATTTGCGAGTCACGCTTCCAGCGTGGTCGGAATACAAAGTGCTGGCGGAACGTACGGTGAAGATCAAGCAGCAGCAAGACAATATTCAGTTCGCTGCAATGGTCGAGTCCGTTGACGAGAGTCTCCGTCGTCTTCGTTCAAAGTTAAAGGCACTGAATCTCGAGAACGACACCATCATCATTCTGTTCTCAGACAACGGTGGGATGTCTGCAGCAAATTTTGGAAACCCTGAACGATTCGTGAACGCAAACAGTCTCGATACAGCGTATTCGACATCGAATTTGCCGCTTCGTGGCGCAAAAGGGTGGCTCTACGAAGGCGGAATACGCGTACCGCTGATAGTAAATTGGCCCCAGAAGGGACAACGAGGACGAGTATGCGAGACTCCAGTGATCAGCACCGATATGTATCCGACGATCCTGGATATGGCCGGAATTGACTTGGCACCACAACAGCACATAGACGGAGTCAGCCTCGCGCCGCTCGTGAGCGGACCAGCTGAGATTGATTGTGACGCGATCGAGTGTGATGTGAACAGGCGAGAAGCGATTTTTTGGCATTTCCCGCATTACAGCAACCACGGTATGCAAAGCCCTGGCGGTGCGATTCGTGTCGGCGACTACAAACTGCTTGAGTATTTTGAAAACGAAACGGTCCAGCTCTTCAATCTACGCACCGACATCAGCGAACAGAATGACGTGAGCGAAGCGGAGCCAGACAAAACCGCTGAGCTTCGCGGTAAGCTCCACGCCTGGCGGCAAGCTGTATCCGCCAAGATGATGCCTGTGAATCCAGACTACGTCGACGGCCTGCCGGAGAGAAACTGACCCTGCGTGACCGTTTTCGCGAGACTGAGTTTCAATTGCGGAATACGACCCATGGCGGCAAGCGTCCTAGGATCCGAAGAGCTGTCCGCTTTCGATGTTTACTTCTTCATATTGACGGTACTGAATCAACTATGTGCGTCCATCGAATGTTCTTCATACTCTTTACGCTGATCACGATTTGGGTTGGTGTTTCTGCCGCATGGGCCGACGACGAACCAGCCAAGCCCAACGTGGTTTACATCATGTCGGATGATGTGGGCTGGGGCGATTTGAGTGTACACGGGGGCGGTGTCGCCACGCCGAACATCGATCGACTGTTTGCACGCGGCGTTGAACTGACACAGTTCATGGGTTGGTGCGTTTGCTCGCCGACGCGAGCCATGTTGTTAACTGGAAGACATCCGATTCGTGTCGGCACTGCACCTGAAGTTGGCGGCGAACTTTCGTTGGAGGAGACAACCCTTGCCGAAGGGTTCCAGGCCAACGGGTACCGAACAGGTGTCTTTGGTAAATGGCACAACGGCAACGATCCGGACACACCTGAGTTTCGCACAGCTTTTGCGGAAGCGTTTAAAGACTTGCCCAACAAGAAACTCGAAGGTGGCCATGGCGTCAACGCTCATGGTTTCGACGAAGCGTGGGTTTATTACGGCGGCGGATCGGATTATTTCAACCGCCGTACGGTCCAGGGACGCGGTCCAGTTTCATGGTGGCACAACCTTGAGTTTCGTCCGCAAGACGAAGGCTACACGGACGATCTAGTGACACAGCGAGCCATCGAGTTTATTCGCGACAGCAAGAATCAACCGTTTTTCTGTTACGTACCGTTCCATATTGCACACGCACCACTCCAGGCCAAGGAGGTCGATCTGAATGCTATCGATCCACAGGAGGCCGCGAAGCTTCCATCCGCAAGCGAGAAAACGACTGATGAGGGAAAGCGAATCCACGCCGCCATGCTCCATTCGATGGACTTGAACGTGGCTGCGATCTTGGCTGAGCTAGCGGCGTTGGGTTTGAGCGAGAACACGATCGTGGTGTTTACCAGTGATAACGGTGCGATGGAGGCTGGAAGTAGTCTGCCATTGCGCGGCCACAAACACACCATTTACGACGGCGGTGTGCGGCTTCCGACAGTCGTTCACTGGCCCGAAGGCGGATTGGTGGGCGGAAAGAAGTGGGACGGCCTTTGTGGTGCGCTTGACATGTTCCCCACACTGATGGCAATGACTCGTTCGACGATGCCACAAACTCGTCCGCTCGACGGCAAAAATGTCTGGCCTGCGCTCCGCGATAGCCAACCCAGCCCAGTGGAGAGTTATTATTGGGTGTGGCGTGATGAAGATGCGATTCGCACCGACAAGTGGAAGCTCCATCGATTCTTCAACCGGTTTGAACTCTACGACATCGTCAAAGATCCCAACGAGACGAATGACATCGCTGAAACTCATCTCGAAGTTACGAAATCGCTCACATCCAAGATGGATGTCTGGGCCGATTCCATCGGCGTCGCTCTCAGCCATCGTCCTGCGTCGAGCAAGTATCATGCGATCGCTGCACCTGAGGGCGAGGTCCTTGCGGTCACCGTCACTGTCACCGAAAACGCTCAACCAAAGCATCGTTTGGCCATTTCTTTGGCAAACTGGAACGGCACGCAAGAAGCCACCGATTGGATCGAATACGATATTGCGTTCTCGCCCGTCACGCCAAAACGGCGGCCGTATTTCTCCACACTCGAAGGCAACAACAGCAAACCGTTTGGCCCGCTTTTCAAACTAGGCACCGGCGTGGACCAGTTTGGCCGTGATCAGAGCAGTGGACCAGGTATCGCTGATGGCAAGAGCGTCTGGGAGCATCGTATCGTGGGCCTTGCTAGTACTGCCCCGGGTCCGCTCGGCAAACATGGCGTTGTGTTCACCGGCGGCACTGCTGGCACGTTCACGGTTTATCTCGATAACCTCCGTATCCGCCACGCGGACGCAACAACAACATCGCTTTGGACCCACGGCAATGACACTCGTGTCGGTGCTTTCATTGCGAATGAATTTTTCAATGACCTAAACGTCCAAAGCGTCAATGTGACGGAGGTTGGTAAGTGAATTCAACACCCCAAAGTCGGATCGGAAACTCGTGATATCAAAGACTTCGTTGTTCATCTTGATTTGCACTGCGTGTGCACTATCACATGGTTTTGCCGGAAATCCGCCGCCGCCCAATATTATCTTCTTGCTTGCGGATGATTTGGGCGGTGGTGATCTTCATTGCTATGGGCATCCCTACTCACGCACGCCCAACATCGATTCTCTTGCAAGTGATGGAACTCGTTTCACGCAATTCTATGCGACGGGTGCCACCTGCTGTCCAGCGCGCACGGGACTGATGACGTCCAAGTTTCCAGCAACCTTTGCGACTTACCCAGCAAACGGCGGCTTCGCAGACCAAGTCACCATCACTGAGTTGCTAAACAAGCACGGCTATGCGACGGGGCATTTCGGCAAGTGGCATATTGGACCTGAAGAGATGCCGGGTACGTATGGCATGGATTCCATTGGCCTGGGAAGCGAGGAGGTCGGCGGATGGCGGAAGAAGGTTGCCGATGAGCGAGGGCGAGATGCGCACATTTATGACGAAGCGATTCGGTTTATTGAGAAACACAAGGGTGGCCCGTTCTATGTGAACGTGTGGGGGCACATTTCGCACAATCCAGTGAACCCAGTCGATCCGCTGGTGAAACAATGGAGCGGATTGAGTGTAAACGACGGCGATTTCCCGCCTCAGATGCTCTCCAAATTCAACGCGGTACGCGAAGCGGGTGGCGACGTTGACGATGCCATGCGCCGCTATCTCGCTGACGTTGAGTCGCTTGATCAAAGCGTTGGCCGGTTGCTCCAACGGATCGATGAACTAGGGTTACGCTACAACACCATCGTTGTCTTCAACAGTGATCAAGGGGCGGATATGACCAAGGCTGGTCTCGGTGGATTGCGATTCAATCAAATGGGGTTCAATGGACCAGTTCGTGGCGGGAAACACACGCATTGGGAAGGCGGAGTGCGCGTACCATGGATTGTTCGTTGGCCCGGCCACGTTCCTGCGGGCCGCACGGACGATCGATCCGTACTCAGCGGTGTGGACTGGCTACCGACCTTGTGCGCAATCGCGGGCGTCAAGATTGATCCCAGCGATTTTGATGGCGAAGACACTTCCGCAGCCTGGCTCGGCAACGGAATCCACGTACGGAAGAAACCGCTGCTTTGGAAAACCAGTTCACCGGGTAGCGAATCATTGATTCGCGTCGAACATTGGAAATTGCGTCTTCCGACTCGCAAGAACGATGGCATAATCGAGCTTTACGATATCATCGCTGACCCCGATGAATCGAATAATGTCGCCGCACAATATCCCGAGATCGTGACGACGCTCTCCGAAAAAGTAGTCACCTGGGTCGGCACGCTGCCCAAAGACTACCTCAAAACCAAAGACAAACAAGATTAAATGAGTGACACGTTGAATCGCTTCGGGTATGGCGTGGATGACGCAAGATACGATCTCCAATGGTGCTGTTGAAAACCCTCAAGGAAACGCATGGAAGATGAAAGCCGCATCAATCAGTGAGCTGAAAAAGTCGCTCGCGAATCTTGATCGCGAGGAACTGCTGGATGCGTGTGTGCGTTTAGCCAAGTACAAAGTCGATAACAAGGAATTATTGACGTACTTATTATTGAAGTCGCATGACGAACCGACGTACATCCGTGAGGTTTGCAGTGAAATTGACCAAGAGTTTCACGGGGTCACGTCGATGCCCAAGAAAACGATTCGGAAAATGATTCGTTGGCTCGACAAACGGGTTCGTTATTCCGGTGACGTGGAAACAGAACTGGAGTTGAGGATTCATTTTTGCAACCAATTTTTGAGGCGGCGAATTCGTCTTGGACGGTGCAAAGTCAGCGCCAACATGTACCGTGGCCAATTGAAGAGGATCGATAATCTTCTCGAGAAAGTGCACGCGGATTTACAGTTTGATTATCGCCAGCAGATGGAAGGCTTGGATGAGTGGCTGCCGAAGAACTAGGGCCAAAACCAAGCGTACCGGTGGATAACTTGAACGAATTGCCCGCGAGTGATTCACGTTGATTCATTCACTCCGTTGCGACTGGTGCAATTAGTCAGGCATCGACAACGGTTTCGAGCAAATCTACACTCGGTGCCGTTGTAACGCGCGTGTGCACTGGCATTCATTCTGGCTTGGTCGGCAATGAACGTGTCGTTGATTCGCAAGGATCATTTGCCGCGACGCTTTCCACTCATTTATTGTTCGCCTACCTGGTTCTCGTTCATGAAGATCACTCGGATTTTTGCTCACCGCGTCGAGCTACCACTCGTCGAAGGCTCTTACAAATGGTCGGGCGGTAAATCGGTTTCGGTTTTCGATAGTACGATTGTTGGAGTCGAGACGGATGCGGGTCTGATTGGCTATGGCGAAGTATGCCCGTTGGGTCCGTTTTATCTTCCGGCGTATGCCGAGGGTGTACGAAGCGGACTGCGTGAACTTGGTCCGCACTTGATCGGTATGGATCCATGCGAATTAGGCAAGCTCAACAAGCAGATGGATGCGGCGCTCAAGGGGCATCCGTATGTAAAGACTGGAATTGATATTGCGTGCTGGGATTTGCTGGGCAAGGTGACTGGATTGCCCGTTTGTGTCCTGATGGGCGGCCGCTTTGGCGAAAGCGTGCGACTTTATCGTGCGATCTCGCAGGTGCCACCCGATGAAATGGCACAGAACGTTGCTGGATACAAAGAACAAGGATACACACGATTCCAGCTCAAGGTAGGCGGTGATCCAGATACGGATATCGCACGAATCCGCGGCGCGCGTGCGGTGCTTGGTCCGGCGGATCGACTCGTCGCGGACGCGAACACGGGCTGGACCCAGCACGAAGCGATGCGAGTCGTCCGTGCAGTGAGCGATGTGGATGTTTACATCGAACAGCCTTGTTTGACATACGAAGAATGCCTTGCGGTTCGCCGAAACACGACACATCCATTCGTCTTGGATGAAAATATTGATGACATCCACATGCTGCTACGTGCCAAGGCGGATTTAGCGATGGACGTGGTCAATTTGAAGATCAGCAAGCTTGGTGGATTGACGAAAGCAAAACAGGCTCGTGACTTGTGCGTGTCGATGGGAATTGCGATGACACTCGAAGACAGCTGGGGTGGAGACATTACTACCGCAGCGATCGCACATCTCGCGCACAGCACTCCAGAAGAATTTCGGTTCACGAGCACTGACTTCAACAGCTACGTCACCGTCAGTAACGCGGAAGGTGCGCCACAGCGTGAACAGGGCTTCATGAAAGCTGGGGCCTCTCCGGGTCTTGGCGTGACTCCTCGCCAGGATGTCATCGGCCCGGTCATTGTTGACGTGAACTAGTCGGATAGGACTTGCACCGACATGAGGCGATGATGTCGTTTGATTTGTTTAAAATGGATGCAATTGATCTCGATGTTGATCTCGGATTAAAGCGGTGAAACAGTGAATTCGCAATGTTGTGAGGTTCCTTAAAGAAAGTGATATACGGCATGTTCAAGATTTCACTTTGCAGTTTGTTGAATCCGCAAACGATTGTCCTCCAGTCGTCGTGCTCGCTCAAACAATGCGTATTTGTGGCCTGTTTGCTCGTCGCCCCATTCATGTCTAGGCAATGGGTCCTCGGCCAGAACGAGAGAAGCGGTAGTTCAATGCTCACGGTCGATCGAATTTTCGGATCCGAAGAATTCTCTGAAGACCGCGTGGATGCGTGGGTGTGGAGTCTGAATTCTGATGCGTACTTTACGTTGCTAAAGTCCGATGCCTTGCCTGGGGGCCAAGATTTGGTGCAAGTTGACGTGTCGAGTGGACGATCAACGATTGTTGTTGCCGCGAGAGAATTCATTCCACCAGACGCTTCAACTCCGCTGGCCATCGACGCCTTTGAGTTCTCGCGAGACACATCGAAGCTATTGGTCTATACAAACAGCAAGCGAGTTTGGCGATCCAATACTCGCGGTGACTACTGGGTATTGGATCTCGCATCCAAGAGACTCGAGAAACTCGGTGACGACGCAGAGCCTTCGACACTTATGTTTGCCAAGTTTTCGCCAGATAACTCACGCGTGTCCTATGTCCGCGAGAACAATGTCTATGTCCAGAGCTTGGACGATATGAAGATCACGCAACTCACGAGTGACGGTTCGTCGAATGTCATCAACGGGACTTCCGACTGGGTAAACGAAGAGGAGTTGTCGATCCGTGATGCGTATCGTTGGAGTCCAGACGGTCGATTCATCGCATATTGGCAATTTGACACGACCGAAGTTGAGCAATTTCATCTGATCGACAATACGCGTGGAACCTATCCGCACATCACTTCGTTTCCGTATCCAAAGGTTGGGCATACGAACTCAGCGACGCGGTTAGGTGTGACCAAGACGAGTGGTGGCGCCGAAACGCTTTGGCTCGACGTCGAAGGAGATCCACGTGAACATTATTTGCCGCAAATGGAGTGGACACCGGAGGGCCAGGGAATTTTGCTGCAGCAAATGAATCGATTGCAAAATACCAATCGAGTCATGCTTGCTAATCCCATCACTGGTGCAACGCGTGAGATATTCAAAGAGACGGAGTCGACATGGCTTGAGAATGATAATCCGGTGCGTTGGATCGACGATGGAAATGGGTTCGTGTGGCTGAGCGAACGAGATGGCTGGCAGCATGCCTATCGGGTAAGCCGCGACGGGAAGGAGTTGTCAAAGATCACCAGCGGAGACTTTGACGTCATTCAATTGGAGTCCATCGACCAACAGGGCAATTGGCTCTATTTTACTGCGTCGCCGGATAACCCGACCCAGCGTTATCTGTACCGTGTGCACTTGGATGGAACATCTCGAGAACGTCTCTCACCAGCCGATCAACCGGGTTGGCATTCGTACAATATCTCGCCAAATTGCGAATGGGCAGTTCACAAATATTCGACGTTCACATCACCCCCAATCATTGAATTGATCCGACTTCGCGACCATCACGTCGTACGTGTCTTGGGCGACAATTCGCAACTTCGAGAAAACCTCGCGGAGCTGCATCTGCCCTCAGCAGAGTTCTTCCGCATCGAGATTGAGGATGGCTTGGAGTTGGATGCTTGGTGTCTAAGGCCGCCTGGTTTTGATTCGAAACGCAAGTATCCACTTCTGTTTCATGTCTATGGTGAACCCCATGGCCAAACGGTGCGTGACGCATGGCTTGGCGTACGCGGTCTTTGGCATTGGATGTTTGCCCAGCAAGGTTACATCGTAGTCAGCGTCGACAATCGAGGCACTCGCAGTCCTCGAGGACGCGATTGGAGAAAATGTGTCTATCAAAAGATCGGTATCATTGCCCCAGTGGAACAGGCCGCAGCGACGCGCGCATTGCTAGAGAAGTGGAATTTCGTGGATCGGAGTCGGATTGGTATTTGGGGTTGGAGTGGCGGCGGCAGCATGAGCTTGAATGCGGTCTTTCGTTATCCTGAACTCTATACAACCGCCATTGCCGTGGCTCCCAACGCCGATCAATTGCTATACGACACGATCTATCAAGAGCGATACATGGGGTTGCCTCACGACAACGCCGAAGGATACCGATTGGGGTCGCCCATTACTCATGCGAAGGATTTGAAAGGTAACTTACTCGTCATTCATGGTACGGGCGACGACAACGGTCACTACCAAGGAACGGAGCGTTTGATCAACGAGTTGATTGCAAACGGCAAGCAGTTTTCGGTGATGCCCTACCCAGCACGCTCGCATTCGCTGAGCGAAGGACGCAACACGGTAAAGCATTTTTACTCGCTGATGACCGACTACTTCAACGAGCATTTGCCCGTCACGCCCAAGACAGAGTAAGGCGATTTGGGAGCCGCAAACTCCACTTGCTACCGTGACGGCCATTTCCAACCGTATTGGTCCAATAGATTCGCGTTTTGGAGGATCGTTTCGCCGCAGCGTTTCTCCAGTCGAATCGGGACGCAGATCTCGTCGGCCTCGAGACAGTCGACAAGTGCTTGATTGTGAGTCACGACAATCACTTGGCTTTGCTCGGCAGCCAACGCACACAGACGAGCAAGCGGTGCGATGAGTTCCGGGTGGAGGCTGTTCTCCGGTTCGTTGAGCACCATTAGCGCCGGTGGGCGTGGAGTCAAGAGTGCCGCTGTGAGCAGGATGAACCGGAGCGTTCCATCGGATAATTCCGCGGCACTCAACTCGCGGAGCATCCCCGGTTGATTGAGTCGCAACTGCATTCCATGCTGGCTCGAGTCAATGCGGACACTCGAACCAGGGAATGCGTCGTTGATTGCTCGCGCGAGTGCCGCGTGGTCACCGATTTCTAGAATCGTTTGTATCGCAGCGGCGAGGTCACTTCCGTCGCCACTCATGATGAGTGTTCGCGTACCAATGGACGCGCGTCGAGCGGGAGCGTCTGCGTCCGTACGGAACGTGTCATAAAACCGCCACGATCGCATGATCTCGCGCATCACAATCAACTCCGGCGCCGCGAATGGGTCGGAGTATTCGGCCAGCATGCTGGATTGTGATGCTATAGAGAGTTCGATGTCTTGCCATTTACCTTTTATTCCTCGGCATCTCAACGACGTTGGATGTCGATCTGCACAGAGTGTTTTTGTATCGATTCCGGTACCACGCCATAAGCACTCTCGCTTCACCTCCGCGTCACCATCAAAAGCTGAGCCGTAGGGCGTTGGAAGCCCCAGCTCGAGACTGTAGCTGAACGGATCCGCAGAAAATCCCATCCGCAAACTCACCGGCTTCGAGCGAGTTGTGCCTTGAACAGGCATTTCACCTCGAAGCATTTCACTGGTGATGATTTCGGGACCAGCCCACCTGACGGAATCGAATCCACCTTCGAGAGCAAGCGAATGAATGAGTCGCCCTTCCGCAGCATCGGCAAGCAGTCGGAGCGAGCGATAAACGTTCGACTTCCCGCATCCGTTTGCGCCCGTCACAACGTTCAACGTTCCCAGACGCAAAATGATCGAACGAATCGATCGATAACCAGCGATGGCGAGACGTTCAATCATTTGCGAGTAACGTCGCAAGCTTGTGTCAGCCGCTTCACCGTCGCGAGGTCGACAGCCTGTCGAATCAATGAAAAACCATCTCGCGCAATTTCAAGTAACGTCTGGGCGTTCATTCTTCGACGCTGCCCCGTTTCATTCTTGATAGCCTGGCTGTTGATGCCCCTGGATTTTGAATAGCCGAGTATACGGGGACACCGTCTATTTCACCAGCTCGCCATCGCTTGTAACGAGTGTATTTGATTTTCCGGCACGTTGTGTAATGCCGATGCGGTTGAAGGCAATTGACGCGAACGCTAAATTGCTTGGCCTAAACCAATTCGTATCCGTAATTATGTGCGCAATGACGACATACACGTTCCAAGCCATTTTGAAGCCCCACGCACACAGCGCCGAGCAGGTTGCTTCGGTGCTTCAGGCACTTCATGATGACGTTGCGGTCAGTTCCGCTGGTGGGCAAGTTCGTGTGACCTTCATTCGCCAGGCAGATAGTTTTTCGGCGATGGTTCTAATGTGCGGCCATCAATTGACAGAGTTTGGCTATACGATCGAGCGACTTGCAGTCGACGGCGTCGACTTGCCGTTATCGAATATCACTGATTTTGACGATGACCTGACGTTTGACTTTGATTTGGAAGATACGGCTGGCGCGTGAGCGTCAAGCATTACTGATCACCCCGAGCTCGGCGACGGATGCAAACGAACCGCTGGTGTGTTCGGTGATGGATCTCATCATCACATAGCGCCCCCGCTTGGGCGCGCACTCGATCGTTTGAGGATTTTTCGTCTTCGTGAGCGTCGCCGACACCAGCGGAGTGCCTAGGTCGTCTGGGTTATCGGAGACAAAAAGCTCAGCGTCTTTGACGGCGCCATTCCAGCCTGTGTCTTGACGCCCCAGGTAGACGAAGCCGTGGACGATGTGGCTTGCACCGAGATCAATCACTAGATCGTGCGGCGGTTTCGCAGGCTCCGAACCAAACTTGGTGTGCCAAAGTGTCGATTCGTCGCCATCAATCGCGTTGGCTGCGAACTTCTTGTTCCCGACATTCTCGCTGCTTGCACGAACGATCTTCCAATCTTTGCTATTGAGCAGTCCTTTGGTTGGCATGGATGAGGTCTTCTTTTTGCCCGCTTTTGCCTTGGGGGCTGGCGGTTTTCCTCCGAACTTTGCGGCCCGATCTCTTTCGTGAAGAACAGTGGATGTGAACGAGCCTTCGCTGACAGGCGTATGAGCTTCGGCGGCGTAGGCTTGCAGCTTAATCAGCACTTGCGGGAGCGTTTTGGCGAGGTCTGTCGTCTCGCTGATATCGGCCGCCAAGTCATACAGCTCCCACTCCGCATTCGCTTTGGGTTGGATCGCTTTCCAATCTCCCATTCGAACAGCTGTCTGGCCGCTGATTTCCCAATACAGATACTCGTGCTGGGCTTGTGAATGACCAGCAGCGTCTTCGCCAATCAACTCAGGCAAAATGCTGATGCCATCAATATCACCAGGAGCCTTTGCACCCGTCGCTTCCGCGATCGTGGGCAACAGGTCGGGGAAGTAGAACAACAGGTTACTGATCCGTCCGGCTTCGATTTTCCCAGGCCAGCGTGCGAGGAACGGGATGCGCAAGCCGCCTTCGTAGAGCTGGCCTTTCTTGCCGCGAAACTCGATACCAGTTTCCGGATGCTTGTTCGCGCCATGAACGCCTCGCGGCAATTCCTTGGACGCAAAGTAGTCCGCACCTCCATTGTCGCCGCTGAACAAAACGAGCGTGTTCTCGTCGAGGCCAAGCTCCTTGAGCAACGCGAGCACTTCGCCGACTTGTCGGTCAAGCATCGTCACCATCGCGGCATAACGTTTCGCTTGTTCGTCCCAAGGCTTGTCACGATAAATTGCCCAGGCTGGGTCATCGTCGGGGATATCAAAGATTCCGTGTGGCGGCGTGACGGGAAGGTAAGCAAAGAACGGCTTGTCTTTGTTCTCACGGATAAACTTCATCGCTTCGTCCATGATGACATAGTGCGAATACGTCTCCCCGTCGCTATTGCCATGATTCCCAGCGAGAGGAACTTCCTCGCTGTTCCGCAAAATATAAGGCGGGTAATACGAGTGCGCGTGAACTTGATCGTAATAACCAACGAAGACATCGAAACCATGTTTTTCCGGCACGCCAGTCGAACCGCGTCCTCCATTGCCCCACTTGCCAAAGCCGCCTGTCGCATAGCCGCGCGGTTTCAAGATGGACGCGACCGTCTCTTCGTCAGCTCGCATCGGGGTTCCTCCGCCGTTGGAGCGAACCGAAGTATGGCCGCTGTGTTTGCCCGTTAGAAAACAACATCGAGTGGGTGCACACACTGACGATCCCGCCATGCCTTGCGTGAACCGTATGCCCTCGGCGGCCATCCGATCGATGTTGGGTGTTTGCAAGTTCGCGTTGCCCATATACGACGGCTCAAAATAACCCAGCTCGTCGGCCATGATATAGACAACGTTCGGCGTCCCAGTCGCTT
Organism: Pirellulaceae bacterium; assembly: GCA_041739875.1. Lineage (GTDB taxonomy): Bacteria > Planctomycetota > Planctomycetia > Pirellulales > Pirellulaceae > JBBSJZ01. The sequence continues at coordinate 66,752 of JBGSNA010000232.1, forward strand.
CGGCAACGGAAGCGGGAGTTGCAAAAGCGAATGCCGCCAATGCCATGAATGCCACAAATCGTTTCATTTTTCCATGCTCAAAACTAGCTCACGATCGACAAAGCAGCGATGTGCAACTCGCAACCGTCGGCGTTGGCAATCGAAAAAGAACCGCCATTTCTGGACGAATGATGCGTCTTACTCACCCGTCATTGTACATCAAAGTCATCCGGCGTAGCGAGTAAACACCCGTGTTTTAAGGTGAGTGGCCATCATTCGATTGGGCGTTTGTTAATTGCGACGTCGGCACCAATGAGTACATTGATCCGTCGGCATTTTAGCCTTGAAAGATAGTTTCGAACCGAGAATTAATTGAAAGGGAGGCGCTTGATGAACCAATCCGTACGAATCGCAACGGTCTGCTTTGGGATTCTTTCAATTCTCTTGCCACCGATTCAGACTGCCAGTGCATGCAGCCGGGCGGTGTACTATGGCAAAGAGGGGCAAACGGTAACTGGCCGAACCATGGACTGGAAGGAAGACATGCAAACCAACCTCTGGGTGTTTCCACGTGGAATGCAGAGAGACGGTGGCATGGGCGAGCAGGGCTTTACATGGACAAGCCTATTCGGCAGCCTTGTCGCGTCTGTGTACGAAGCGGGGACGGCAGATGGAATGAACGAAAAAGGGCTGGTCGCCAATCTTCTTTTCTTGGTCGAAAGCGAGTACCCAGTCGCCGACGAAGACCCGCGGCCGAAGATGTCGATTGCCGCTTGGACTCAGTATGCGCTGGACAACTTTGCTACGGTGAAAGAAGCGGTTGCTGAGATGCGTAAAGAGCCGTTCTGCATTGTGGGCGTCGTGGCTCCCAATGGCGTGGCGGGAAAAATCCATTTGTCAATTTCGGATCCCAGCGGCGACTCGGCAATTTTTGAGTACATCAATGGGAAGCTTGTCATCCACCACGGAAGACAGTACCAGGTGATGACCAACTCTCCGATTTACGATCAACAATTGGCGCTTAACGAATATTGGAAACAGATTGGCGGAACAGTGATGCTACCAGGCACGAATCGAGCCGCCGATCGTTTCGCGCGAGCTAGCTTCTATATCAACGCGACGGAGCAATCAGCCAATCCACGCGAGGCTACCGCAGCAGTCTTCAGCGTGATGCGAAACGTGAGCGTGCCGCGAGGAATCACCACACCGGACCAACCGAATATTTCATCGACAATCTGGCGCACCGTCTCCGACCAAAAGAACCTCGTTTACTTTTTTGAAGACACGGCCAGCCCCAGTCTCGTATGGGTGGATTTGAAACAGATCAACTTTGAAATGAACTCTGGAGTACGCAAATTGCAACTGCACGGGAATCCTGGACTGGGAGGGAATCAGACCGACAACTTTCTCGCATCGGAACCTTTCGTGTTTCTGGCACCGGAGTAAGTGTTCGCGGACTCCATCGGATCGGCGGCGGGCGTGGGACACCCTCAGGACAGCGTGTTTTCATGCGTGCTCACAGGCGGCGGTTCGCGACACCAGATAGGCTCTGAATCGATTATCAAGTCAGGCAATTGCGTCGACTTCACTCGGGATGGATGGAGCCACCGCGGAGCGGTTTCGGAACGTAGCCGTGGGTAAGCGCAGCGCCACCCACGGAATACGAATCCAAATCAACCATCGATCCCGAAGGGGCTGTGAGTTTTTAAAACGTAGGGTGGGTCGAGCGGCGTTAGCCGCGCTGACCCACCATGGTTGTCGACGATTTGCGGTTGGTGGGCCCGATCGCTAACGCGTTTTGACCCACCCTACAAAACTTTGTGCGACCCCTTCGGGGTCGGCGCGATTCGCATCCATTGCAAACCGTAGGTGCGCTTCGCGACCTACGGCTACGGTCTAAAAATCCCTTCGGGATCAACCCTGCGGAACTCGATCGGGATCTGACGGTCCCTTGGGGATGGACCGAGCAACCGCAGGTGACGTCGATTGTATTACTGAGCGATTTGTAGTGGGATTCGCCAGAATGCCCTGCTGAAGAGAACTTCTGGCGAAGTCCACTACGCCACGAATACAATCCACGTCCCCCGCAAACGATACGATAAAAGCCCTTTCGATTGCGTTGCGAACGACGACGATCATAAACTCGCAGCCTAAAGAGTTCGATCAGCGTGCCAGATTTCTTTGCGACTATCCATGCTACCATGGGCGTTCCATGGAACAATTCTTTACATCATAGGGTAACCACTTGATTGAGACAGAAGCGGATAGGGATCGCCCCGTTGCGCTCGTCACCGGCAGCGGAACAGGGGTGGGACGAGCATGCGTTTTGCAGTTCGCTCAACGTGGCTTTGACGTGGTTGTGAACTATTCTCGCAGCGTAAACGAAGCGGACGAAACCGCACAACAAGCCACAGCTCTCGGTGCCCGCGTGCTGTCGTTGTGTTGTGATGTTTCCGATGACCAAGCTGTCCGTGCGATGGTCAATACCATTGGAAGCGAGTTCGGGCGTCTGGACGTGTTGGTGAATAATGCTGCGATGACGTACTTCGTCGATCACGATGACTTGGATGGGATGACAGAACCGATGTGGGATCGAATCCTCGATGTCAATTTGAAAGGACCGTTCTTCGTCACACGTGCTGCGTCGAAATTGCTGGCTTTTGGCAACGGTGGCGCCGTGGTCAATGTCAGTTCCATCGCTGGTGAAACTGGAAAAGGCTCGTCGATTGCGTACTGCACCAGTAAAGCGGGGCTGAACTCGATGACGAAGTCACTTGCTCGAGCGCTTGCACCGAAAATCCGAGTGAACGCTGTATGCCCGGGACCGATCGACTCGCGGTGGATTCGAGAAGGTAATCCGAATTGGGATTTGAACACGATGGTTAGTGGACTTCCGATTCCGCGACCTTCGTTGCCATGCGACATTGCTGACGCTGTCTTGTTTCTTGCAATTGACGCAAAGATGGTAACTGGTCAGCTGTTGTCAGTGGACGGTGGCCAGACACTCTGATGACAAATTCGCGTTCGGAAATAACTGTCAGCTACGGGCACTGGCGAAACGTCGCCAAAACATGAAAAGCCCCTCTGTCACGATTAATCAAAACGGGGCACTGTTTTGATGATTTCGTCCTCCATTACTGGAATACGCGTTGTACATGACAGAGCGGCTATTGAAAGATAAGCAAACCCATGGGGCACACCAATCACTGCGTATTTTATTATCGCCCACGAAATGTAGCATCCCTCCGATCGCGATGTTCTTGAGTCGCGGGTCCAGCGATGGGAGTTCGGGAAGCCAAATCGCGTCAGCAAACAAACTTTCGCACGGGATTTGAGAGAACTCTTGTTTCGTCAACGAATAGGAAGTCTTGTTGGAATGTTGAGCCGTATCGCCACACGGAAAATGGTACAGGTCAACATGGATGCTGTTCTCTAAAACACACAACGCTTGGACGATGAATTCACAATGGAACACTTCTGCGATCGTTCGTAAGTAAGGTTCGTCGTCATGGACACCTTCTTGCAATGCATTCGTTACTTGCGCCGCTGATTCGGTAAGAAGCTCGAGTCGCTTTTGTTGCAAATCACGATCGGTCTGGGCTTGCTTCAATTCCGTGATGTCATTGAATACCGCCACAGCCCCCGTCAACCCTTGCTTCGCATCTCGAATGGGTCGTCCGCTTAGCAAAATGGACGTGGCGACTTTATTTGCAGGGTGCGGTCGTAAGTTTCAGCAGGCCAGAAACACGGTAAACTGGGACCCAAAAAATCATTGCGTCGACAAGATGGACGCTACCACAGGCAAAGAGAACGGCTGCGAATTGCCAGACAACTTTTAGGAACTGATAGTCTTTTCGTCGACGTGCCATCAGCAACAACGTGACTGGAATCGCAACGTATGCTCCGAACGTCGCTAGGTCCGATATCACATGCAGCCACCCGACGCCCGCAGTCCAGTTACCACAATTCCATCGTGGCACATAATCCGATGAGTCAAACAGTTTTTGAAAGAAGTCCAGCATCAACATTCTCGCCTGTGTCAACTTACCCTCTCACGTCACATAAATCTTGATCCTTCATTCTCACACAATGGACGCGGATTCAACAGTGCGAAACGACGGCTAGCGAGGAGAGGAAGAGCAAGTTGGCGACCGAGTTGGCGAGTAAGTCAGGTGTGCTTTATGTTTTCGTCAAGTCGCTACGAAACGCAAGTTTCATGATTTGAAAGGCGGATCGAGTGGCCTCGCGTGCAGTCAACTTGCTTTTGCCGCGTTCTCGGTCGGTGAATGTGATCGGGACTTCGGCGAGTGTCGCTCCACTTCGTACGAGAGCAACGAGCAGTTCTTCGAGAAGTGCATAGCCTTCGCTTCGCAGTTTCGATGCGTTGATTCGTTTCAGTGCGCTGACGCGATAGCAACGCATGGAACCGCTACAGTCACTCACAGGCAATCGCAGAAAGAGTGTGGCGAAACGATTGACAAGCCGACTCATCATCCGGCGTCGCCACGGCCATCCAATGATTTCACCACCGGGCAAATAGCGAGAGCCAACGACGACATCCGGAAGCGACTGGATGGATGTAGCGTCAGTAGCTGTGGCGATTAGCCGGGGGACTTGAGAGGGATGGTGACTGACATCGCCATCAAGATTAACGAATAAATCGTACTCCCCTTGGATCGCGAACTCAATCGCTCGCTTGATCGCTCCGCCGAGTCCTCGCTGGCCCTTTCGAACGATCAGCTGAGTTTGGGGCAGGTGAAGTTTGGGCGAAGGATCTTGGACGAGAGCATCTTGAACGGGAGCATCTTGGAGGGGGCCGTCGATCGTCGTCGAAGTTGCCCGTTCGCTCTGGATAAACTTCTCCGCGATCATTGCTGTACCGTCGGGCGAGTCGTCGTCAACGACAAGCAAGTCGGCAAGGGGCAAATACTCACGCAGACCCTCGAGCATCGCATGGATATTCTCGGCCTCGTTATAAGTACACACGGCAACAAGGATGCGGAACTCTGGCTCTTGCGATCCCACGGTTGGCTCGCTCATCACGACTAAAACTGGTGACCCTTCTGAGGCCCTGTTTTGGTCAGCGTCAGGATTTCTGGTCCGGCCTCAGTCATCAAGATCGAGTGCTCGAATTGGGCAGATGGAAATCCGTCTTTAGTTCGAACAGTCCATCCATCGCGTTTATCGCTGCGAGTATATCGGCTTCCCGCATTGATCATGGGTTCAACGGTGAAGCACATGCCCGGATAAAGCCGATCGATACGGCTTTGACGGTTTGGAAAGTGCGGGATCGATGGATCAAGGTGGAATTGGCGTCCGAGACCGTGTCCGACATATTCACGGACGACCGAGAAGCCGCGATTATGAGCCTCGGCAACGACCGCATCACCGATTGTGGCGACACAACATCCGGGGGTGAGCGCATCGATGGCGAGATAAAGGCAATCGAAAGCGCACTGAGTCACCTCGCGACGTTGGTCACTGACGTTTCCAATCAAAAACGTTTCGCTTTGATCGCCGTGCCAGCCATCGACAATGGTTGTAATATCGACGTTGATGATATCACCCTCGTGAAGCACATATCGATCGGGAATCCCGTGACAAATAACGTCATTGACGCTGGTGCAGCAACTTTTAGGGTAGTTCTGGTACCCGAGAGTGGCGCATTTATGGCCACGCTCGAGGGTCCAGGCTTTGACTAAATCATCGATGTGGGCAGTCGTGATTCCGGCGACAATCTGTGGACGCAAAAAATCCATCAGCTCCGCGTTCACCTGGCCAGCGTTTCGCATCGAGTCTTGCTGGGCTTCGCTGAGCACCAGCCGTTTTTGCTTCTTCAGCATCATTGGTTCAATCGAGGAGCTTCCTGGCTTCATTTGCCGTCCGAATTTTCCGCTAAACAGCGACGCCAAGTTGAGTGTAACAGCCTGTAGCAGACCCATTTTCCGTCCAAATCCTAGCTTACGCGATCAAAACGCCAAGATACAGCACACTCGCGAGGGATTCCTATCGCATCTTCAGGGCTTTACCCGGCGGAACTTCATTGGATTGCGAGGGTTAATATCATTAGTCCGGTGCAAAATGAGCCGCTTCACGAAGAAGTTCGCGACTTGTATGCAGCCAGACTGGGTGGGGTGACTACGATAAAGACGTTCTTTGCCCGATTTCCCGACTCATCCCAACGCCAATCTCACGGCTATACTCGAGCATGATGAAGTTAATAAATGGCCGGTTGATAGCGATCCTAACGATCGTTTCGATAAATGTTTCAGGGCCAGCGGATGTTTTTTTCATTGCTCCCTCAGCGGATGCACAGGAGGCGGTTGTAGAAACGGCTCCTCAAGCGATGCCAGTCATTGAGAATTTGCCCCTTGACGAGAAAACAGACGAAGGAACAGACGAGGAAACAGACGCGTCGGCCCAGCTGGTTGACCAGGCCGTGGGTCCAGTCGAAGCGGCTCCAACCCCCGTCGACGCTGAGCTTCGGTTCAACTTTTCGGCTGCGAACTGGAAGGACGTAATCATTTGGTTCTCGGAGCAATCGGACTTGTCGCTGCAGGCGGACCTGTATCCTTCAGGAACGATCAACTTTCGCGACCCGACTCGGTCATATTCGATTTCCCAGGGCCTCGATGTTCTGAATCGGTTGCTGCTGGATCGCGGTTTCGCGCTTGTTCGCAGCGGTCGCATTTTGAAGTTGATCGACTTGGAGCAACAAAACGCAGCGGCACTACTGAGTGAGTTTGCGGAGTTGGTGCTGCCAGAAAATTTGGAACTGCGCGGCCGCAGCGATATTGTTCGAAGTCTGTTTCCGCTCGGCAGCATGACGCCGGACAATGCCAAGGTGGAGCTCGCACAGCTCATTGGTCCCGCAGGACGTGTGATTGTCTTGGAAAGTGCTCGCCAGGTCATTGTGACTGAAACGGTAGAAAAGTTGATTGCAATTCGAGAGCTGCTCGCTAACGCCACCAAGGCACAGTCAAACGTGGTTGAAATTATTCTAAAGCACCGAGCGGCTGACGAGCTTCTCGAGTTAGCTCGACCGCTGCTTGGTCTCGAGCCAGGCGAAAATGCCAGCGAAGATCTACGAATCAGCGTGGGTTTATACAGTGATCGCATCTACGCGACTGGAGTACCTTCCAAATTGAGTCTCCTCGAAGGCATTGTCGAGAAAGCCGATACCCAGCTACAGACTCCAAGTGGCACAACAACGGAAGTCGCTTCGCCAACGTTAAAGACCCATAAAATTGTGTCGGCGGATCCGACCGTTGTATTTGACGTTTTGCAAACGCTCATTGCGGGAACACCAGACGCGCGAATTTCAACGGACCCAAAAACCAACGCGATCATCGCGTTCGCCCGACCAGAAACGCAAGAAGTTATCGCCAAAACGATCGCTGAGCTCGAGGGTTCCGCCAGCGAATTTGAAATCATTGATTTGCAGCGTTTGGAACCGTCCCAGGCTTTGTTGACGATTAACAAGTTCTTTGGCGTTACGGCCGAAGGCGGTGAAGGACCCATTGTTGATGGCGATCCAATAACCGGACGACTTTGGGTTCGAGGCACGAAAGAAGAAATCGAACTCGTTCGAAATCTGATCACTAAGCTCGAAGGTGAGAATTCACTCGGTGCAATGAGCGATCGCATCCGCATCTTGCCGTACAACGGACGTGCTGCGGAAGACGCGCTTGAGCAAGTCGAAGCACTTTGGCAAATCACCGGTCGCTCCAACCAAATCCGCACCATCTCGCCTTCGTCCAAGAGCGGTTCGTCAACCCAAGGAATCCCCGAGCGACGTCGGCTTGATCAACCGCCATCGCGTTCGGAGCCAAGCAGTGACGCGACACGCAGTGATGTTGACGCGACACGCAGTGATGTCGACGCGACACGCAGTGCTCGCCCCGTTCGAGGCGAAGTCGACGAAGTTCGAAATGGCAATCGCTCAACACCCTATCAATTTGTAACAGAACAAGACGACTCCGTCCTCGCGGCAACGGAATCCGCTGGCGCGGGATCCGATACCGATAGTGAGACCGGACGCGATCAGGACGCAAGAACGATCCGCTCGACGACTTCTTCGGGTGCCGAAATCATTATTCAAATGAGTCCATCGGGCATGATCATTGCTTCCGAAGACACCGAAGCGCTCGATGCATTTGAGTCGTTGATGCAATCGGTGTCACAGCAATCGGCGCTGCCATCGGCGCTACCGACTATTTTTTGGTTGAAGTATGCCAAGGCTGATGTCGCGGCTGAGTTGCTCAATAGCATTCTGGGTGGCGCGGAGTCGAGTTTGGATAGCCTCGGTTCGTCGATCTCAGGTGGTCTCGGTGGCGGAATGCTTGGCGGATTGATGGGCATGATGGGTGGAAGCACCAGCACGAGTTCGTCATCAACAAGTGTTCTCACAGCGACTGGGTCCGTCAGCATTATCCCCGATGCGAGACTTAATGCACTGATCGTTCAAGCAGGTTCAGCCGACTTGCAATTCATTGAAATGCTGTTGGACAAGATCGACCAACAGGAAAGCCCGGAAGACATCGAAACACTCGCGCGACCAGCTTTGATTCCGGTCATCTATCAAGATGCCGCTGACGTCGAGAAAGTGGTCAAGTCCGTTTTTGCTGACAAGATGGGTGGTGGTGGTAGTGGAGGAGGAGGTGGTGGTGATGGCGGTCGTCAGCAACCGCAACCGTCTCCGCAAGATTTTATCGCAGCACTGCGAGGTGGCGGTGGTGGCGGTGGTCGAGGTGGTGGCAACGATGCACCCAAGAGCGAACCTGCCAAAATCATCGTTGCCGTTGACGCGCGCAGCAATTCGCTTGTCGTTACGGCAACGCCGCAAGATTTCATCAAAGTTCGTGAACTGGTCGAAGCCTTGGACCAGCAAGGAATGGATTCTGAGGAAAGCGTCGAAGTGGTCACGCTTGGTGGTGGTTTAAAGACCGACGTTGTACAAAAGGCTCTTGAATCCGTGCTCGGCAAGGTGACGAAGTCAACGAGCCCTTCTTCCAACAGCTCGATTCCACCAGCGCCGCCAGCCTCCAGCAGTGGCGGTGCCCCGAGTAGCGACGATATCCAGCGTCGAATTGAAATGTTTCGACAAATGCAAAGTCGAGGCGGTGGCTCGCCTTTCGGTGGCGGTTTGCCATTCGGCGGTGGCGGTTCAGATGGTGGTCGGTCCGGTGGAGGACGCGGTGATGGTCAACCCGGCGGTGGACGCGGCGGACGTTAGCCGAGTCTTTCGTTTACACTGTAATACCCGTGGCATTAACTCTCGTGGCATTAACTCCCGGGGCGTGAATTCCTGGGGACGTGGCACGTTCCGATAATCGTATTCCTGTATTCTTGAAGCATTGTTCATATGATTGTTCACGCCGGTGAGATTCTCCGACGTCGCGGGCTAATCAGCGACGACCAGCTAGCGCAGAGCCAAAGCGACGATTCATCGAACGTAGTCGCATCGGCAATCAAGCTTGGTTATGTCGACGAGCGCAAGGCACTTGCCGCGATTGCAGAAGAAGTTGGACTGGAGTTCATCGACCTTCGTGAAGCGGAGATTGACCTGAGTGCATTGGAGGGCTTTCCACAAAAACTGATCTATCGACACAGCCTGTTTCCGATCGGGCGTGACGGTGATGCGATCATCGTCGCGACTTCGGACCCGTTCGATTTGCATCCGCTTGACGAGGCTAGTGCGGCAACCGGCAAAGCCGTTATTCCGATCGTTGCCCAGGCCGCTGAGATCGCCAGACTCGTAAAACGGCATCTCGGCGTCGGAAGCGAAACCGTCGAAGGCCTGATGGCTGCGGCAGCGGATGACGACGAAGTCGAGTTGCTCGATTCGATCGAGTCGGATGGCAGCGAACTGAGCGAGATGGCCCAAGAGGCTTCGGTCGTTCGTCTCGTCAACGAAATTTTGCTTGAAGCGGTCGAAGCTCGAGCCAGTGACGTGCACATCGAATCTCAATCGGATGGACTCGTGATTCGCTATCGAATTGACGGGATCCTCCAATCGCAACCTGCGCCGCCGGAGATCAACCGTTTTCAAGCTGCGATCATCAGCCGCTTGAAGATCATGGCGAGATTGAACATTGCCGAGAAGCGGTTGCCTCAGGACGGTCGAATCAAGCTGCGTGTTCACGGGCGCGAAGTCGATATCCGACTCAGCGTGATCCCGATGATCCACGGCGAAGGTTTGGTCATGCGGGTTCTCGACAAGTCTTCGATGGTGTTTGACTTGCAAGGCTTGGGGATGGCCCCGGAAGTATATAAGCAATTCAGCAAGCTGATCAAATTGCCTCACGGGATCATCCTCGTCACGGGACCAACCGGTAGCGGAAAAACGACGACGCTCTACAGCTCGCTGTTGGAGATCAACAGCCCCGAGAACAAGATCATCACAACGGAAGATCCCGTCGAATACCAACTGGACGGCATCAACCAGATCCAAGTGCACACCAAGATCGGTTTGACGTTCGCTGCTTCGCTTCGAAGTATTTTGCGTCACGACCCTGACGTGGTGCTCATTGGAGAAATTCGAGACTTGGAAACCGCTGAAAACGCGACGCAAGCCTCACTCACAGGTCACCTTGTCTTCAGTACGCTGCACACCAACGACGCGGCGGGCGCGTATACGCGGATGGTCGACATGGGAGTCGAACCCTTTCTCGTGGCTGGAACAGTCGAGGCCGTGATGGCCCAACGTCTGCTTCGTCGCCTCTGCAAACACTGCAAAGAACAGTACACACCGACTGAATCCGACGTGCCAAACGACTTTACCATGGATCGTCTCGGTTCAGGGCACCTGTTTCGACCCGTTGGCTGTCGTGAGTGCCGCGGATTTGGATACGCAGGACGGATGGGGATTTATGAGTTGCTCGTGTCGAGCGAAGCCATTCGTCAACTCGCACAAGATCGGGCGAGCAGCTGGGATATCCGTCGTCAAGCAGTTAAAGAAGGAATGCGTACCTTGCGAATGGACGGCTGGGATAAAGTCATCGCCGGCAATACGAGCGTCGACGAAGTCCTGCGGGTCACCAAGGGCGAAGCACTCTAGAGTGTCAATAGCCACACCTCCGAAGCCTAGCCTCTCAGACGTCGACCCACGCCCCACTTCACCCTACCGTTGATTATTCTCCCCAGCGCTCCGAAATCCGATCGCGTTTGACACCTTACACCTGCCTCCTGCCCCCGTTCGCAAATGCCCCTCTTCGCCTTCACCGCTCGCGATCTCACCGGAAAGATGGTCTCTGGGACGATCGAAGCTCAAACGGAGCGTGAGGTCACGAATATCCTTTCGGAGCGTTCCCTCTTCCCAGTGAAAGTCACCGCGGGCAAGTCAGCGAATGAAGGGCTCTTTGGCTTCTCAAAACGGAAGAAAGTCAAAGCCCAGACGATGGCTACGTTCTATGGCCAACTCGCTTCGCTGCTCCGCAGTGGCGTGCCGATGCTGCGATCGCTAACCGTATTGAGCGAACAAACGTCCGACACAGTGCTCAAGGAAGTACTCGGCGAAGTCAAATCACGAGTCGAAGAAGGCGAGCCGATGGGACAGGCAATGTCTCGCTTTCCTGGCGTGTTTAGCGACATGGCGGTGAACATGGTTCGCGCGGGTACCGAAGGTGGCTTTCTTGAAGACGCCTTGGAGCGAGTCGGCACATTCACAGAATTGCAAGAAGATTTGAAGGGCAAAACCATCAGCGCGATGGCTTATCCGGTCTTTCTGTTTTGTGTTGGCTCCATCGTGATCACTGTGCTGCTGGTGTTCTTTGTGCCAAAGTTCGACATGCTGTTTGATCGGTTGCGCAAGAAAGATCAAATGCCCGCCGTCACAGAAGCCTTGCTGGCCTTTAGCAACTTTCTGCAATCGTACGGATGGATCGTTCTCGTGTTGGCTGCGATCACGTTTATCTTTGTTCGAATCCAGTTACAAACGGAGCGAGGCAAAGACATCTTCGACCGCGCGAAGCTCAAGATTCCAGTACTCGGCGACATCTTGATGAATTTGGCCGTAGCACGTTTCTGTCGCGTGCTTGGAACATTGCTTGCCAACGGTGTACCAATCTTGAAAAGTCTTGACATCAGCCGCAGTGCAACGGGTAACCGATTGCTCAGCCAATCGATCGGCAATGCAAGTGAGAATATCCGAAGCGGTGAAAGTCTCGCATCGCCATTGCGCTCCTCTGGTCACTTCCCAATCTCCGTCGTCGAGATGATCAGTGTGGGAGAGGAAAGCAACTCGCTTGATACGGTGCTTCCCGATATCGCCGATTCACTGGAAAAGCGAACCTTCCGACGCCTGGACTTATTCGTGCGTTTGCTCGAGCCCGTGATGCTACTCATCATGGCGATTCTCGTGCTCGCTGTCGTGATGGCACTCCTCGTTCCCGTTCTCAAGAGCAGTACCGCAATCTAAGGCCAGGAATCGGCCGACCGTTGTACAATCGAACGTTGTTGAGTCCGAATGCGCGTAACCGGTCGGACCAACGCGAAGCGGTGCCACTCACTTGATACGGTCTCGCTCTTGCTCAGCTTTCTCGCGTTGCAGCTTGATAATTTGGCGACGAATTTGTTTCGATTCTTCTTCGAGCTCGTCAAGTCGCGATTGAAGCTTCGCGATACTACGGTCCGCGTCCTTGTTAATGAATCGTTGAAACAGCTCCAAAAGCACAAGTGCTCGAAGTGCTTTCACGGCAGTACCGCGAAGTCGATACACGCGTGCGAGCTTCGTGAGCTGAGGCACTCGGAGCGCTTGAGACGCTCGCAAAACTCTCAGCGAACGTAAGAACGAGAAAAGCGGCAATACGATGATCGCAAGATCGATCCAGTGCTTTTTGCAATAAGCGATTTTCTTCTCTGCGACAGAGACCATGAGGATAAACTCGGCGGCAAACGCAAACCAAATGACACCGGTTCCAAAATGCAGCAGCATCCTCAACCAGCGGTATTGGGCAACTTGGTCTTTGAGGAAGAACTCGATAATCAACAACGGCATGATCATCATCGCGATCACAATCATCGGGACACTGAATTGTCGTTGCAGCCTGGCTCGCAACTTTCGATTCGCAATTCGCCACCCAAGTTTTGGCAACCAGAGCCGATAACCCATCTCTGGGCTCCGCGCACAAAGCCTTAAACTCGGACAGATGCAAAACAGCAACCCAAACAAGTGAAAGCGCCGTGTGACGGCATTCCAGGGACGCACGATCCAGTGATAAACGGCCTCGCCAATCACCATTGGCCAAATCACAAGCATCGTATAGATCGCAGCGTCTTGAACGTGATGGTCCACAATGACACCAGAGAGCGATTGTCGCAGACTCTCCGCATTCGGGTCGTCCGGCGCGATTGTCAAGATCGCGTTCTCTTGCAGATTTGGAACATCGACCCAAAGCACGACAAGCACAGCTTGGCACACCAAGAATGCCAGCGCGAGCCAGAACATGCCGGGCGCAGTTGTCTTCGCAACCCACGGCTGGAATTCTGCATCCGATAGCTTGGGAATTCGGATCACTTGCCAATTCGATAGAGCGCGCTAGCGGTGCGCAGCAGTATCGAATTCTCGACGACGGCAAGCGACGACAGTGTGCGTTCGCCCAAATCATTGCGAGCAAGTTCTTCGAATTCTCGCCCTGCACGCACGACGGTCGTGACGCCTTCTTCACTGGTGAAATAAAGTTTATCCGCAGCAAGTAGTGGTGATGAAGAAAAATTTCCACCAAGTCGCTGGCGATACACGACATCGCCGGTCGCGCCGTCGACGCATAACGCGATGCCATCATCGCTGACACAGTAAACAAGTCCTTCATGTGCGATCATGGATGGTGTCTTGGGAATGCTTTTATCGAGTGTCCATTCCACATGCGTATCTGTAACGACGCCGCTGCCAGTTGGCCGGATCGCCAACAGCTTGCTGTTGTCGAAGCTCGTGGAGATAAACACGATCCCTCGGTCGTAAACTGGTTTGGGCACCACCGAGTACCCGTCATAGCGGACATCCCAAATCGTTTCGCCTGTCGCTGGATCAAGAGCAAGCACACAGTCACTGCCGGGACAAATGACCTGTTTCTTTCCGTCCACCTCGATGACCGAAGGCGTGCAAAAGGAGAACGTCTTTTTCGCTTCGACTGGCCGCGGGGTTTGCCAAGCGACGGCACCGGTTTTTGCATCCAAGGCCACGATCTTTGGTTCTTTGTCACCATCGCATGTAAAAATCAAATGGTTGTCAACGAGCACCGGTGTTCCGCCATTACCATGCGTGGGCTTGAAATAAAGGTCACGGTTCACCCAGAGAATCTCGCCATCCAAAGTCAAACAGGCAGTACCCTGGTATCCGAAGTGAGCGTAAATGCGGTCTCCGTCGACAATCGGCGTGGGGCTCGCGTGACTGTTTTTACTGTGCACACCCGGAGTGCGGTCCGCCGTCTGGTCCATGATCGGCACGTTCTTCAAAAGTTTGCCCGATGTCGCATCAACGGTGAGTAGAGAGAGCGTGAACTCGCCCCCTTTCTTGACTTCCGCAGAAGCCTCGTCTTTGGGAATCGCAGTCGTCAAGAAAACTTTATCGCCGAGCACCACTGGGCAAGACCAACCCGATCCGAGCAACTCCGTGCGCCAGATGATTCCGGCGTCACGTGACCACTGGACCGGCAACTCGATCGACGTGACTCCGTCTCCGTTTGGCCCGCGAAACTCGCTCCAGCTCTCCTCGGCAATCGCGGATTCTCCCGAAACCAACGCGGCAATGCAAAGCAAAAAAACAATAACGAAGCGACGAAAAACTACAGCCATGATCAGAAACGATGCTCTTGAAAACAGGAGATGGATCGGGCCTCAGACACAGGCTCGAAGAAACAGTACATAGGGCGCACGAAAGTTCCGCTGGCGTCGGGTATCTACGACTTCCCAGCTCGCTTTTTTCGAACTTTATTTTTTGCAGAAGCGTCGAACTTCGGGTTACGCTCTGTCGGAACTAACGCATCTGTCTGTTTGAACCAAGCCAAGACTTCCGCGAGCAACTCATCACGCTTGGCTGTATTCTCAAGTGACAAATCGTTCCGCTCGCCAATGTCATCGGCCAAATTGTAGAGTTCAACAGCGTGGTTGGAGTCCAGTTTCGATGCCCCACCATCCAGTTGCCATTCTTCGTGGAAGAGATGTAACTTCCATTCGCCTTGATGAATGACAGTGACTGGGCGGGATCGAAATCCAAGTGCGACGTCCGACTCACGACCACGCAGCACGGGCCCATCGAGATAGCCGGGGAAATGCCAGAAGATTGCACGACGCGTGAGCGAGCCACTTCCCTTGAGTAGCGGCACCAGGCTCTCGCCGTCGAGAATTTTTCCGGCCGGTACGCGTGCGCCAGCGGCGGCAAGAAACGTTGGATAGAGATCGATGTTGATCACGGGCACATCACAGGTGCTCGATGGTTTCGTGATGCCTGGCCAGCGAACGATAAACGGCTCGCGAATTCCACCTTCGTAGTAACCACCTCTACTGCCTCGAAGCGGCTCTTGCGATGACTGTTGCGTGGCGCCATTATCGCTTGTGAAAACGAACAAGGTATTTTGATCGAGTTTCAATTCTTTGAGTTTATCCAGCAATATCCCAACGCTAGCGTCCAAGTCATAGGTACACGCGGCGTACATGGCTGACGAGTGCTGCTCGCCAGGCGTCTTGTTCTTGAACTTCGCAAGCGTATCGAGTTGGCCTTGCAGTGGTGTATGGATTGCGTGATGGGCGAGGTAGCAGAAGAACGGCTTGCTTTGATTCGCTTCGATGAACTCGCACGCTTTTCGCGTCAGAGTAAACACGCCCTTGGGATCCGACGGAGGCCCCGTTTTGTTGCCTTCCGAACCTTCCTCCAGCTCTCCTTCGCCGAATGAATCGAACGTCACATCAAAACCTTGTTGTTTCGGAAGCGAACCGTCCTTGCCAGCTAAATGCCACTTTCCAAAATGCCCCGTCGCGTAGCCAGCAGCCTGGAGTGCCTCGGCCATGGTGACGTTCGCCTCAAGTAAGCCATTGTGGTTCGGGATCGGCACGAGTCGCTTGGATGCGTCGGGGCCCCGATCCGTACTTCCGACGGCATAGACATGATGCCGAGGGGTGTAGGTACCGGAGAGCAAGCATGCTCGACTCGGAGCGCAATTGCCGGCCGCGGCGTAACCGGCGGTAAACACCATCGACTCTTTTGCTAGTGCGTCGAGAACTGGCGTCTCCATAAAATCGCTGCCTTGGTATCCCACATCTTTCCAACCCAAGTCGTCGGCGAACACCAACACGATATTGGGCCGCTCGGCAGCGTTTGTCGACGATACGAACATCGCCGCCACGGCAATCGCTGTGAAAATGAATCGATTCATATCAGCGTTCTGGTTCAAAAGATTGACGAACAGGGTTAAGCAGTTGGATCGACAACCGGAGCGACGACGTCTTCAGTGGCTGGCTCGTCCTTGTACCAGAACGTGAAAAAGAACAGGGCTGAAATAGCGACTGCGAATCCAGCGGGCATGAGCCAGAACGATTGAGCGTCGGCCAACCAGCCTTCCTTGGTCGTACCGTCGAGTCCGACATAGTCGCCCCATGTTCCGTGCATGTAATTACCCACCAGCATCCCGGCGCCGTAAGTGATCAACCCAACGAGTGCTTGGGCGCTCGTCCGCATTTCACGCGGCGCAACGCGGTCCGTATAAAGTTGGCCGGTGACAAAGAAGAAGTCATAGCAGACGCCGTGAAGCACAATGCCAAGGACCAGCATCAAGCCACTCGTCGGGAACATTCCGAAAATCGCGTAACGCACTGCCCAGGCTAACATACCGACGAGCAGCATGTATTTCACGCCGAGCCGCGACAAGAAAATCGGCACCATCAGCATGAAAAAGATCTCGCTCACTTGGCCCAACGCCATCACAGCGGCTGAATCGTCCCCGAATGCGACTGCCTTTACGAAGTCGTTCGTACGCGCATAGTAAAACGCCAGCGGGATCGAGATCAGGAAAGAACATATCGCAAACACCAAGTAGTTTGGATTTGCAAACAGTTTCAGCGCATCCAGTCCGAGAACCTTCACCACCGAGAACGGTTCGTTCTTTCCTTGGGGCGGTGACGCCGGAAGAGCAACGAAACAGTAGACGGCATAGATGATGCTCACCACCGCAGAAAGTTGGAGCGGAAATTTCGTGCTCCCAGCATTCTCGATGCCTGGCAATAGAGGCAGTGGCATGATTCCAAAGAGCGACTCAGCGACGACCAAGCCTGACATGATCCAACCGATCGTTCCCCACAATCGAATTTTGGGAAACTCACTCTCGACCGATGTCACGTTTTGGAACGTGATCGCGTTCACGAGTGCCATCGTGGGCATATAGAACGTGAAGAAGGCCAGCATCACCCAAAAAAACTGGTCGGGACTCGTGATCGTACTGCACCACCACAAACAGCAACCACCGAGAAGGTGCAAAACGCCATTGACGTGCTCTTTGTTGAAAATCCGATCCGCGAGAAAACCGACGATGAGTGGCGCCCATAAAGCCGCCCAAGTCTGAGTTGCGTACGCACCGCCAACGATCTTGTTGAGCTCTCCGCTGGCTTGATACTCCGCAAAAATGCTATTCAAGTAAGCACCCATCGGAACAAAGAACGCTCCCCAGATAAAGAACTGGAGAAACATCATCACGCTCAAGCGGATCTTTACGTTAGTCATAGCCAGACGATTCTTTCGGCAAGCGGGAGAGTTGACGGTAGGGTAAACTGGCGGCAGTTTTAACTGCCAGCAGCACCGGTACATGGCACGTACGAATGACAGTATAAGGCAAGGAGCTATTCTTGGGTACAATTCGAATCGACAAAAACCCAGCCGACCTCACGTTGGTTCCGAACGCAAATTCATGGCTGAAAACGCAGTCTCATTGTCGATGGGCCAGCACCGGCACAGCGTCGATTACGCCTGTTTTCGAGGTAATGCATTGATCTCGCAATTGCTCATTGGAAACGGTGCCCCTATTTGTCCGTCACCGCACGAGCGTCGGCAATCGATTCATTCTCGACAAGCAGATAGCGTCGATTGATGTCGGAGGCATTATAGTTCGCTACGACACCTGAAAGCCAACGCACTTCAATTCGCTCAATGGTCGATTCACTCCCAAGCCCGAAGCTTAGGGATGATTCGTTACTGGATTGATAGCCATCACCCGATGTCACCCATTGCACCCATTCTTGGTTCGCACAGACAACCTTCACACGTGCGCCGACGGCTGAGCGTTCACGTTCCGTTGCGACAAGTTCAACCTGGACCCAATTCCCCACACTGGAACTATTCTGCAAAAGTGCAATGGGTGCACCGATGTGAACACTGGCCAAATCGACGAGCCCGTCGCGGTTCCAATCAAGCTTTACCAACGAACGGCCAAGGCGTGGAGTGGACCAGTACGATGATGAGACGCTGTCAACGCGTTCAAAGCCAGCCGCACCGCCACGAAACAGCTGTGGCAACATTTGATATGGCGAGCCGTCCGGAAGGGAGGGATAAATGTGGCCGTTTAGAATTGCGATATCCGTCCAACCATTATTGTCAAAATCAGCAGCCTGAGTTCCCCAACCAACACTTGCGAACGTTTCTTCTTCGAGTCCCAGTCCTATATTTTTATTTACGAAAATTCCGTGGTCGTGCTGTAGATAGACCGCTGACGGTTCATTTGCAAAATTGCTTACGTGCATGTCGAGCATGCCGTTTCGATCAAAATCGCCGCTCGCAACACCCATACTGCCTTCGGAGTTGCCTCGCAATCCGACAGCGCAACCTCGCAACTGCGCCAATTCTCGAAGTCGATATTGATGGCCTTTGATAGATTCGGGCTCACTCAGGAAAAGTGAATTCGGTTCGGTATCATTTGCAATATATAAATCATTGCCATTGCGTCCATCAATATCTGTCATTATGACACCAAGGCCATAAGTCGGACGGATGTCATCTTTTGTGAATCGCCATGGAACCCAAATGCCCTCTTCGGTTTGGCGCAAGACTTCGTTGGCGGCCGCGTGAAATTTTTGAGGGCTGCAGTTCGATGCATCCGGACCAGAGCACGATGCATCCTTGATCGCTGGATCGTTGATGTAGTTAACCACAACTATTTCAGGCAAACTATCGCCATCAAGGTCGCCGCAAGCAATGGACGCCGTCCATGCGTTTTGCTCAAGCTCACCGAGTAATTGCCTGGTGAAGGTCCCGTCACCATTATTTCGCAGTATGACATTGGGCCCGATGTTGGCCACGATCAGATCGACGAAGCCATCTTGGTCAATATCACCAGTAGCGACTCCTTGCGCGTAACCATAGTCCACACCGGAACTCTGCTGCGTGCAATTCTGAAAGTGCGAGCCACCCATATTTCGAAATAGCTCGTTTGAAGCGGACTCTGCGCCACTAAACTCGTTTCCGCCGCCTTGCCCGCAATAAAGATCTGGCCAACCGTCACGATCAAAATCCAGAACGCCCATGCCGGCACCAGTAACTTGATACATATGAAGTTCATCGATAGGGGATCCACGCCCAGGATCAAATTGAAACTTCAGCCCTGAAGCGGCAGCGACGTCTTCAAGACTGATTGTTCCGTTTACAACATCCGGCCTTTCGAGTGGCGACGCGTCTCGGGGGATGATTTGCGATAATTCGGGCAAAGGCCAGTCCTCCGTATTCACGCCACAGGTCAACCATTTCGTGTCACGTTCAACTTCCACGCTCTCTCCCGAGGATAACACCGACTCGGCAATGGGCTCCGTCGAAAGTTTCATCCAAGCGAGGGCTTCATGAGGTCGCTGGAGTTGGTTCAAGATTTGACCCAGCCGATGAAGCTGTTCCGTGGTTCGTTCTAAACCTGTGACAATGTAGTTCACTTCCTCAAGAAGCTGGCTGCGGCGAAACGCGAGACGCGCCAAGTCATCACGTCCAACCACTTCGAGTGATCTTGCCATCGCCAAAAATGAAAATCGATCTGTATCATCCCGAGTCACCGCTTCGGCGAAGCACCGGACTGCAACTTCGTGCTTTCCGTGCTGTTGGTGCCAATGTCCGATCGCAAACCAGTACTCAGGCTCACGATCGATCCCATTGGGCACGTTCTTTGACCAATCCGCGAAGAGACCGTCGTCTTGCAGAGTCGAAAAAACGCGTCCTGCGAACGCTGCCGCTGCTGTAGATACAGGTACCTCACTAAGAAGATTTGAGGCCATCAGTTTAGCCTCCTGTTGCTTCCCGCTGAACCACTGCAGCTTGGCGATGCAGAGATCACTGAGAGGGATATCAACCAGTTTGCTCACGTCTTTTTGTACAAATGGATCACTCGCAGCATTCATTCCATAAAGTTCACTTGGCGTCGCAACTTGAAATTTCGCGAGTGCACGGAGGTGCGGCATGGCTTCCGCATGTCGGCCTTGACAATTGAGTAGCTGAGCCAGGCGTCGATGTGCCACAATGAAACGATCCTGGAGCTTCAAAACGGACCGCAGCTTCTCTTCGGCTTCATCAAGTTGCCCCAGCTGAATTAGCCAATCGGCCGACATGCCTAACGCTGGCAGGCCAGCTTCCGGATGCGTCGGAGGGATCAATTCAAGGAGCGCCAATGCCTCTTCAAAGTTCTGTAACGAGGCTTCGCCGCGAGCCAATAAGAATAGTGCGGTGGCGTTCTCTGGCTGCTCTATCAACAGCGGTTGGAGGAGCGCCTTCGCCGAAGCAATGTCTCCAGCATTTACAAGACTTGTCGCAGCAATCAAGTCTTTATTCACGTCTCGCTTGACTCCAGACGACGTGGAAGCGGTCGCTCCCTCAATTTCGAGTGGTGAAATGGCGGATAAATGGTCCGCCTGCGTCGTACCCGAAAGCGGTTCTGGACTGTCCGCAGAATTGCAGCCGAGAACCAATATCGAGACCATCGCTACAAAATGAACGCAACAAGAATGGGTCGGTACGATCATGATGCGACCACGGAGGCCGACAGCCCCGAAACGCTCACAAACTTGATGGTTCGCCTCACGGCAAGTCGACACTGCTGCGACGTTGGTTCGTTGGATCTTGTTTCGAATCATCGGCGATACTCACGAGTATTTACAAAACGGCATTCATGACAACCAACGCAATATCCGAAAAACCAGACGAGATTGGTTGACTTTGCCCCTTTACAGAACGTACATTGATGTCCACTTCTCCCCCAGCACACCGGTTGGCTTGGCTGCGAACTCTTTCCTAATCCCCTTTAACTCAGGTCTTTGCTCACAATGCGTATTTCTCTTTCGTTCTTGAGTTTTTCCTTGCTGGTAGTTTGCTTTACTGTCGGTTGCGGCGGCGGCGGCGCGCCTGCGACAACAGTCAATGAAGAAGGGAGCCGCGTCGATCCTACAATTGATCCAGCTTTCTACGAGGATAGTGCAAACCTCGACCCATTGGCTCCCGCAAAATAATCGTACGTCTCTTTTTCTTGGATTCTTTCAATGAGGTTTTGTATGCGACAACCATGTGTTCGTAGACAGTCTGGCTTTACCCTTGTGGAACTGCTGGTCGTCATCGCCATCATCGGCGTTTTAGTCGGTCTCTTGCTCCCCGCAGTGCAAGCAGCCCGTGAAGCAGCTCGACGAATGAGCTGCAGCAACAATTTCAAGCAAATCGGCTTGGGGATGCATAACTACCATGCTGCATATAATACGTTCGCAGCCGGTAGAGATGGTACCGTTGGTACACCTGCGGCATTAGGAAATGGCCGTCGTGCAAATCAGAACTTGATCGGCATTCTTCCTTTCATTGAGCAACAAGCACTTTGGGAGCAGATTGCAAATCCGTTAGTGATCGCGGGTACGACGTATGCACCCTTCGGTACAGGTCCAGGCACGGACACTCCTCCCTACACGCCATGGCGAACTACGGTCGGAACCTATCGATGCCCCAGCGATCCGACAGTAATCACAACGGGCGCTGGAGTCATGAATTATGGAAATTGCTATGGCGATGGTATCCGAAGTGTTGGACGCCCCGCTGACGGAAGTTGGACATCTGACAAGACGGCGCAGCGAGGATTGTTTCGAACATGGAAAGCCTTGGGTTTCCGAGACATTCTCGACGGCACCGCTAACACCGTCGCAATGGGCGAGATGACGGTAGCAAGCGGGCAACGTAGTGTCCTAAACAACATCGCTCGAGTGCCGGATGTTTGGACGTTTCCAAACGTACAACCCGCTCTGTGTAAGTCTGGTACGCACATTGATGCGGCTCGTCCGCGATTCTATTCCGTTACCGCAACAGGCCTTTGGCCACGAGGCCAACGTTGGGCGGACGGACACGTACACGAAAGCGGTGTGACGACGAACGTAGGGCCAAATTCTCCTTCATGCGTTCGTTCTGGAGACGACAATGACGGGCTCTACTCTGTTAACAGCTACCATCAAGGTGGTGCGCACGTGTTAATGGCTGACGGCGCAGTGAGATTCGTTTCTGACTCCATTGAAACAGGAAATCTGAACTCACAGCCAGTATCCCAAAACGGCGGTACGTTCTTGCCAAGCGGTTCAGCTAGCCCTTACGGCGTTTGGGGTGCGATGGGTACGGTCGCTGCTGCTGAAGTGATTCCCGCTCAGTAAGTTAGTGCGTTTCGCGACACACTTAGTTCATCACGAATTCCCCCAGCTTTGACTGGGGGAATTTTTTTGATTTTTTCAGATCTCAGCGGGGCAAACCGTCCGCTTTTTGGCCCGCAACCGGTTAGCAACTTACGTTCGATTCAAAACGAATAGGATGCTGTTGCACCTTTGTTTTGTCTTCGCTTGCGTCGCTATGTTGCTGCGCAATTTCCATTTTTGTTCGACCCGCGAGCATGCGGCTGCTACAATCAAAACGCCCACCGCAAACACGCCCACCTTGGATTTTGAGAGTTGAGTCCATGCACTGCTTGATGCCGCGAATTTTTCTATGTGTCGAATTCGCGACGGCGGCTCTTTTTTGCCTTACTGCTTGTAGTTCGCCAAGAACTTCTTTCGCGGCTGAGCCAAAGCCCGAATCGAATGCAATTGATTTTAGCACCCAGGTCCAGCCGATTTTGTCGGATCGCTGCTTTCACTGTCATGGGCCGGATTCGGAAAACCAAGACTCTGCGTTTCGTGCGGATACGAAAGACAACTTGTTTGCCAACCTCGGTTCATATACCGCCGTTGTGCCAGGCGACTTGGAAGCCAGCGAGTTGCATCGTCGAATTCACTCAAGCGATCCGAACGAAGTCATGCCACCACCGGATAGCAATCGTGCGTTGTCCGATGAAGACAAGCGGATATTGGATCAGTGGATCATCGAGGGAGCGTCTTATGCTTCGCATTGGTCGTTCACTCCGCCGACACGCCCCAACGTGCCTGCCGATGTATTGACACAACTTGCTAACGACAAGGACTGGAAGCAAGTCGATCTATCGCGATGGAGCGAAAACCCGATCGACGCATTCATTGCAAAGCGACTGCAAGCTGCGGGGTTGGCCGCTACGGCGGAAGCGGATCCAGAAACGCTGCTACGTCGTGCGTCGCTCACATTAACAGGACTGTTGCCGCCGACGAAGCTCCGATCAGAGTTCCTGGCAAACCCCACCAATGCAACCTACATCGCCGCCGTCGAAGTTTTGCTGAACTCGATGGCCTACGCCGAGAGACAAAGTTTGCGTTGGCTGGACGCAGCTCGCTACGCAGATACCGACGGATACCAGAATGACCGCGAACGAACCAATTGGCCGTGGCGTGATTGGGTGACCAAAGCATTCCACGACAACAAGCCGTTTGACGAGTTCACGATCGAACAACTAGCCGGTGACATGCTTCCGGGAGCAACTGAATCCCAAAGACTTGCAACGGCGTTCAATCGAAACCACCGCCAGAACGGTGAAGCCGGAGCACTCGCCGATGAGTTTTCTGTCGAAAACGTAATCGACCGTGTCGAGACGACGGCAACAGTGTGGCTTGGATTAACAGCCGGATGCGCTCGTTGTCACGACCACAAGTACGACCCGCTCAGCCAGCGTGAGTTCTACCAGCTCTATGCGTATTTCAATAACATCGGAGAACGAGGCATCGGTAACGGTATCGATGCGATGCCGACGATCGAAACGTACTCGCCGCTTGTCACGATTCCCCCAAAGCTCGTTACTGGATTGGCCGACGCAGAACGCGCATTGAGCGAATCACGAAAGTCACTTGATGCTCGCATGAACGATTGGGCAATCGCGACCCGTGGCCAGCTTGATGCGGACACCAGCCTCGATGATTGGAAGATTGCTGACATCCGATCCCACGAATTGATCGGCGAGGGACGCTTGGAGCGACTCGATGACTTGACTTTGGAGTACACCGGAACGAGCCCCAAGAGTGTTACGTACGAGATAGGTCTCAATGTCGGTGGGCAAACGCTCTCATCGCTGATGATCGAGGCATTGCCGGATGACAAATTCGGGAAACCTCGCCAGCTCGCTCCAAGCTCCAACGGCAACTTTGTGATGACGGAACTCCTAGTGCTCTTCAATGAGAAACCGGTGGCTCTAGCGTCGATCGTGGCGAGCTTTGAACAGGACAGTTATGCCGTTGCAAACGCCATCGATAACGATGCAAAGTCTGGCTGGGCTGTGTTCGGAAGCGAAGTCCAGCCCGAGCCAGTGCAAGCCATTGTGCAATTCGCGGAGCCAATCAGTGTCGCGGCGAATGATCGCGTTGAAGTGAAGTTGGTCTTTGGCAGCGAGTTTGCAGGACATTCGATCGGCAAGTTACAGCTCAAAACGACAGACACCCCCAACGCGTCGTTGCCAAAATCGTTTGGCTTGAGCGAAAACATCTTCAATGCTTTGCGCCAACCGGCTGACCAACGCAACGACAAACAGAACGAATTATTGCGTGCGCACTTTGAAACGATTGATGAAGTGACCGTGTCGGCGAAGAGTGCTGTTGCGAATGCGGAACGTGAAATGAACGAACGTGGATTTCGCAAGGCAACAGTCATGGTCATGAATGAGCGTGATGGCGATCCGACGCCATCGTATTTGCTGCAACGCGGTGCGTATGATGCGCCTGATAAATCGTCGTCGATCCCCCGTGGCGTGCCGGTTTCGTTGCTGGCGAGTGCTGATACACCTCAACCAAGTGATCGCATGGAGCTGGCTAAGTGGTTGGTGTCGAGCCAGAATCCTTTAACGGCGCGAGTGATCGTCAATCGCATTTGGCAAGATCATTTTGGGACTGGGCTTGTCAAGACGACGGAGGATTTCGGTTTGCAGGGCGAAACACCGAGCCATCGAGAGTTACTGGATTGGTTAGCCGTCGAGTTCATGGAGTCGGGATGGGATGTGCAGGCAATGCACCGCTTGATCGTCACCAGCCAGACCTACCGTCAATCGTCCAAGACTACTTCGGAGAAGACATCCAAGGACCCAGAAAATCGTCTTCTCGCTCGTGGGCCACGCTATCGCGCCGATGGGTTCACGATCCGCGACGTGTCACTTCAAGCAAGTGGGCTGTTGTCGGAGAAGGTGGGCGGACCGTCCGTGAAGCCCTACCAACCGGATGGATTGTGGAGCGTCGTCGCAGCAAACCTGGGCATGGATTACGACATGGACAAGGGTGACGCTCTGTTTCGAAAGAGCGTCTACACGTATTGGAAACGGGCCGTGAATCCTCCGCGACAAACCATTTTTGATTCAGGCGGTCGTGAGGTTTGCAATGTTCGGGTACGTCGTACGAATACGCCGCTCCAGGCACTCGTGATGATGAATGATCCGACGTTCATTGAAGCGGCTCGCAACTTGGCCCAGCGAGCGTTGTTGGATCAATCGCTGGATACGACACAGCGACTCGAGTTCATCTATGAAGAAGCCGTCGCGCGTTCTGCGAGTAAACAGGTTATGGATGTGCTGACGAAAAATGTCGAGTTCTATCGTGAGCACTATTCGAAAAAACCAGACGATGCGGCTAGCCTGGTTGCGACCGGCGAATCGCCGCGAAACGAAACGCTCGATGTGACAGAACATGCCGCCTTAACGGCAACGGCACACTTAATTTTCAACTTGGACGAATTCATTACAGTCGAGTAGCAAATCTATGTCATCCACCACGATCTTCAACGACACCCGAATGCACTTGACTCGGCGGCGATTCTTCGGTCGTTCGGCCAGCGGCGTCGGAATGGCTGCATTGGCATCCATGCTCGGTCAAGATGCGCCAACCGTTACGGGTGCGCCGAGTGTTGATTCGCCAGGCATCCCGTCGCCCAACGGTTTAATGACCTCCTATCACACGCCGCCCAAGGCCAAGCGTGTGATTTACTTGTTCCAAAGCGGTGCGCCGTCGCAGCAAGAACTGTTTGACTACAAGCCGTTGCTTCAAGCGAACGAGTCGAAGGATTTGCGTGACTATGTCGAAATGAACCAACGTGTCACGGGGATGACGGCGGGACAGAAAACATTCCCGCTCGCTGGAACTCGCTACAAGTTCGACAAGCATGGTGAATGCGGTATGGAACTTGGGAGCGAGTTGCTGCCCAACATCTCCAAGCTCGCCGACGACATGTGCTTGATTCGCTCCATGCACACCGAAGCGATTAATCACGATCCCGCGATGACGTTCTTTCAAAGCGGTCATCAATTGCCAGGACGTCCGAGTCTCGGTTCTTGGTTGCACTACGGTCTCGGGACGCTCAATGACAACTTGCCGACATTTATCACGATGGTCTCGCGTGGTACCGGACGCCCCAATTGCCAGCCTCTTTACGATCGATTGTGGGGCAGCGGATTCTTGCCATCGACGTACGCCGGAGTGAAATTGATGAGCGTCGGCGATCCCGTGCTGTACTTGAGTAACCCAGACGGATTTGATGCCTCGGCACGACGCAGAATGCTCGATGATCTGGCGAAGCTCAATCAAGCCAAGCTCGACGAGTTTGCCGATCCAGAAATCAACACACGGATTCAACAATATGAGTTGGCCTATCGGATGCAGACTTCCGTACCTGAATTAACTGAGTTCACCGATGAGCCTCAGCACGTATTGGACAGTTACGGCCCGGACGTCATGAAGCGGGGCACGTATGCGTACAATTGCTTGCTCGCGAGGCGATTGGCGGAGCGCGACGTCCGATTTGTGCAATTGTTCCACATGGGTTGGGACCAACACATCACTTTGCCGAAACAATTGCCTGGGCAATGCCAAGACACCGATCAAGCGACCTGGGCGCTCGTGAATGACTTGAAACAGCGAGGGATGCTGGATGACACGCTCGTCGTTTGGGGCGGTGAGTTCGGTCGTACTTCCTATTGCCAGGGAGCACTCAATAGCGAAACCTACGGTCGCGATCATCATCCGCGGTGCTTCTCGCTGTGGATGACGGGAGCCGGAATGAAGCGAGGGTTCACTTACGGAGCGACGGACGAAGTCTGCTACAACATCACTGAAAATCCTGTGCACGTGCACGATTTGCACGCAACAATGTTGCATCTATTGGGAATCGACCACGAGCGACTGACGTACCGTTTCCAGGGACGTTATTTCCGCCTCACAGACGTCCACGGCAAGGTCGTCCGGGACATTTTGGCGTGATGTAAGAACCGAAGGCCACTGTGAATTGGCACTTGCATTCGCGGCTATTCCGTGTGAGCCCCGTAACAACGACCTCCATAACATTTGCATCGTTTATGACCATCTCTCATCAAGTGAACGAGCGAAGCACGCCGCTTACTTGCGTGTTGGCGTTTCTCATCACAGCAGCTTGGATGGCACCGCTTGGTCTGCCAACGTTTGGTACTGCAAAGCTCAGGGCTGACGAGGTCTCCTTCAGCGAGGACGTGCGTTCGATACTTACAGACCGCTGTTATCACTGTCATGGGCCAGACGCAAAGAACCAAGATTCTGAGTTTCGTTTAGATACTCGCGACCATGCGTTGGCTGATCTAGGCGGTTATGCGGGAATTGTGCCAGGCAACCTCGACAAGAGTGAGGTCCATTCGCGTATTCGCAGCAAAGACGATAGCGACAGAATGCCGCCTCCGGATGCGGTTCGCGATTTGTCAGACACCGAACGCGACATTCTTGATAAGTGGATCGAACAGGGGGCGAACTTTGAAACGCATTGGTCCTTTAATCCGCTTCCAGACAGAATCGAAGTTCCTCGCGATTCCAGTGACTCTGCGTGGCCTCATAGCGAAATCGACCGGTTCGTCTTGGCGAGAATGACGAAGGCGGGGTTAACGCCGAACATCGAGGCGAGCCGTGAGAAGTGGTTGCGACGTGTTACGTTTGACTTGACGGGGCTGCCACCCACGGTAAGCGAACTCAGTGAGTTTCTGGCCGATGAATCCAAGGAATCATACGAACGTGTCGTCGATCGTTTACTCGCAAGTGACGCGTGCGCTGAGCGTTTAGCGACCGAATGGTTGGACGTGGCACGATACTCCGATTCGTACGGGTACCAGCGTGATGACGAGCGATTTGCCTGGCCCTGGCGAGACTGGGTCATCCGCGCGTTCCACTCAAAGATGCCCTATAACCGTTTCATTGAATTGCAACTTGCAGGCGATTTGCTTCCGAACGCGTCACAGGACGACATGCTGGCGACAACGTTTAATCGCTTGCATTCGCACAAAAAGGAAGGCGGCGTTGCGATTGAGGAATTCCGAGTGGAGTACGTGGCGGACCGCACGCATACATTTGCAGGAGCATTTCTAGGGCTGACCATGGAATGTTGCCGTTGCCACGATCACAAATATGACCCAGTGACGACGAAAGAGTACTATCAACTCAGTGCTTACTTTGCCAATGTCGACGAACGCGGGCTCATTTCATTCTTTACGAATGCCGTTCCAACTCCCGCGATGCCCTTGGCAACCGAAGATCAATCAAAAAAACTATTGGAAGCGGCGGCAGCAATTCACGATGCGGAAAACCGCTTGACGCAGGTCGTTTCCGAAGCTGAACCAGCATTCATGAACTGGCTTGGACAACGCGTGGCAACGAGTGAAATCACTGGGTTGGTCGCGAACGTCTCGTTTGATGCGGCCGTGCCTATTGATGACGCGAACGCTAAGACAGAAGAGAACAAGAAACTTGATGCTGAGACCGGTCTAGCATTTGCAAATGATGCCAAGGATGGCAAGCAAGCACTATCTTTGGCGGCTAACAAGATCGTGACTGGACAGAGCGGCAGTGCGATCCAGCTCACCGGTGATGACTCTGTTGTGATTCCCGGCGCTGGGCGTTTTTCACGCGAGCAGCCGTTCTCGATTTCGCTTTGGATCAAGTTGCCTGAAGATGATGAGCGTGCGGTGATCTATCGGCGCTCTCGCGGCTGGGACGACGCGGGGACCATTGGTTACGAGTTGATCCAAGAAAATGGTCACTTGAGCGCGAAGCTATGTCATTTCTGGCCAGGCGACGCGATCTGTGTTGAAACAACAGGCGAGCTTCCCCGCGGGAGTTGGCAACACGTGGCTGTGACGTACGACGGAACGAGTCGTGCGGCGGGCTTACGGATCTTCATGAATGGTGAACCGGCCGCGACCGCCATCGTCCAAGACCATTTGACTCGCCAGATCACCAAATGGAACGGCGGCTATGAGGATTTGGCAATTGGCTCGCGCTATCGTGACCGTGGGTTCAAGGATGGCTGCGTCGATGAGTTCCGTGTTTATGATCGCGAGTTAACGCCGCTGGAAGTCCGACATTGCTTTGATGGGAAGTCATTGGCCGAGGTACTAAAAAAACCAGCCAGCGATTTGGACGCGAATGAGCTTCACGTGCTTCGCGAATATTTCGTTGCGGTAGTTCACGAGCCGACGATGGATGCTTGCAAGCAACTTCTCAAAGCTCATGACGCTCGAAATGAGTTGGTGGATTCGATTCCAGCGATCAGTGTGATGCGAGAGCGTGAGACGCCGCGTCCGACCTATGTGCTGACGCGTGGTGTCTATGACAGTCACGGTGAACAAGTAGAACCAGGGACACCGGCTGTGCTGCCCAGTTTTCCTGAGAGTGAGCCGAACAATCGATTGGGTTTAGCCCATTGGCTCGTCGACCCCAAACATCCGTTGACTGCGCGTGTAACGGTGAATCGATATTGGCAGATGCTGTTTGGTCGCGGATTGGTGCGAAGCTCGGAGGATTTTGGCTTGCAAGGTGATCCGCCGACGCATCCCCAGTTGCTGGATTGGCTTGCTCGTGATTTTGTTAGCAGTGGTTGGCACGTGCATGAGTTACTGAGAAAGATGGTACTGTCCGCAACCTATCGACAAAGTAGTATCGTTTCTCGGGAGGTTCGAGCACTTGATCCCGAGAACCATTGGCTCGGACGTGGTCCGAGTCAGCGGCTTTCGGCGGAAATGATTCGGGATAACGCGCTCGCAGTCAGCGGGTTGCTTGTTGACAAAGTGGGCGGTCCGCCGGTGAAGCCATATGATTTGGCGCTCGCTTACAACGCGTTACCGGTCGACAAGGGCGAGGGGCTTTATCGACGAAGTTTGTACACGTTTTGGAAACGCTCATCACCAACCCCGGTGATGACCACGATGAACTCCGGAACGCGTGAGGTGTGTCGAGTTCGTCGCGAGATCGCTGCGTCGCCACTTCAAGCATTGGTCTTGATGAACGGACCACAGTTTATCGAAGCGTCGCGGGTCTTGGCTGCATCTCTCATTCGTCTCCACGGTGACGACTCAATCGCAACCGCTTCGGATGCGTTCGTTCGATTGACGAGCCGAAAGCCGACGGACCAAGAAGCAAAGGTTCTTCAACAGCTCTACGAAGAACAGCTCGCGGAATTTAGCAAACACCCGGATCAGGCCGGGGAACTTGCGAAGGTTGGGAGTTCGCCACCGGCCGATGATGTGGATTCGATCAAGTTGGCGGCGGTGACGGTGTTAGTGAATTCCGTTATGAATCTAAACGAATCCGTGAGGCACTAGTCATGCGTGGCAAATTCATGAGTCATCCACATCGTGTCGGACATCAAGTTGGCGGGTACCAAGTTGGCGGGCGCCCTACACGACGTTGGTTCTTGGATCAATTCGCTTATGGTATCGGCGGATTAGCTCTGGGATCGATGCTCAACGCGAAAGATGCGCAAGCTGAAGCGGGAGTACTCGCACAGCCACATTTTGCACCGCGCGTGAAGCGCGTCATCTTCTTGTTCCAATCTGGCGCACCGTCGCAAATGGACTTGTTCGACTACAAGCCGCGATTGAACGTCGACCATGGCAAAGAGTTGCCTGCGTCCGTGCGGATGGGACAACGACTGACGGGAATGAGCGGTTTTCAAGCAAGCTTGCCGCTCGTCGGGTCGCCGTTCAAGTTCGACCAGCACGGATCAAGCGGCCAATGGTTAAGCGAATTGTTACCCCATACGGCAAAGTTTGCTGATGACTTGTGCATTGTTCGGACGGTGAACACCGAGGCGATCAATCATGGTCCGGGTGTGACGATGATGCAGTCCGGGTCACAGTTTCCTGGCCGACCGAGCATGGGTTCGTGGTTGAGTTACGGACTCGGCAGCGAGAACGAGGACCTACCATCGTTCGTCGTGCTTGTGACAAACGGCCAAGGCGGCCAGCCGCTGTCGTCACAATTGTGGAGCAGCGGTTTTTTGCCTGGGAAGTTCAACGCCGTGGAGCTGCGAAGTGATGCAGATGCGGTGCTCTACTTGAACAGTCCCCAAGGCATTGACCGATCCAGCCGCCGGAAAGCGCTTGACCGCTTGCAAGAGCTGCATGAGATCGATCTCGCGACGACGAGTGATCCGGCGCTGGAGACACGCATTGCCCAGTACGAAATGGCGTACCGAATGCAGACTTCAATTCCGGAGGTCACTGACATTTCCGGTGAAAGCGAAGAGACGTTGAAGATGTATGGCGAGGACGTAAAGACACCGGGCACGTTTGCGGCCAACTGTTTGCGTGCTCGCCGATTGGCGGAGAAGGGCGTGCAGTTCATTCAATTGTTTCATCCAGACTGGGACCATCATTCGGGCTTACCGAGTGGCTTGCGACATAAGTGCAAGCAAACAGACCAACCAACAGCGGCGCTGTTGCAGGACCTCAAGTCACGCGGCATGCTCGACGATACGCTCGTCGTTTGGGCGGGGGAGTTTGGTCGAACCAGCTATTGCCAAGGCAAAATTGAAGGAAGCAACTTC
Source organism: Pirellulaceae bacterium (assembly GCA_041739875.1). Taxonomy (GTDB): domain Bacteria; phylum Planctomycetota; class Planctomycetia; order Pirellulales; family Pirellulaceae; genus JBBSJZ01. Next base: position 98,916 of record JBGSNA010000232.1, read on the forward strand.
GGGCGTGATCACCATCCTCGGTGTTTTTCGATATGGATGGCGGGTGGTGGCGTGAAAGGTGGCTACACGCACGGCGAGACCGACGAGTATAGCTACAACGTCGTGAGCGATAGCGTGCACATACATGATTTGCATGCCACGTTCATGCATCTACTCGGTATTGATCACGAACGATTAACGTTTAAATACCAGGGACGACATTTCCGACTTACCGACGTGCATGGCAACGTCATCCACGAGCTACTGAGTTGAGTACGACGCTTACGGGGGGACACGTACAAATTGTGTATTTTTGCTGGCGTGACAGGCTTTTATGTGCGAAAGTGTCGTCGCTTTGACGATATCGTTCACATGGGTGAACCTAATTTGCAAAAGGAACACCTGTCACTGCTAGCAAGCTGCCCATGCTAGCAAACAACGCTAATGTGAAGCCGAACCCAGAGCCCCAAAATTGAATAGTCCAACGGCCGATCGTGACACCGATAGGTACACGGCAGAGAGTTTTGTTGCTGCTTTTACGATCGCCCGAGAAGCATTGGCTTTCGTTGGAAGGTTCCAAACGCCACCTACGCCAGAAATATACGAGCTTTGGTATCGTTATGTCGAAGGCAACGACGAATTACTGAATGAACGAATGTCGTTCTTGGTGAACGAATCGAAATCGGCGAGCCGAGCACAGATGAAAATGCTCGAACAGGAGTTCCTCGAACGACCATCGCCCGAAGCTTACCACTGTGCTGCGGAGCGACTTGTTCAAAGCATGTCCGGGTTTGAGTCGATGATCCGGTTGCAAAGGGAGGTTGGATTTCAGTTCGACACATTGCTGAAACAAACGAATCATAAGCTGGAGTCGGTTGATCCCAGTCCCGACGAGTTGCAGGAGTGCGTTGGCGAGGTGCTTGAAAGCAATGAGTTCATGCAGAAGCAACTCGAGGAAATGAGCATCCGATTGGATGAGTCCCATCGGGAGATGCAGGAGTTGAAAGTCAACTTGTCCAAGTCCCGGAAGATGTTGTTAACGGATCCACTCACGGGTGTTGGCAATCGTCGATACTTTGACGCGATGATCAAGCAAACGTTGGCGGCGCCACCAGAGCAACCGCGGGTCATGTTATTGATGTTGATTGACCTCGACAATTTCAAGGATGTCAACGACAACTTCGGCCATGACTCTGGAGACGCAGTCATTCAATTTATGGCGGGGCAATTGACGAAACTCGCTGGCAACGGCTCGATCGCGCGGTATGGCGGCGACGAGTTTGCAATTTTTGCTGTCGTTGATACTCATGACGCAGGAAAAGAAATGGCCGAGTTGATTGTCGAATCAATTAGCCGTAAAAGCCTAACGCTCAATCGAACCGGCCAAGTCGTGGGTCGTTTGGGGATCTCTATCGGCGGCGGATTCCTACGCACTGACGACACCGAGCAAAGTTGGTTCCAGCGCGCCGACAAGTTACTCTATGCCGCCAAATCAAGCGGCCGCAACCGTTCAATGGTCGAACGCAAGATCTGACAGTTTCCTCGAGGCAAACCTAATTGATTTCGTGGAGCTCGACTTTGAAATGCAAGGTTGCAAATGGCGGAATCGCTCCCGGAGAGCCTTGAGCGCCGTAGCCCAACTCGTAAGGGATTTCCAACTCAATCATGCCACCCTCACCGACGAGTTGCAGACCTTCTGTCCAGCCAGGCACGACTTGCGAAAGTCCGAATGATGTCGGCTCGCGTCGAATGTACGAGTTATCAAACTCGCGACCGTTATCGAGCCAGCCCACATAATCGACCGTGACATTGTTGGATGCGGTCGGTTTTCGACCCTCGCTGCGACGAAGAATACGATACTTCAATCCAGATTCGGTGGTTGTGAACTCAGTCGGAGCATCGGGATCCTGTGGCCCAGGCGAGCTGCCCCGTTCGTTCGAGACGCCGCATCCAACAAACGTTAGCACCATCACGGCGGAAGCTGTGGCGAACCAACGTTGACGCGAAATTGCAAACATATGCATCACAGAACTTCCGAGTGGGGTTGTTTCAAGCCGTCGCCTAACTGTCAGGAATTGGCTTTCGCAATACGATAGTCTATCGATTCCGAATTGAGTACCTCGATTATGCCTCAACGGTAACCGTTGGATTGGAAAAACATGCATCATCACTGGCAATTGGCCCGGTCGATTAGCTTCTTGAATCATGGTTCGTTTGGTGCGACACCGACCGTCGTGCTGCAATCGCAGCGCGATTTCCAGGACGCTTTGGAGCGTGATCCGATCGAGTTCCTTGCGCCGGAACGCAGTCTCGAGCCCAAGCTTGATGCTGTGCGATCACGTGTCGCGGAAACGGTGGGGGCCAAAGCCACGGATATTGCCTGGGTGAAGAACGCAACGGACGGTGTGAATGCCGTTGTGCAGTCCTTTCCGTTTCGATCGGGTGACGAGGTGCTTGTGACAAATCACGGCTACAACGCATGCATCAACGCAGCTCGATACGCTTCCGGGAGATACGGGGCGACGGTGCGAGTCGCAACGGTTCCGTTCCCGATTACCAATGCCGACGATGTTGTCACGGCAATCGATCGCGAATTGACCAACAAGACACGTTTACTCCTTGTTGATCATGTGACAAGCCCGACGGGAGTCGTGTTTCCGATCCAGCGGATCGTTGAGCTTGCCCATTCGCGAGGAGTTCGTGTGCTGGTGGACGGTGCGCATGCGCCGGGGATGATTCCGTTGGATCTACATGCGATTGGTGCCGACTACTACACCGCCAATCATCACAAATGGTTGTGCGGTCCCAAAGTGTCGGGCTTCTTGTGGGTAAAACCAGAGTGGCAAGAGCAGGTGCGTCCGACCGTGATCAGCCACGCAGCGAATCGAGTACGCCCTCAGCGTTCGCGGTTCCTTGCCGAGTTCGATTGGCAAGGCACGTTTGATCCGTCACCACTCTTAGCGCTTCCCACAGCGATCGATTTTCTGGCGAGTTTGTTCGCTGGGGGGCTTGAAGGGTTGATGCAGCGAAACCGATCGCTTGCCGTCGAGTCTCAGCGCTTCCTGGTCGACGCGTTGGGCATTGAAGCCCCCGCGCCCGTGGACATGCTCGGAAGTTTGGTCTCGGTGCCTTTGCCGTCACTGACGAGAACACTTGAGCAGGGTGAACTCGATCCGCTGCAAAGAATGCTGCGAGAACAACATGGATTCGAGTTGCCGGTGTTCACCGGATCGACTCCAGGCTCACGCATCCTTCGGATTTCGTTGCAAGCGTACAACGACATCGCTCAAGTCCAACGACTCGCGGACGTACTCCGCCGCGAGTTTGCAGTTTAGAAAGGATCGGCTCGCGACTATTTCGCGTATGCAGCCGAGACTTTTCCGTCGGCGGTGAGATTGCCTGTTGCCCAGAGCAGTCCGCGTGAGACTAGATCCAAGTAACGTGCGTCACTGACGGTATCGTTATTATGTCCGAGTGTTGTGCTGAAGATTTTCGTCTTCTTTGGACCATACTCGTTGGTCCACGCGACGACAGCGGTTGACTCCACTGGCTTCGCGTTGGGGTTTTTCTTCAAATCGCCTTTCTTTGGTGGTGTCACTTGCATTCCGCTAGCGAGGACTTCGGCGCCACCGAATATTCGTACATTGTTGTAGAGTTCTTCGTTGATGGTGGTCCAGTTTTCAAGGCCGCTTGTGATCGGATGTGTTTCACTTGCGTAGGTGACATCGATCGGTGCTTGAGCACCGTGTCCGGTCGATTGCAGACCGAGCATTTCGTACCATCCAGCATTGTCGGCGCCGGCGGCAACTGGCTCGCGGAAGTTATCCCAACGATAGCTATGCATGGCACAATGCAGGTTCACGGCGGGCACGCCATCGCGGTGTTTGTTGAGGATCCGATTGACGTAGGGCTTTTCTTTCACGTCTGCGGAACACTCGTCATGAATCACCACGTCATATCCGTCCGCCCAATTCTCCGACTCATAGATCTCGAATGTTGTTCCCGTTGTCTTGCTTGGGTTGAATACGATCGTCACGACAGCATTGACGCGTTCTTCGATGCCGGCCTTGAGCAGTTTGGTTTGTGTTTCATAGTCGTGACAGCAACCGCCGGCGACTAGAAGCACTTTCAGTGGTGCGGGTTTCGATGCCGCATCTTGAGCTGTGGCGGTTGGCATCAAGCATGCCAACGCGAGTACGAACAATGTGGAGAGACGATTCATGGGGCAATTGGATCGAAAGGGTAAGGGATGTTTAAGTTGGAGGGAGCGAAAACTAGATCTTGGTGACGTCACGCCATGTTTTTGCCATCAGAGCATGGCCGGCGAGCGTTGGGTGGACGCCGTCAGCAGCCCAGTACTTGGCCTCAGCATGCTGTGTCGCTTCGTTGAACATTTTTTGGAATGGCACGAAGTCGAGTTTGTATTCAGTCGCGATGCGTTCGGCCATTGCTCGACGTTCTTCGAACTCTGGGAACCAAGCGTCATTGACGGCGCCGCACTGAAGTACAAACGGTTCACAGACAACGATGCGCGTTTTCGGAAGCGTCTTTTGTGTTCGCTCGATCAGCGCCGCGTAGCCAGTGTAGTAGTCCTCGACGGTACCGTCATACTTGCCATTGAGTTTGTGCCAGAGATCATTGACACCAATCAGGATACTGAGCACGTCCGGTTTGATCTCAATGCAGTCTTCGTCCCATCGTTTGTCCAAGTCAGGAACTTTGTTGCCGCTGATGCCGCGGTTGTAGATGTTTAGCTGATCTTCGGCATGATCACGAAGCAAGTCACCGGCGACGAGCACTGGGTAGCCTTTTCCAAGCGCCGTTGAATCGTTGGATGATTTGCGATTTCGGTCTCGTCCCGCGTCGGTAATGGAATCGCCTTGAAAAAGGATCGTCATGCCTGAGGTTGACGCTCCGGTCTCACTTTTTTCTTTCCCCTGGGTGTCTGGAGCGGCCATCAGTTCGCTGCCACGTAACGTCAACGCGGCTGCCGATAGAGCGATCGAGCTCTTGATCATGGTGCGGCGGGTGGTCGAATCGTTCACTTGGTATTCCTTCATGTCGAGAGTCAGTAATCACGGACTTCCCATTCTGAGTCGGCGAATTGCGTGTTACAACAGGCCACACGGTGGGGCGGGGCAAAAATGGGCTCGGAATTGTGGTCCGCGTGGTGTTTGAAGCGGCGAAAGTGGCTGGAGCAGGAAAAACGACTTGTCGACGCGAAATTCTCTATCGCTGAAATCCGACCTTCCGGGGGCATCGCTATCCAATTGGGCCGTGACTTTCCGGCTGCTCAAGATGGCCTGGGAGTATCGAAGCTGGTGCACCGCAATGCTATTGCTTCAAGCGATTTTGATGGCTTCTGCGGTGCTTCTTGTGCAAATCGGCGGATTGGCCATCGACGTGATCCGATTTCACGCCGGAGCAACTGAGCTTGTACCGGAATTACCGTTCGGATTGACCTTTCCGACAGCATGGTCGCCGATGACCCAAGCCAGTTCGCTTGCAGTTGCCATGATGGTCGTCGCCATCGTTCGAGCCATTTTGAACTTTGTTTATGCACTCGTTTCAGCAACGCTTGTGCATCGCAAGATCGTCGTCGATTTGCGAGCCGAAGTTTACGCGAAGCTGCAACGATTGAGTCTTGGTTTCTATAACGACCAACCGGCTGGGACGATTATTAATCGTGTGACAGGCGACGTGCAAGCGGCACGAACATTTATCGACGGCGTTCTCATCCAGTTATCGGTTCTGGCGATGTCACTCGTGTTCTATCTAACGTACATGATTCGCATCGATCCCATGTTGACGCTCGTGTGTTTAGCAACGACGCCGATCGTTTGGTGGTCCAGTATTCGGTTCTCGCAAGTGGTGCGGCCCATGTATGACCAAACGCGACGCCTGTTTGATACGCTCGTGTTGCGAGTTGCGGAGTCCGTGGATGGTGTGATGGTCATCAAATCACTCGGTCGCCAGCAGGCGGAGATTGATCGGTTCAATGAAGCGAACGACAACGTACAAGACCAGCAACAGGAAGTCTTTCGTCGAGTTAGTCGATTTGGACCAACGATCCAATTACTGACGCAAGTGAATTTGATTGTGCTTTTGATTTACGGAGGCTATCTCGTTTCACTTGACCGTTTGCCCTTAGGCGCAGGACTCATCGTATTCGCGGGATTGTTACAGCAATTCAGCAACCAAGTCGGTAACTTATCGGGTCTCGCTGGCACGATCCAACAATCGTTGACGGGCGCTCGGCGAGTCTTTGAAGTGCTCGACGCACCGGAGGATGTTACAGCTCCCGTGGATCCGTGGATTCCTGTGAGTGTCCGTGGCGAGATCAAGCTGGCAGGCGTTTGGTTTGAGTACGTGACGGGGACGCCGGTGCTGAAAGACGTCTCGCTGCACGTGAAGGCAGGCGAGCGAATTGCGATTTTGGGTGCGGTCGGTCAAGGCAAGTCGACGCTGTTGAGTTTGATCACTCGGTTTTATGATCCTCAGTGCGGTGTGGTCGAAGTGGACGGCGTGGACGTGCGTCGTTGGGAACTCAAGAAGCTTCGCCGCAGTATCGGGTTGGTGCTCCAGGAGCCTTTGCTGCTCAGCAATTCAATTGGCGCCAACATCGCTTTCGGGTGTCCTGATGCGACACGCGAGCAAGTCCGGATGGCAGCTCGGCTGGCGGCGGCTCACGATTTCATCGAGGAAACGCCGGACGGATACGACACAATGCTGGGCGAATACGGCATGTCGCTTTCTGGTGGCCAACGACAACGTCTGGCTCTTGCCCGCGCTTTATTGACGGATCCGGCGATCCTATTACTCGATGACCCCGTATCAGCCATTGATCCGGAAACCGAGCATGAGATCATGCAGACCATGAACGAGGCGTCGAAGGGCCGCACGACGCTGATTGTTGCCCACCGCTTGAGCACGTTGCGGGGGGCAGATCGAGTGATTGTCTTGGACCGTGGAGAGATTTTGCAAAGCGGAAGCCATGACCAATTGATGAGAGAAGATGGGCCCTACCGGCTGGTTGCGGAAAGCCAGGGGATTTCGCTTACGCGCCAAGACGATATTGAAACTCGCTAGGCAGAGACACTCAAGCCTGCGGTGGCTACGGAGAACGGACCGCATCCGTTACGATCGATGCAACTTCGTTTGTTTTATCTTGTCATTTTGACCTTTCTTTTAATTCTTACCAAGGTGTCGACGGTTGAACGGTATCTCAGGCTCGATGTTGGGATTGAGCGCAGTTGCGTTTCTTGTGCCGCTTGTGATTTCGCTTCTCGCGATTTATCCAGTGCGTCGGTTCGCGGAGCGTCTTGGCTTACTCGATCGGCCTGGCGGACACAGCTCGCACACCGTTCCGACACCGCTCGGTGGTGGCCTTGGGATTTGGATGGGGATCGTCGGCACGTTTGGCGCCGGCACCTTGGCCGCTTGGATTTTGACTGCGTCGCCTGAATTACAGTCTCGGTTGCCAGTGGCATGGACGATGCATCTCGAAGGAGCGATGTCGAGGCTCGGGTCGCTCTGGGGCTTGCTTGCGTGCGGCACTTTCCTTGTAGGCTTGGGTTTGTGGGACGATCGCTTTGGTTTGTCGCCATGGTTTCGGTTATTCGCCCAGTTCGCGACGGCTTCCATTGTCGTTTACGGGTTGGACTTTGCGTTCACGGCTTACATCGGGATTGCTTCGTTGACGAAGATTCTTTCGGTGGTTTGGATCGTTGCTGTGATCAACTCGTTCAATATGCTCGACAACATGGACGCACTGTCCAGTGGAGTCGCCGCGATTATCGCTGCTTCAATGGCGGTGGTCATGATGTCGACGCCTGACCCTGGCACGTCGTCGCCTCAGTTGCTTGTCGCAGTCTTATTGTGGGTGATCTGTGGTTCGTTGATCGGATTTCTGTGGCACAATCGACCGCCCGCAAAGATTTTCATGGGCGATGGCGGAAGTTACTTAGTTGGTTTCTTAATCGCGGTCTCGATGCTGATGGCGACGTACGCAGGCGGACGGGAGCCTCGTCCACACGCGATCTTTTCTCCGTTGTGCGTGATGGCGGTTCCACTTTATGACATGTCGACCGTGCTATGGATTCGCATTCGGCAAGGTCGCAGCCCGTTTGTGGGTGATAAAAGCCATTTCTCGCATCGGCTTGTTGATTTGGGGCTTTCTCGCGTACAAGCGGTTGCGACGATTCACTTGGTGACTGCGACCTGTGGGCTGGCTGCGATGTTGCTCACCGGCGTAACCGTCGTACAAGCTTGTATGGTGCTCGGCATTGTCGCGTGTATGTTGCTACTGGTGATCATCTTGGAATCGACACAGTGGCAAAACGGAAAACAGTAGCTCTGACTACGAACGAAGCGACTTCAACCAGTCGTGACGACTTGGCCCGAGGTGTAGCCAGCGCGATGTTCGCAGGGATGCTCGTGTATGTGACGTACTATCCGAGCGATAGTGTGTCGATCGAACGCGGTGACGGGCTTTGGTTCTCGGCAATTGCGATTGCCACGTCAACGATCCTGTGGGCTGTCTCCAGTCGAGCATCGAAGGTGTCCAGTGATCGAAGCGAGGTGCCGTTTCGACGGTGCAGCACAGCCATTGACGTTTTTGCGATTTTGTTGGCCGTATGGATGATGATTGCCGCGTTTGGCATCGCTGGTAGTGCGAACTTGCGTCAAGCGACCAACGAGGCGTGGTTTTGGGTGGGTGCGACTGCGGTACTGACGGCGTCGCGTCGAGTATTTACAGATCTGTTTGCCAAGCGCGCGGCGATGGTGCTGCTGGTGGGTTGCAGTGTGGGGCTCGGTGTCCACGCTTTGCACCAGCATTTCGTGAGCCTGCCGCGGACGCTTGATGAGTATCGTGCGGATCCCGATGCCGTGCTTCGGATGGCTGGCATTGATGCACCCGCAGGCTCGGCGACGCGAATGGTATTCGAAAATCGATTACTCGATGGTGGCCCCACAGCCACGTTTGCGCTCGCCAACTCACTTGCCGGCGTCTTGGTACTTGGTTTTGTCGTGGTGCTTGGATTGACGTTGAATCGCGGAGGCGGGTTGATTGATCGATCGAGGTTTTCCAAAGTGTCAATTGTCGTTGGATTCGTGACGGCATGTGTCGTTATGGTGGCATTGTTCTTGACTTATAGCCGATCGGGATTGTTGGCTGCATGTGCCGGTGCTGGAATTATCGGCATGTCCATGCTGATGGATCGTGTAAGAGAAACTGGTGCAGGCCAACGCTCACGGCTCGCTTTCAAATTGGCAATGACTGGTGGAGCGGGCTTCGTGATGCTTGTCGCATCGGTCATGATGTTTGCGGTGTTTGGCAAGGAAGAGTGGCTTGCCCAGGCACCTTCGTCGCTGGCGTTTCGTTTCCAGTATTGGCGGGCGACGTGGCGCCTCGCGATCGACCGACCCTGGTTTGGTGCGGGGCCAGGCAACTTTCAATCCGTGTATCCAAGCTATCGCGAAGCGAGCGCAGCGGAATCGATTGCTGAGCCGCACAACTTTTTCTTCGAGACGCTTGCGTCCGGCGGGTTTGTAGCCGTGGCCATTCTCTTGGCGATTGTTGTGGCGACAATTGCTTTGCGTTGGCAACTCGTTCGAGACAAGACTTTCGAAACGGACCCCGTCACGCCAATGGTTGATCAGTCGTCGCGATGGTGGTGGCTCGGAGCGGGGAGTTCGCTCACGTTGATTTGGTTGCTGGGTTTGGCAACGGGACAATCGCCCGATTGGGACGCTCAAATACTGGCAGTACCCTCCGCGTTGATAACGATGCTGGTGGTGTGGCGAGTGACCGCGATTCAACAAGTGCCCGCACTTCAACAAGTGCCATCGATTCAAAACGAGACGACACTGTGGAGTGATCGGCAAGTCGATCGGATTGCGTTTGCTGCCATGGCTTCGCTGCTGCTGCACTTGGTTGTGTCTGGCGGATGGACGGTGCCTGGCGTTGCCGTGTGGTTGTGGGTGCTCGTGGGAATGTGGGCGCCAGCGGTGCGATCGAACTCGCCACAAGAGGTGTCTCGCCAAACTCAAATGCGAACGCGGGTCGTATCAATTGTTGCTGGACTCGTGCTCTTGCTGGCGCTTCGGTTGATGTCGCTTGGGCCCATCGAAGCCTCCGCATCCGCGATGCGTGCGGCGCTTGTGGCACAATCGCAAAGGCAAACTGAGCGAGCGATTCGAGAACTTGAGCGAGCCAGTTCCGCGGATCCGTGGTCGCCAGAGTCGAGTCTGTGGCTTTCAGATTTCTATCGGTGGCAGCTCGTTCAAAACCGCGAAAACGATTCGGTCGCTCAAAAATGGCGAGAGGCTGGTGAGTTGGCGATCCAGCGATCTGGGGGCGATCCAACCTTGATCGGACTCGTCGCTGCGCAACCTTTGCATTTGTTCCAGCGATGGGGACGCGTAGAGGATCTTCGGCGTGCGAAGGCGTTGTACGATTTGGCGTGCCAAAAGTCGCCGACGAATGCCGCTTTTTTTGCTCAGCGAGCCGAGATTGCTGAGCGGCTAGGCGATGCCAAGAGAGCCGCTTTGGATGCGAGACACGCCACCGAGTTGTCGCAGTTGGGCGAAAACCTCGAACGAAGGCTGTTTGTGGAACAAATTCTGGTGGTTGAGGTCGCCGGCGCGTCAGCTCAGGAGGGACCGATTCTTGAAACAGCCGACAAGCTTCTTGGAAACCAACTCGACACTTCCGACGTAATGGAGCAAACTGAGTAGGCCCAGATTTTTGACACGGGCCCGATTTCTGCATAGATGCTCCCTCATTTCTGTCATTGACCTGATTGCCATGAAGATGTTCCCCCTGATGCTTGTGGTTGCCTTCGTGTTTGGCACAGCGGCCGCCTACGCGATCAATTACTCCCAGTTCGGCTACCGCGATTCGCAATTCGGTCCGCTGACCCTCGATGGGCGTGTCACACATGCCAATGCGATGGCCGAAATGAACAAGGGAATACCGACAACCGGCTTTGCCAAAGCAGAAATCATTGGCGGAACGAATTACGATTTCGGCATCATGGCGCCGGATGAAGAAGGGGAGCATGTTTTTGTTGTAAAAAACGTGGGCACCGAGCCTCTTTCACTCGAAGTTGGCGCATCCACATGCAAATGCACTGTGGGCACGCTCGATATCAGCAAACTCGCGCCCGGCGAACAGACCGAAGTCAAGTTGACGTGGCACGTGAAAACGAACGCGGAAACTTTTGGCCAGTCTGCGGAACTGTTGACCAATGACCCGCTTCAGCCTGCGATTAAACTCGAAATTTCGGGCGACATCGTACGCCAAATGGAAATGAGCCCCAAAGAGTGGTCGTTCGGCGAGGTTGCTGCCGGAGAGCCGATCGTGCTTGAATCCACGATTTACAGCTTCATGGAGAACGACATTCGCCCCGCAGAATCGAAGTTTTCGGATGACTTGCTCACCGAATTGATGGACCTCGAAATCGAACCGTATGTGCCCAGCGAGACGAATGACGGGGCGAGAGCGAAAGCACGCCAGGCGTTCAAGTTGAAGCTGACCCTCAAACCGGGACTGAAACAGGGCCCGGTCTCTCAGAACTTCAATTTCGCATTCGAGCGCGTCGACAGTGAAGGAAAGGCCATCACCCCAGAAGGTGACAAGTCATCGATTGGCTACTTTGCTGTCACGACAACAGGACGCATCGTCGGTCAACTCAGTATGATTGTGGGGTCGAAACTTCAGGGCGTTGCTGGGGGAGGCTATCAATACGATTTCGGTCGTCTTGACGAGGACTCTGCGAAAACGGCAAAAGCTTTTGTTGTGCTCAAGGGCAGTGAAAGCGATAACACAACACTGCGGATCGGGAAGACTGAACCCGAAGGCGTAATTAAGGCAACTTTGGCAAAGGGTGCTGATCGCGGTTCCATGGTGTTGTATACACTCGAGCTTGAATTAGTACCCGGTGAACAGCCGATTGAACGATTAGGTCTAAGTGGTAATGACGTCGGTAAGGTTTGGATTGAGTCTGACAACCCGAAAGTCGCACCGCTTCAGCTATCCGTCAAGTTCGCTTTGCCCGGCAAATAATAAGATCCAGTTGAGCTGGGTCGTTTCGCGGAAGAACCAATGAATTCTGTAACCAGCGACCTGCTCCACCGACATTCAACACCTCAAACGTGCGGCAAAACCGTACCAAGTTTGAGCTTGGTTGCTCAATGTCCAAGTGGTTCGAGTTGGCTCAGCGGAGTTATGCGTCTTCGTCGAAGCACAGTTTCACAGCGTCGAGGATCCGCAGATTGGCGGTTCGTTGCTTTGGGAAGCATTGCTTCTCTCGGGCTGGCTTCGCTTGTCGCATTGACATCGATCGGTTGCGGTGAACGCAATGCGAAACTTCGATGGGAAGCTGAACATGAGTTAGCTGTCGAGATGCCACGGGTTGCTGGCGATGAAGGAGTTCCGATGGGAGCGATTAGCCCGCCAGCATTGACTCAAATTCAAACCCAAGCAGCGGTGGAGCCGTCCGCGCCTGTGTCGACCGACATGCTCACACTCGACTCACCAGCGTCTCCGAAACGCGATCTCGACGCAGCGCCGCTGAGCGCCGTTGTGATCGATCGAGCGTATGCACGCTTTACTGCGGCTCAAGCACCGAGTTTCGACGAGAGTGACGAAGACGAGGATGGCGGAAGTGCGTCAGACCGTGGACCGATTGAAATGGTGCCGACGCCCAAAGGCGCGCCTGAAGTCAAGGCGGAAGTTGTACCAACACCGCAAGGGATTCCTGAAACGCTGATGGCTCGTACGCCAGACATCGCTAAGGCACCAAAAGATTCAGTAGGACCACTGAGCGACCTCGAAGGGCCAGCGCCACTCGAAGGCCCAGCGTCAAACGATGCGACCAATCCGCGTGTTGCACTCATCGATGCGACCAACATCGAGTCGCTTGCCCCCGAAGACTACAAGACGTGGCCAGTTCCGAACGTCGCACTCGTGGTGACTGGCCAACAGCATGGTTACATCGAGCCCTGTGGCTGTACTGGTTTGGATAAACAGAAAGGTGGCGTAGCACGTCGTATGACGTTCATGCAGCAGCTTCGTGAAAACGGTTGGAACCTTTTACCCATTGACGGTGGCAACCAAGTTCGTCGCTTCGGACGCCAGGCGGAAATCAAGTTCCAACGCACGGCGGAGGCGCTCCGCATCATGGACTATCAAGCCGTTGGTTTTGGACCCGATGATCTTCGTCTTGGTGTCGGAGAGTTGATCTCGGTGGCAGCTGGCGATGACGACAATCCAACACTTTACGCGTCCGCGAACGTTGTGCTGTTGGATCCTACGCTGATGCCCCAGCAAAAAGTGATCGAATCCGGCGGTCTGAAGATCGGGATCACGAGTATCCTTGATCCCAAATCAATGGCCGTCAAACCTGGCGACGAAATTCTTGTTGACGATCCCGCTGAGTCAGCTAAAAAATCACTTGCCGTGTTAGCGGAGTCGTCGCCTGACGTCAAAGTTTTGCTGTTCTTTGGTGAAGAAGACGATGCGAAGAAACTTGTTCGCGAAGTCAACGGTTTTGACTTGATGGTTGTTGCTGGCGGTTACGGCGAGCCAACGTATCGTCCCGAGTTGGTCGACGGCAGCACGACGAATATGATCGTCACAGGCAATAAAGGCATGTACGCAGGACTCGTTGGCCTCTACGCGGGCGAGTCGATGCGTTACGCACGCGTGCCGCTCACGCATGAATTCAGCGACGCACCCGAAATGCGTCGTCTGATGTCGGAATACCAAAACCAACTGCGTGATCTCGGACTCGAAGGACTTGGACTCAAACCGATTGCGCATCCAAGCGGCAATGAGTTTGTGGGAAGCGAAGCATGCGGCGAATGCCACAAGACGGCCTACGCAATTTGGCAAGGCACACCACACGCGGAAGCAACCGAGAGCCTGGTTCACCCAGGAGAACGGAGTGACGTGCCACGACATTTTGATCCTGAGTGCTTGAGTTGCCACGTCACGGGATGGAACGCTCAAAACTATTACCCCTACATTTCCGGTTACCTGTCGCTGGATACGCATAAGCATCTCACGGGCAATGGCTGCGAGAACTGTCACGGAGCGGGCTCGGCACACGTGGCTGCCGAGAACGCGGATGCCGCAGACTTGGACGAAGCCAAGCGAGATGAACTGCGAGTCTCGATGCGGCTACCTCTCGACAAAGCTCGTGACCGCTGCATGGAATGCCATGATCTTGACAACAGCCCCGACTTCCATGAAGAAGGCGCCTTCGACGACTATTGGTCCCAAGTCGAACACTACGGAAAAGACTAGTGAGCCATTGAGTGCTTGCGAGGACTGGCTGATGTTGAGTTTGATATCGTCGACTCCATCCTTGCAAGTTTCCATGAACTTGCTGACACCCGATCTCATGTCAATCAACGGCATGTCTTCGGTGATCCACTTGTCATTTGAATCATGGCTGTAACAGCCGGTGATGACGTTCAAGATCGGTCGGCAAGAAGCCTCACCGACGCTTCGAAGGCACGGTCGTCGACGAAATCACGCACTATCAAATGCCCGCTGCGGCGATCCACAAAACATCTTGGCAACCAATTAGGTATAATGCCACGTTTTGAAATGATCGCTGGAGAGACACAGAATGCGTTGGCTCATCTATTTCAATGGCTTGCTTGCGGTAGCTTCGTTCCTAACACCGTCGATTGTTTTCGCTGAACGTCCCAATATCGTCGTGATCATGGCTGATGATTTGGGCTATTCCGATCTAGGTTGCTACGGCGGCGAGATCCAGACGCCCAATTTGGACTCATTGGCTGGCAGTGGTGTCCGGTTCTCGCAGTTCTACAACACAGCGAAATGCCATTCTTCTCGAGTGTCGTTGTTGACGGGTCAATACTGCCTCGCGGCTGGTGATACGGCGCTCTCGCATGCGATCACTACCGCCGAGGTGCTTCGCGGTTGCGGCTACTTCACGGCGATGACAGGCAAGTGGCATTTGAAACAGCAACCAACGGACTTCGGGTTCGACCGCTACTTTGGCCACCTCAGCGGCGCGTGCAACTACTTCAGCGGCGACAATACCTTTCGACTCAACGGCGAAGCTTGGAAGGTTCCTGACGAAGGTTTCTATACAACAGTCGCCAACGTTGACTTCGCTTTGGATTTCCTCGATGAAGCGAGAAAAACTGCAAAGCCGTGGTATTTGCACATCGCGTTCAACGCACCGCACGCGCCGCTGCATGCGTTGCCCGAGGATTACGCTAAGTACAAAGGTAAATACGCCAGCGGCTGGGATCGTATCCGCGAAGCTCGGGTTGCCAAACAGAAGCGGATCGGCTTACTCGCAGAATCGCTTGCTCCTAGCCCGCGTCCCGAGCACATCCCAGCTTGGAGTGACATGGAAACGTGGCGACAAGACTATGAAGCCAATCGCATGACGACCTTGGCAGCTATGATCGATCGTGTCGACCAGGAAGTCGGCAGGCTGGTTGCAGACCTTAAGGTTAACCATGAGTTCGAGAACACGATCATTCTATTTGTCTCGGACAATGGAGCGTGCCCCTATGACCGCAAAGCACCGCTTCTCAACGTGGAACCAACCAACGCACAAACTTCGCTTGCTGACTCGACCGGCTGGTCATGGGCTCGAAACAGCCCCTTTCGATACTACAAGCAAAACCAATTTGAAGGTGGCATTTCCACACCAGCGATCGTGCACTGGCCATCAGGTTTGAAGCAGTCCCAGGGCAGTATCGTTCGCGAGCCCGCGCACTTGATCGATGTCTTGCCGACGTTGGCGGAGATCGCTGGGGGCTCGATTCCGAATCAGTGGGCAGGCCGCGAGTTGCGTCCAGTTTCCGGCGTTTCGCTCAAGCCTATCCTCGATGGTGGCAAGCTGGATTCGCGGCCGCCAATCCACCTTTTGTTTTCACAAGACCGTGGACTGAGAGATGGTGATTGGAAACTCGTGAGTTTCCAAAGCGAAGCCTGGGAGCTTTACAACCTTGCTAATGACCGAACGGAGCTTCACAACCTTGCGGATTCGGAACCAGAACGTGTCAAGGCAATGGTCGCAACGTGGACCGATATGGCCAAGAATGTGTTGCACGCGCCCGCCAAAGCCTACGCCGCGGTATCTGAATCGAACCAACCGCATCAACATCGCGAGTGGACGAATTTCGATTCCGACGTGCCCGCGAATACTGGCGGCAAGAAAAACTCCCGCAAAGCGGACACTTCGGAAGCATCGCGTTCAACCAAGTCATCGATTCGGGCTCGTAAGAATACTAGCCTGGAAATCGTCGGCGATGAGCTTCAGCTTCAATTCACGGGCGACGACCCAGGACTTGCGTTTGACTTCAAGGGCCAGTCGCTTCCCCCGGGCCCCTACAAGTTGGCGTTTCAACTCACCGGTGGAAGCGTCGGTGGCGGTGAAGTCTTTTACACGACCAATCCAAACACCATTCTGCCCAAAGGTGAGCGAGTGTCGTTTGAAGTGTTCGCCAATGGTAAGCCGCAAGATGTATCGGTGGACTTAAACACCGCCGAAAGCATCATGCAGCTAAGATTGGACGTTAGTGAAAACCGTGGTGCGGCAACGATTCGGCACCTGACCTTGTCCAGCCACGATGGCCGATTGCTCATGACTTGGCCCGCAAAATAGTTCTGTTTCGTTATTGTTTACCCCAAAGTTGCTAACTATGCCTATCAATCTAACTGCGTTCGTATTTGCATTTCTACTCGCTGTCTCGCCAATCCTCGGTTTTGCTGATGAAGGAGGCACAGCGTTCACCGACGAACAGTCTGCGGGTCCCGAGTTCAGCTTTCAAGGCGAGTACAAAGGATCGGTCGCGACCGAGGAGGGTGACAAAGTATTTGGTGCCCAAGTGATCGCGTTAGGTGAAGGTAACTTCAACATCGCTGGCTATCACGGCGGTCTTCCTGGCGATGGCTGGATGCGTGGTAGCGAGCAAACCAACGTCGAATGCAAACTTGTCGACTCCGTCGTACGTGGCAAAACGGATGATGCTGATATCGAAATTGCAAACGATGTCCTATCGATCATCGTTGAGGGGAAAACCATTGGGACGCTCGCGAAAGTACGTCGTCAAAGCCCGACCCTCGGCGCAAAAGCACCGGAGAACGCGGTGGTGCTATTTGACGGGACAACAGCAGAACATTTCGAAAACGGTGAATTGGTGGAGGGCAATTTGCTCGGTTCCACGAACTGTGCCAGCAAGCAGAAACTGGGCGATCATGAATTGCATATTGAGTTCCGAACGCCGTTCATGCCAACCGCACGTGGTCAAGGCCGCGGTAACAGTGGAGTCTACATTCAAGGTCGTTACGAATTGCAGGTTCTGGATTCGTTTGGACTGGATGGCAAGAACAACGAGTGCGGAGGAATCTACTCGATCTCTGAACCCATCGTGAACATGTGTTTGCCGCCGTTGACGTGGCAAACCTACGACATGGTATTTACTGCGGCAAGATACGATGCCGACGGCAACAAAACCCAAAATGCCCGCGCGACGATCAAGCACAATGGTGTACTGATTCACGACAATTTGGAACTGACTCATGGAACACCGGGCTACCACGCCGAGGGCCCCGAGCACGACTCGCTGTTTATCCAAAACCACGGTAACCCAGTCGCATTTCGCAATATCTGGATCGTTGCAAAGTAGTCACAACGGTTTTGTTCACCCGACATAGCCAACGATTTTTCTAAACCACAATCGATGCGAGAAGCCAACATCATGAAACATGTCTTTTCTTTGCTTTGCACGTTAGTCCTTGCGAACGTCGCTCATGCGCAAAGTGAGTCGCGTGACATATCGTACGCCGAACCAAAGAACGAGCGTCAAACTCTGGATGTATATGCGCCACCGAACGCAAAGAATTTACCTGTGGTTTTCTGGATTCACGGAGGTGGTTGGGTCGTCGGTGACAAGACGAGTGTCCAGCACAAACCGCAAGCATTCGTGGACAAAGGAATGGTTTTCGTTTCCACGAATTATCGGTTTTTGCCCGATGTTGAAATGGAAACGATCTTCCGAGACATCGCAAAGTCGATTCGTTGGGTCCACGACCACATCGCTGAGTATGGCGGCGATCCCAAGCGAATTCTCGTGATGGGGCATTCCGCAGGTGCTCAACTCGCAGCATTGATTTGCACTGACAATCGATACATCGACGCCGAAGGACTCTCCATGGAAATTTTCAAAGGATGTGTGCCCGTCGATGGAGATACTTTCGATGTGCCCGCAATCATCACGACCGCTGAAACTCGACGTCAAGTGCACGGTCAACCGCAAGCGAAGTTTGGCCATCGGGAGAAATTTGGAAACGATCCGGCGAAGCACATAGACTTTTCCGCCGTCACTCATATTGCAAAGGCGAAGGGTATTCCGCCGTTTCTCGTGCTCTATGTCAAGAACCATCCGGACACGTCGGCGCAAGCCGAGCGACTTGGATCCGTGCTCCGTGATGCGGATATCCCCGTCACGCTGTTTGCCGCCAAAGACACGGACCACTCCAAACTTAACGATGATCTCGGTACAGCTGATGATCCGGCAACCATCGCTCTGTTCCAGTTTGTCGATGATGTATTGAAGTAGCCGCTGATGGCGACTACGCGCAGTTCTCATGGAATGAAGCAACAGACACAATCCGTTCAGCAACTCAAATTCGATTCAGACTTTTTCAATTCGGACTTTTCGAAACATGGCAATCATTTTCAACGTTCCTGCGACTTTACTTGTTGCCAGCTTGACCTGCGTCGCTTGGTCCACCGCCCACGCCGACTGGCCGAATTGGCGAGGTCCCGATGACAACGGCGGTGTCGAGAGTGGGAGCTATCCAGCGGATCTTGGCGACCAAAACTCGCGTTGGAAAGTTGAGTTGCCAGGCAAAGGGTGTTCGACTCCGATCGTTTTGGAGAACAATATTTACTTGACAGCCCCCAAGGACGGAAGCGATGCAGTACTGTCATTCGACTCGACCGGCAAGCAGCGTTGGATCACCACGTTCGGGACCGAGAACGCTGGCAAGCATCGCAACGGGTCGGGCAGCAATGCTTCACCAGTCACGGACGGTTCGGGTGTGTTCGTCTATTTCAAGAGCGGAACGCTGGCGGCTGTGGAGCTTGATGGATCGATCCGCTGGAGCACCAACTTGGTCGAGCGTTTCGGAAAAGACACGCTTTTTTGGGATCACGGCACCTCACCCGTTCTAACCGACAAGCACGTCATCATGGCGCGCATGCATCAAGGGGAATCGTGGTTGGCGGCGTTTGATAAATCCAGTGGCGAGTTGGTCTGGAAAGAATCTCGTAACTACACCACACCCACCGAGTGCGACCATGGTTACACGACCCCCTTGGTGATTGAGCACGATGGGAAACCATCATTGCTGGTATGGGGCGCGGAGCATTTAACGATTCACAACGCAAGTGACGGCAAGGTTGTTTGGACGTGCGGAAATTTTAATCCTGAAGCCAATAAACTCTGGCCAGCAATCGTGATGCCGGTCATTGTTGACGATATAGCCGTTATTTGTTACGGGCGGAACGATCAAGATCTCCCTCGCCTGTTTGGTATTCGGCTCACGAATAGCGGTGACGTCACCGCGACGAACCATGTGTGGCAACGTGACGATATCAGCTCGTTTGTTCCAACGCCTGCGGCTTTCCAAGGCCGCATCTATTTGGTTCGAGATCGCGGTGAAGTAGAGTGCATCGAACCAGCAACTGGCAAAACGGTTTGGAGCGACGCATTTCCCAAGAGCCGGGCTAATTTCTACTCCTCGCCACTGATCGCTGGTGGAACACTTTACGCTCCGCGAGAAGACGGTGTCGTATTTGTTGCCTCCGTCGCCGGGGACGAATTCAAGTTGCTCGCGGAACACGACATGAAAGAGTCGGTGATCGGTTCGCCGGTACCTCTGGAAAATCGCATCTTGATTCGCGGCGAAAAACATTTGTTTTGCTTTGGTGCGCCGTAAGGTAAAACGACAAAGCATTGCTGTCGGTTGAGTTGCGCAATCGATAGAATGCGCGACTCGACCAAGCGACGTGTTTAATAGGGAGCGTTTCTCGAACCAGCGTCATTCGCATTCGCGGATTATTGACATCTAGCGAGTGACTACCGAGATGCTTTCAGTCCGGTAATCAACGCTTTCAGCTTCGCCTGCTCTTCCGGATTCTCGTCCAGTGGCATGCTGCCAAAGCCAGCCAATAACTTATCCCAAACCACGTTCAGTTCAGCCTGCATGTTGCCTGTGTTCGCGGTAATTGCGATGACTGCGTCTTGCTCCGGAAGTACGATACAAAACTGTCCGTCCTTTCCATCGCCGCGATAAGCTCCGTGCCGACACCGCCAGAACTGAAAACCGTAGCCTTGGTCCCAATCCTTGCTTGGATCACTGCCGTTGGAAACTTGCTTTGATGTCGCCTGGTCCACCCATTCCGCGGGCAAAAGTTGTTTCCCATTCCATACACCACGTTGCAAATAGAGTTGTCCAAATTTGGCTATGTCTTCTGTGCGAACGAACAATCCATAACCGCCGATCGAAACTCCCTGAGGGCTGTTGTCCCAGACAGGCTCATGGATCCCAAGTGGTTCAAATAGCCTTGGCTTTAGGTACTCAAGTACGGTCATCCCGGACACTTTTTGGACGATCGCCGAAAGCATGTAGGTTGCTGGCGTATTGTAGCGAAAATGCGTTCCAGGTTTGTGAGGAACGGGATGGGAAAGAAAGGCCTTTGCCCAGTCCGCAGCCTCACGCCAATTGACCTCGTCTTGATGACCCGTCGACATCGTCAACAAATCGCGTACCCGCATCGCCTTTAAATTGGCGGAGGGCTCTGGTGGTGCGTCGTCTGGAAAGAAGGGCAACACGAGGTCGTCAACACTCAACTTACCTTCCGCAACGAGCAAACCAACCGCAGTCGAAGTAAAGCTCTTGCTTAAAGACCAAAGAACGTGCTGTCTCTCCGCAGACTCAGGTGTCCACCAAGCTTCGGCAATCACATGCCCATGTCGAACCAACATGAAGCTGTGCATCGAGTCGACTTCACGGTCGGCCGTTTCGATGTACTCTCGAACTGTTTTCGATGAAACTCCTTGTGCCTCCGGTGTACTTCGCGGCAACGCGTCATTCTGTGCGATTGCAATGATGTCGGGTGCCATTAGCGTTATGGCAAGAACGAAGCTTAAGGTTAACAGTTTCATCGGATGTTTGTCGTTCATTTATTCGGTTGTGGTGCATGGAAAGCAAACGGATCCGTGCTTGCGACACGGATCCGTTCAAGTTGCGTCGATCCGTGCTAGTTCGAATTTGCCGTCACGCCGGGCCAATCGTCCGTGCGGAATGGTGTTAGCGGAAGATCATCCTTGCCGTACAGATTGCAAATGGGGTTATCGGCCCAGCCGTATCGTACAGAGGCGGGAGTCGTGACCGATTCAGCCGACACTTCAATCCGGCCATCATTGAGCAACGTTGCTTTCGCGTTAACAAACTTTTTGTCCTCTCCCGCGATCGTGAAGCCTTGGAGATCGTTCACGTCGAACGGGCGCCAGCCTTTATCGATGAAGTCGAATGTGAGGACTGCTTTGTTGCCAGTAACCTCGATGGATTTGAATTGCGGACTGCGGAACGGGATCTTGAGTCCGTACTCATTGGCGAGCGCCCATCGCGCCAAACGCATTCCCACATCCACCTTGTTTCGCGGGTGAATATCTTTGCCTTCACCGAGGTCGATGATGACAGCTTGTCCCGTGTGCGGAAGCGCCGACATGGTCATCGTTTGTGCTTCGCGAAGTTCCGCCCAAGCGCTGTCGCCCGGTTCAGACTTCTCGGCCATAAAGTCGGCGAGTTGAACCCAGTAAAAAGGAAAATCGCCTTGCCCCCACTCTTCACGCCAAGATTTGATCATCAACGGAAACAACTCACGATACTGATACGCACGGCTAGCGTTGCTCTCGCCTTGGTACCAAATTGCACCCCGAATACCGTAACCCAAGTGTGACTTCAAAACGCCGTTATAGATATTCCCAGGCCGACTGTTTCCTCGCATCTGATTTCCGAGGTTCTTGAACTGTTTTTCTTCATCGTCATTGCGACTGGTGTTTGCATTCAGTTCTTCGTATTGCTTTTCATTTGCAGCCCAACGTTCCATCAGCGGCGTGAACTGTTCGTCAGCCGCAAGTGTGTCGCGGTTGATCCACGCTTCGCATGCCGAGCCACCCCACGCGTTATTGATCATTCCAATCGGCACGCCGAGGGTCTGATGCAGTTGGCGACCGAAGAAGTATCCGACAGCCGAAAAACTTCCAACGGACTCAGGCGTACAGACCATCCACTTGCGATCGTCGTGCGTCCAGATGGGCTCTTGCACACCAACCTGCGGGAAGTTGATCATCCGGATTTCCGGGAACTTAGCACTTGCGGCTTCCAGGGCAAAGTCAGTCGAATTGCTGACCGACCACTGCATGTTCGACTGGCCCGAACAAATCCAAACTTCACCGACGAGAACATCCGAGAGACGAATTTCATTCTTGCCAGCGATGACAAGCTCGAGTGGTTCGCCCACCGCCATCGGATCCAGCGTGACTTTCCAGAGACCATCGGCACCAGTAGTGGCTGAATGTTTTTGGGCTGCAATGCTAACGGTGACGGTTTCGCCAGGATCAGCCTTGCCCCAAACCGCGTTCGGCTGATCACGTTGCAAGACCATCGAGCTGCTGAAGATATTTGGCACGGCAACATCGGCCACAGCAAATTGAGCGCTCATTGCGAGCGCCGCAGACAACGAAATGCGAGACAAGAAAGATTGCATAGAGAGAAACCTTGGTGAGAAACATGGGGAACTTCGAGCTTCGAACGTGCTCGGCAGGAAACTCAAGTTTACTCGACCCAAGGCAACAATGTCACAGCCTCGCTCCAATTTCGTTCTTAATCGCACACCACGCGGGCACTCTCCATGCCAGTGGCCGAGTTTGTAGCATGGTGACTCTTGTGGCGCGATTAGCCCACAACCGAAAGCGAGTGAATTACTCAGTTAGTGCGTTCGAGTTCGGAAGATGAGAAACGTGGATTCCGATCGCAATCAGCAACAGGCTGAGCATTTGCACCAGGTGAAAAAGTCCGTGGTTGTTGAACGTCCAAATCCATGTCATCTGGAGCGACGATTGAGTATCGACGATAGCGGCGACAATCCCCACAATGATTCCTGCGGATAGAAACTCAGCGCCTTTTTCACGTCGAAGCCAAAAGCACGCAGTATAAAGCGTCAATGTCGCAATCATGGTAAGTGCCTCGTACGCGACAAAGAGAAGAAATGAGTCGTTCCAGATTTGCGTGATGGCAAAGAACATAAGTGCAATGGCTATGAAATATGGAACACATCGCCGTGCCAGATCATAATTCCAAGTGGGTGCAGTCGGCTTGGTAGCAGCAGGCCGATGCCGCTGAGGTTCGGATTGCTATTGGACGAAAACGGCGTCCGTGTCCCAATGGGTGTTTTCGGTTTGGACACCAATCATCTCACCAGGAACGGACGCCATGAATAACTTTACCACATCACTCGCTTCGCTTGAACGACTCGTCAGGCTTCTCGAACTTGATTTCATCAGCCAGTTGCTCGCCGTCATCTGGAGAGTCATCGCAGCGGTACAATCTTTTTTCCACTTCAGAGATCACGCCCTCCAGTACTGACAAGTTCGAGCGACGCTTGGAACGCCTTGTCCGTGAACTGGCGCGGCTGATCATGCAACGAACCATCCGAAGAATCGAGTCGACCGACCGCGACCAAACAGTCAGTTCGTTTCGCTTCGGAGGAGAAAGCTACCGCCGCAATCGACGCACTGCCAACAACATCGACATTCGTTTCGGCGCCATCTCCTATGACCGTTGGTACTTTCAAAACACGCAGCCCAAAATGCCCGGCATCGCTCCCCTGGACATGCGGTTGGGGATCGTTGCCGAGCGAATGACACCGGCGCTGGCGGAAGCGATCGGACAACTGATAGACTGGATCGAAGAAGCTCGCCGGAGCGACGGAAAACACGACGTTTTGCTGCAAGTCGGGCGTGACGGCGTGTTCGTGCAAACGCGGTAAGCGTTGGCACCGCGTCACAGGTCAGTTCATCGTCGATCTTCGGACTGCAAACCGCAGCGGAATCTGGCATCGCATTTGGGAACGATTGATCGGGTCGAAAACGGACTTGCCGCCGATATCCTATCAACTCCCGCTCAAATCACCATGAAATCCGATGAAATCGCCTGCTACCAAGCCGACTGCACCATGACACGTTTATGATGCGGCTGGGAAACTTACTGGTCGGCATAGCCGTTGGACGACATCAGAAGAGAAAGTTTGTAAGGAAACACGCAACCAATTTCGATTACCCATAGTAATTTGGAAAAAGAGGTGATTTGTGGGTCATGGCGGGCATTCTGTTGCGACTTCTTTATAGTCCAACACTCAACCACTCACTAAGGAGTTGCCATGGCCGAAGAACATCCACCTGATTGGCCTAAGATTGTGGAGCGTCATGCGGAACGTGTTTTTCGCATCGCTTACCGTATCCTCGGCTCTGTTCATGACGCCGAAGATGTTTCGCAGCTGGTTTTTATCGAAGCCAAGAACCTTCAGGAATCTGGTCCAATCCAAAGTTGGTCAGGGCTCTTTGCACGTTTGGCTACGACCCGAGCCATCGATTTGCTGCGTCGACGACGCAAAAGTATTGAGATTGACGAGGCTCACTACGTCTCGAACCTGGAGCCACATCATCACGTGGTTGGCGCTGAACTCGCCGCGTGGTTGCGTAACGCAGCGTCACAATTGCCCGAACAGCAAGCTGCCGTCTTTTCATTGAGTCACTTCGAGCAACTCGATCGAAACGAAGTGGCCGCAATCTTAACTATCTCAGTCGAAGCGGTTTCAACGGCGCTCTACAAGGCACGCGGGCGACTGCAAGAACAACTCAAATCCTTCAACGGAGTCCGATAATATGAACGACAAACCATCAACCTATAGTGTTTACAATGATGATCTCGACCCGCAGCTTGAAGCGGCAGTCTGGGCTGTACTCAGCGAACCCTTGCCTGCTGACGCAATCCAACGCGTTAAAACACAGGCGCTAACTGTAGCTGACGAGCAACCACAGAGCCTTCGTCTTTCCAATGGAGTCGCACGGTCTCAACCCCGACATGCCCGGAGATGGGCGATTGCAGGAATCGCAATCGCTGCTTCGCTTTTGGCAATCGTGGTTCCGGCTCTTTTCAGAACGGACAGTCTCTTTGCACAGGTGGCCGAGCGTTTGGAGAGTTTGAAGACGTTGATATGTCGTATTCAGTTTGTTGATGAAAATGCTTTGACCGATGTCGATGGTACGAACGGAAAGAAGCTCACTTATCTTGCTCCGTCACACTTTCGACTTCATGACGAGCAGATCGGGCGGACCGAGATCATTAACAGTGATACTGGTGATTACTTGGTGCTTCACGACGGATCGATGGAGGCGATGCGAATGACAGGGCGAGTTGCGGAATTAATTTCCAACGATACACCGGTTAAACTCGTCGATGCGGTTCGCAAGCACTTTAATGTCGATCGAAAGCAACGAGACAATGTAGAGGAGCTTGGCCTACGTAGAATCGACGGTGAACGAGCAATCGGGTTGCGATCGGAGATTGACGGCGAAATTGTCGAAGCTTGGTTCGATCCAAAATCTTTGCTTCCAGTTCAGATACGGGTGCGCTTTGCGATTCCTAGCCACTTCGCTGGCGGTCAAGACGTGTCGATGTGGAAAGTGATGTCGGATTTCGAGTTTGATGTACCTGTGGAGGAAGCTTTGTTTTCTACCTCGCTGCCAGAAGGATATACAAACTTTGCATTCGACATGCCTAAACCTGACACCAGTGCCATAACCGTCGATGATTTGGTAAAGATGTTGCGACGGTGTGCCGAAGTGAACGACTCACAGTTTCCTACATCACTGGCAGCAAATGATGACAATGGGACACCTTTGGGAATTCAATCTAAATTCGCGACCAAGCTCGAACAAGCGTTAGCTGGAGAGGGCGACTCTCGAATACAGGCATGGAAGACGTTCAATGAGTTTTCTTCAACGGTCGCTCGCGGCACAGGGTTCTTGTTCTCGCTGAACGAAGGCAACCGGTTACACTACTTTGGCGGCGCTCGACTCAACGAAGTCGATCGTCCCATACTTTGGTACTCGCCCAACGGAGACAACGAGTTCAAGATTGTCTACGCTGACCTAACGATTAGAGACGCAGACTTGAATTCACTTCCGCCTGAGCCAACTCCTCCTTCGACTGGAGAAAACAATCGCGATGTCCGCAGCGTTCGCGTTAGCACTCCTCGATTCGAGCTGCCACGATCAGCAATTGTTGACTACGACGAGTTAGAAACGATACGTAAGCAAGGCAAGCAAAAAGATGTGCAATATCTGACGCTTGGTTTGATGGCAGAGCTCATTGAGTCACCAGTGACTTTCCAACCTGGTGAGCCGATTGTTCAGAAGGTCGTGCCTGATGGATGGAAACCAGATCGTCCGCAGGACTCAAATCGCCTTGCCTTTCTGAGTGAGTTTACGAATCTGAAAGGGCTTGATCTAGCGAACTTGTACTTAACGCAGAAAGACTTAGACAGCGTAGCTCAATGCAAGACGTTGCAGCGACTTTCCCTCGGCGGTGTTCGTATGATGGAAGAGGATTCACGACGGCTCAGCGGAAATGATCTACAGAAATTGGCTGGACTATCGCAACTTGAATCGCTGGACCTAAGTCAAGCCAACTTTGCCGGTGGGCTTCAGCAACTCGCAAGTTTGCCGAAGTTGCATACGCTGTTCCTGAGTTCTTTTGAAAACTTGAACGATGCTACGATTGCTGAGTTATCTGTTCTGCCACAACTCGAGACACTCGTATTGGCGCCCGTTTACTCGACGAACCCCAAAACGACTGTAACCGACGCTGGTCTGGAAAGTATGAAACGGCTCCCCGCGCTGAAGACCCTTTACGTCGGTTACCATGGCAAGTTCACGTTACCAGTTGATCGATTGCGTGAGTTGCTTCCAAACGTCGATGTGAAAGCGCCTCAAGATGGTGTACCAGCTCGCAATTAGCAAAGCTGCCACCATCATCAACGACAAGCTGTATTCCAAGTAGTTTTAGTGGCGTTAAATAGTTGGAATGAATTCTCCAGGCCGAGGCGGCTTCGCTTCGGCCTGAGTCGTTTAAGACGCGTACTGAAAGGCGGTTCGCTTTCCAGCAAATCGACGGACATCTGAGCCCTTGTTAACGAGTCAAAACGGTATTTTGCCGAGAAGTTAGAATTTCTTGTAAGGAAAACGCTCCTCGCCCGACTTAACTCCTTAACACAATTCGCCCCCCTTAAGCGAAGGAGCTTTCATGCATGATTGGTCAGACTTGATCGAGAAACATGGGCCTTTGGTATGGTCCATCATTCGTCGGTTGATTGGCAATCGCGATGATGCGTCGGATTGTTTTCAGGAAGTATTCTCGGCCGCCTTGGAACTTTCCAGAAAACAAAAGGTCCTCAGTTGGACCGCCACGCTTCGACATCTCGCATCGGTTAAGGCAATCGATTGTCTTAGACGACGATATCGCGACAGCCAAATTCAACACAGCGACTACCTGACGGAAATAGCGGACTCAAATTCCGCTCCTCCGCAAGAACGGCTCGACTCAACCGAGTTAGCCAGCGCGTTGCGAGCGGCACTCGCAACCATTGAACCGCGCCAAGCACAGATTTTTTCAATGATCTGTTTGGACGCCATGACTTACGACGAGGCGGCAATGGCGATTGGGATTACCGAGTCGCATGTCGGCGTTCTGCTCAACCGAGCACGCGCGGCCCTCAAAGAACAATTGCATTCGTTTGCACCCGCGACAACAAACAAATCAGAAACAGGAGTTCCGTCCCATGCAAAACGCAAATAACTATGACGAACTGCTCGATCGAGCAACTCAAGCGGTTCTTGACCAAGCACCTCGAGCGCTTCCGCCTGAAGAATTAATTTTGGCCACAAAAAAGATGGTGGAGCAGGCTCAGCAGGTTGGCAGCGTCACCATTGCACCCGTCAGTCAACGCAAGGTCAGGCGTTGGAGTATTGCCGCCTTGGCTGTAGCTGCTTCACTGTTGGCTATCATAGTGCCAAGCTTCTTCACCAGCGGCAATCTGTTAGCACAAGCCTTGGAGAAAGCTCGACAGCAACTTTGGGTACATGCGATCACGACCACGCATTCAGGAAATCAAGTGATCGAGTCCGAGACTTGGTTTTCACCCGCCCAGCGCATCGTTGCTATTCGCCATCCTCAGCTTACGGAATTTCGAGATATGGCATCGGGAGTCGCTTCGAAGTTTGACTCTAAAGCGAATCGTATTTACAAAACGCGAGTGGATACTACTAGCCAAGAAATGCCTGCGGGTGGTGGCTTCATCGATGCACTGATGAACGAATCGACTGCCGCGACGATGTTCCCTAACCATCAAGTTTCAAGACCATCCACGACAAAAACAGTTGTCGATGGACATGATCTCGTCGAATACTCGTTTCGCCTCCAACATGTAACGATACTCAACGTCAGCCGCCGCGTCGTCGTTCGCTTGGACGCCGTAAGTGGTCTGATGTCTAGTTGGGAAGAAACGTTCTCGGACGGCTCCCGCAGCCTGACAAAGTTTGACTATCCCAGCAATGGTCCAGTCGACATTCATGCCATGGATGTACCCCGAGATGCGGAAGTCGTAGATCGCATTGCCAGTTCGGATGTAACCAAGATCGCAGACAAACTGCGAATTGGCAGAACATCCTTCGACGACTATGACATGATCTTGGTGGAACATGTTGAGGGGCAAGACTTTTCACCAACGCAACCGCACGGGTTGAACGTCCGTCGAGTCCGTCGACATGGTAACCAGTATCGAGTGGATGGTCTCTTGCGAGCCAAACCTGAAGTCGTCTCGCCAGCCCCAGGAACCGACATGAAGAAGTGGTGGATTGAGCACCGCGACGATTTTTACTTTGTGCCAATGCTGATTTGTAATGGCAAGACCTACACGACTTATGCGATGGTAGACGGTCGTTTGCCTCAAGACGAGATACCCAAGTTGGAAGTCGAAATGCGAATGACGAATCCAGTGAGTGGTATTCCAACTGATCCGACTGCAGTGTGGTCAGAATTGATGCCTGAGTTCCATAGTCGTCCGCACTTGTGGACTGAGTTGGCAACCAACCGTTTCATTTTCGATGCTATTCCCGATGATGGTCCTGCAGGTTCAGTTCGCGTCATCGTTCGCCGCGATGATGACTTGCTCGGTGTTCAACCAACGACCTATTGGTGTGATCCAGAGCATGATTACTGTGTGATCAGAGCTATTCAGCCCGTCATCAGTAAGGAGAGTGGCAAATCAGAACTAGCCTATCTCGACACTGAGGAGTTCGCCGAGTACGCACAGTCGCCAGGAGGTCACTGGTATCCACAGAAGACTCGCCGCAGTGTATCAGCGAACAAGTCAGTTCAGATTCGCCAATATTACTTTGATTTTGAAGTCAAGTTCGCTGACGATCTCTTCCGGCCGCTCAACTTGAGCCAGCAATAAGCTAAATCATTTAGACGATGCAACGAACAAGGCCGACGAGGCAACACCTCGGCCTGAGTCGTTTTAAGCGGCAGGAGAACGAACTGGCTCAACGTCTGACGCTGTCCAGAAACACAAAACTAACAATTCTTCGCTTGATCGTGGAAAAAGTTAGGATTGGCTCGTCTTGTTTGGTAAAGGGAGAGATTTGTTGAGAGAAGCAATCGATGCCGATGCAGTCAACCGCGTACAAGCCGGCGAGCTAAATGCCTTTGCCGAACTGTACGATCGTTACGCGCGGCTCGTTCGGTGCCTGAGTTTCGAGGGCACCGGGAATCTCAGTGATGCCAACGACCTTTGTCAGGAAGTATTTATGAAAGCCTACCGCCAGCTTAGCGAATTGCATGAACCGGGAAGATTCGGCTTCTGGCTGACGGGTATTACGCGGAATGCGATCATCGATTGGCAACGCAGAAAATCCCGAGAGAAGGCGAGATTTGTTGATTCTGTACTTGATGAGCATGCTGGCGATATCGACGAACGCCAAGCAGATCAATCCAGAGCTTCCGAATTGCATGCGATGATCCGTGAGCTGCCGGAGACGGAGCGAATGGCACTGCACCTGTTTTACTTAGATGAACAACCGGCGGAGACGGCACGTCAAATCCTAAAGATGTCCCAGTCAGGTTTTTACAAAGTCTTGGGTCGGGCCCGAAGTCTACTCGCGGAAAAACTCAAAAACTCGGAGATTGCAAACGATGAATAGTGGCAATCAGCGAGATAACGGCCTTCGAAACGCATACGATGTGTTCTCTGAAGATCACGAATCGCAACGCGATGAGTTGATGAGTCGCATTGCCAATGAACCAAACGTTGTGGTGACAAAGTCGGTTGCACAACATCATTGGTACAAACTCAATCGGATGATTGCGACGATTGCCGCAGTGCTTTTGATAATGGTCAGCTCGTTAGTACTGCTGAATTCCAATACTAGTGTTGCGTACGGAATTGAAACCTTGACGCAACGCTTGCTAGCTGTCCGAAGTCTGCATGTCCAAGGATTTATCGTTCAGAAGGTTGTCAACAGCCAAGGCGAAAGAGAGACAAAGAAGTTTCCGGTTCGGTGGTATTTTGAGAGACCGAAACGACTGTGGTTGCAAAGTTACGGATTCTCGGATCAGGGCGACGGTAGAGCCACCGTCGTGCAACAAAATCATACGGTGATTGATGGAGATTTGCGTGTCAGCGAAGACCCTTCGTCTGGCAATCGCTTTGTCGTACCTGTGGATCCACGCACATCGGAATTGATGGTTGAGCTGATGATCCAGTCACTCACTTTCGAGCAACTGGTCCATGGACCCACGGACCAGTTTTCAAAGGTGCGAACCGAGTATGCCAATGGCGTCAAATGCGATGTTTATGAACAGAAATTGGGAGGCTTATCAGATGGTCAAGGAACATTGCAGCGTATTTGGCTGAACCCTCGGAATGGTCTTCCTGTGCGAGTGGATATATTTCACCTAAGCAGTGGTGCAGAGCCTCAGCTTGCGTTGACGCTCAGTAACATACTCGCCAATGAAGATGCTCCGGATAATTTGTTCCCGTTGGAACATGATCATGCTCTGATTCCCCGTGAGTTCGCTGGAATTGAGGCGGTTGGCTTCTCTTCGGCCGGCCCCGCACGATTGGGAACTTGGTATGCACTGCAATTAAGTTCGACCAAGGCACTCGTTTGTTGGACTCAGCACATCATGGTTGACGACGATATTAGGTGGTTCACGCACGAACCAAAGTTTTCACTAGCTGGTCAAGAGTCGAACGCGGTTCTAGAAGTTGAGAACCTTCGAGAGTTCTCAAGCAACGGAGTTCGTTGGCGATGGTCACTTATATCGTTATCGGGAGAGGAGCAATTTTCTGGAACAACGATTCGTGCAACCGTCACATACGATGGCAACTCCGCGTCCGGTGAAATACTTCCGTTGCAGTTTCCTGAGGATCGCTTGCAAGAAGCTTTCGATGTTATGCAAGAGCTAACGCTAGGTGCGACTGGTGATAACGTCTTGACGCTCGATTCCCTGGTGAAATAGCTCGGCTATATGATCTGTCCCTTTTGTCCCTTTAGAAGAACTGGAGGATGCTATGCGCATCTGGATGAAACTGTCTATCTTTGTATTGTTGGTGTCGGCATGTTATGGCTGTTCGAGAGAAACTGCACAGAGTGTAAACAATGTTACGAACAGGAGCTTACCGGATGGTTGGAAAAAGTCCGTTTCCCTTCCGCTAGTCATGGACGAAAGCGGGAGTGTGCTGGTCCAGAAGGCAACGATCGAAGCGTGGGTCGACCAAGGTTGGCTGGTCGTTCGTCGAGTCTCAGATGAGGGAAACACACAATGGCAATGCGTTCTCGCCAGTGCCAACGCGGGAGAAGATATCAAAGCCAATGTCGACGAGCGCAGCGGTGGCTTCAAGATTGAATTCGGGAGGTTCTTTGTCAGCGAGACTCACGGCGATATTCGCATCTCGCGACAGTTAAAACAGGCCGGTGATCAATGGCCCACAATTGACATAACGCCCGTCAAGGAACTTGCATCGGGCCAAATGAAGTCCAAAGGGATCAAGCTCGCTGGCGGTCAAATCGACGAATGGTGTTGGGTCACCAGCGGACTCGCGGACGGTGATCGCCATGACATCTGGTTGCGGCTAGAGCATCTGGAATTCAAGGGACGCGGCTATGGAGGAGCTGGCGGGTTTCGACCGGCGCAATTCTTCTTTGGTGAACGGCGGGTTGAGGATGACGGCGAGTTGTTTATCGCAAGTCGATCGACCGATGAGATGGTGGCCGCCTTGTTCCAGAAAAAGCAGACGCAGGAGCTTATGAAGAATGGCATCGTCCCGGAACTGTCGTACGGCGAGACCTTTAACGTTCCATCATCAGTCGACTTGTCGAAGCTTCGCGGGACACCTGTATTGTTGGATTTCTGGGGTACGTGGTGTGGACCGTGCGTCAAGAACTTGCCCAAGGTAGAAGCAATCTACAAAAAGTTTGCAGACAAAGGGCTAACCGTAATCGGTGTCCATTCCAATAAAGCCAGCGAATCGGTTGCCGAATTTCTCAAGGAAAACGACATCACTTTTCCAGTCGTTGTCGATACAGGAGACTCGGCAAAGGCATACCGAATCGAATCCTATCCGACCTACTTCTTGATCGATCGCCAAGGCAAAGTTGTCGAAGGATTCACAAACCATCCGCCATCCGATGAGGCGATTCGTAAATTGCTGAATTAGTCTCACTACCCTGACAATTTTTCCGAAGGGCATCCAGGACATTATTTCCCCAGGTATGCTACCTTGTGCTGTCACGATTCCCTATTTCATCTGTTATTTCCTGGAATGCAGCGACTTCAAGGTTGCAACGATTGCAGATGCTGACCTGCCTAAGAAACAGATATTCGCTAGCGTAACTGATCTCGATCCGTCCAAACTTCCAGGCCAACGACGTTGATGATCGAGTAACATGAATCGTCCGTCACTTACCGAAACAGTCTCTACAAATCGGACAACAGTAGGAACCAAATGTCAACAATTTTTGCACTTTTGGCTCTGGCAACTCAAAGCTTGCTGTTGCAGACGGCTCCCTTGCAAATCGGTGACGCGGCCCCACCACTCACTTTGGGCGAATTTGTTGCCGGCGAACCGATCGGTCAACTCACCAAAGGTACCGTGTATGTGATCGAATTCTCCGGGACAACGTGCGTTCCCTGCATCCGGCTAATGCCCCACCTTAGTGCTCTACAGGAACGTTTTCCGGAAGTAGTGATCATCAGCGTATTCCCCGAAGAGGCAACGGAGGTAAGAGAGTTCTTAAAGAAGCGGAACCTGAAAGTTTCGTATCGAGTCGCGGTCGATGTCGAATCGCAAACGTGGAATCATTGGTCGGATGCTGCTTGTCAGTCCAGCATTCCTCACGCATTTATCATTGACGCTAACAGTAAAATTGCCTGGATTGGACATGCAGCGCTAATCGACGAACCATTGGAGAAAATAGTCAAGGGAACATTCGACGCAGGTAAGGATATTCAACGCTTGGCACTCGAGCAGGGAGTAGTAATGGCTCAGCGGCAGGCTCGAGAACGGGCCAGTCGAGCGCGAGCAGAATACGATCGATTGAACCAAATGGTGATAGGCGGCGAGTACAAGGCCGCCCTCGCTGGCACAATCCAGGCAATGCAGGAGTACGCAGGCTCCAATTTTGAAATAGAATTGTTTCGAGGGTTTGATGTGTTCATAAGGGTCAGGTTACCCGACGAGCGAAATTCGGCACTAACCGCGTGTCAGCAGTATGCCATCCAATCGCAGCTATCAGGTGACCCAATGGTGATGCACCGCTGTGCAGCCGCTCTCGTCAATGCGGCGGGGCCTGAAGCTCCATGCAAGGATCAAGCTATTCTGCATCTGGCGGACGCAATTCTCAATTCTGAGAGCTACGTTGCGTCATTAACTAAGGCTGACTTTTCGGCACGTGTATTGCGATTTTGGACTTCTCGGACTCAAGCACAGCTTTTCTTCATTGACGAGAACAAGCAGGACGCCATCAAGATCCTTGAAGATACCGTGGCAGAATTGGAGAAATCAGAGAAGGATCTACCTCAAGAGGAACGTCGAGTAATAACTCCGACAACCCGTTCCGAAGTCGCTGATATATTGAGCATGTACGCTGCAGAACCAGCCGCACGTTAATTGCACTCGCATCTAAACGGATTTCAACGAAGAGTTGGTCCAAGCAACCAGAAAATCGGATTTCCTATACATGGTGCGCGTTCTCATTCGCTCAACTCCCAACCGCAAATCATCGCCAACAGACTCATTTGCTACGTGCATGTTCTTCGTTTGGCTGGGCCGAAGTCGATCGAAGAATCGCGATGATTGTTCCAAGTTTTTCCGCTTCCGTAACGACGTCCATGCCCTCGCCTACGTCTGAACTGGTGAGTGTCTTTAGAGCCTGTTGTCCATTTGCGAGCAACTCTTCGCGTGGTAGGTAAATCATTTTCGTGATCGCGTTTCCGTTTTCAATACGAGCGAAGTCCTCGTTGGTCAAATCGATGCGAACGGGCTCCGTACTTAATTGCCGATCATACATCTCTTTGTCAATTCGACGCACATCCAACGTGAATGCAAACCTCTCATCCGGTCGCCCAGGCACATCGGAAACGTAAAAAGTGTGCTCCATCGAAGCAACAAAACTGTAGGCAAAGGGGCTCGAACCGTAGGTCATGAACTCACCATTCTTGCCTTTGTGATTCATTCGGACCTTAACTCCGTCCGGAACGTAGAAGTTAAACGGAATCCACTGCGTCGACTCGTCGTCAGAAGCAATCTTCTCACTATCGGATTGAACAGACTCTTCTTTTCGGACTTTGACAGTTGGCGGTGTGGATGGTTTCAGGTTGGATACAAAGCCAGTATTGAAAAGGATCGCGCTCAGTCCGATTAGCAAAAGTGGAACAGTAATGACAAGCACTACATAAGATCTATTCGAATGCAGCCCCTTAGGGCCAGCTAGCTGACGCACTTGCTGGATGGCTACAGGATTCTTGATGATCTCCAGGTAAGCCCAAAAACAGTACGTTAGAAAGATCATCGTGGGGACGATTGCTGCGCCCATGAGTGTTCGCGAGGAGAGCTCATTGAGGTTTCCAGAAAACGGCATGCGCGCGACCGTGGTCCAGAAGTAACCCAAAGACATGCAGCCCAACATCGTAGAACTCAGCAAGGCCCAGTTTCGCAATGGTACCGTGGGAGTGAAGATTTTGGTCCCCAACAACGACATGATCCAGGTCCCAAGCATGAATGCTGGATATTGGAATGCTTGACTGATAAGCTGCATTGAGTTCGCTGCCAAGCTGAGTGTTGGGTGAAGGAGCAATGAAAGGACGACTCCTACAAGCGTGAGCAGAATCCAGCCGCGGCCGATCGACTTGACCGTTGTGTAATTAAGTGCGGCTTCCAGCGGGACGGGTGTTATTATCTGACCAAACTGCATGAAAACATTCTCGGAAGTCGAGCCTGCAGCCGGAGAGTCAGCAGGTTTGGATTCTGTTTCGAACGCAGTTTGCGAAGATGCTTGCGATGGCAAGCGATGATGCTTTCGACGTTCAATGATTGTGAAAAGGGTCTGAAGCGTCGCCGCAATCACAATTCCAAGAACGGCAAGAGTTGGCAATTTCTGAGCGAATACTGACGTCCAGAATCCTGGATCTAGAATAGACAGATCGCTTCCATTGATTGCGTCTCGCGCAGCCAAGGACAATAGCCACAACGATGGCAAGATCAACAGAGAAGCCACAACCAAGATCGCCGAGAGAATTAAAAAGTGATTGCTTAACCAATCGGCATCGATCTTTAGTCGTAGCCTTCCTTGGTCGCTCATGTCGGAACTCGCAGGGGCCTGTGATGGGGTGCCGCTATTGCGATAGGGAACTTGCTGATTGATCGCCGAGTGTGAGCCAGACTCGCTCGGGTGCTGAATGCGGGAGAGATGCTGATCCAGGATCGCCGCCAAGTCTACGGCGGATTGAAAACGATGCTCTGCCTTCTTCTGAAGAAGCGAGTTGATTATCTCAGTCAGCCAAGCCGGAATTTCAGGGTTCTGATCGGCTATGGATCGTGGCTCGTCTTGGGTGACTCGCTTGATGACATGAGCAATACTATCACCGCGAAAGGGACTATGGCCGGTACACATAGCGTACATCACACAGCCCAGACTGAATAAATCACTTCGATGATCAACCCGATCGCCACAGGCTTGCTCAGGCGACATGTACTGGGGCGTTCCACAGACTTCACCTGTGCGAGTCACGGTGATATCGTCGATCGCTCGAGCCAAACCAAAGTCAGTAATTTTGACACGTTCGACACCGTTCTCGAGCAAGATATTCGCGGGCTTGATATCGCGATGCACCAACCCCTGCTTATGCGCGGCGGCGAGTCCATCGCTAATCTGCCGACTAATTCGAAGAATTTCCGTTAGGCGTAAGGGGCCAACTTTATCAAGCTTCTGTTGTAACGACTGCCCGACGATACACTCCATGACGAGGAACGGTGGTACCGGCGTGCCACTATGATTCTGATCGCTATCGTCTACCGCGTGGATGGAGACGACATGGGGATGGCTTATGGCGGCGGCCGCTTGCGCTTCTCTTAGGAAGCGGCGACGCGAATTAGGGTTTGATGCCAGTTCCGGCAATAAGGCTTTCACTGCAACAATCCGGTTTAACTTAGGATCCATTGCCCGCAGTACTACTCCCATACCTCCTCGACCGATGGATTCCAGCACTTCGTAAGGCCCGATGGTTCCCAGAACGCCATCCTTATTGCATGGCTTCAGGAATCCGAGTGAGATTGGGGCATTTGTCGGTCGATCCACCGCTGGGGTTTCGAGAAAATCTCCCGCGTCAGCATGTGCCCTCAGAAGAGCCAGTACTCGCTTGCGGTTTTCTGGTTCGTTCTGACAATTGCGATCGAGGAAAGCCTCTCGATCCTCTGGAGAAGGAAGTTGCAATGCCCGTAGGAACAAGCCTTCGATTGAATTCGGGGCGACGGATAGCTCCGGCTTCAATGGACCCTCGCTCGAAGCCGCACCGGCTGGCGCTGCTTCGGGGATGCCATTGGGTTCGTTGCGATGTTTTGTTTCTTCAGGTTCCGTCATGGTAGGTCGCTTCTTAGGGTAGTCGCCAAAGTAATCGTCTCAACCTGCCATGCGAAATCACAAAGTGGAGCGCCTCACCAAATTGACGAATCTCAAAAACAATTTTTCGAACTTCTCGCGCAGGGTGCACTACTCAGTCTCACTGCCTTGCATTCGTTGAAAAAGCCAGGCTCGGGAAAATGTCCACCAACGCGACGCGGTGGCTCGGGAAATATTCAACGTTTTTGCGGCCTCGTCTTCCGTCAAACCGACAAAATAGCGCAAACGAACGAGTTCCGCTTTTGCCGGCTCCTCTTTTTCAAACGCACCAAACGCCTCATGGATTGCTAAAAGTTCCGAGTCCGAAACTTGTCCGGAAACTGCAATGTCAACTTCGATTAGATCAACTCGCTCGAGATTTCCACCCCGCTTGAGCTGTTGCCGGCGACGAGCTTGCTCGACAAGTATGCGTTGCATCGCCAGCGCGGCTGCGCCAAAAAAGTGTCGACGATTCAGCCAATTCAATTGTTCACCGCTGGTCAAACGAAGAAAGACTTCGTGTACCAGCGCAGTTGCCTGCAACGTTTGACCTGCACGCTCATGCTGCATTTGCGCACCAGCCATTCGGCGCAGTTCGTCATAGACCAACGGCAGGAGGTCTTCCGTCCTTGCTTGACCTGATTCGATTGAGTGCAATACGAGAGTTAAGTTGTTCATGGTCGATAAAGTATAATACGAGCCGCGACTCTTTGCGGGCAGTGCCGATTACATACGCAACAATTGTAGGGGTGCAATGTACAGGAGCAGGACGTCGAAAGTCCTTTCAACACTGACGAACTTAGGCAACTTAAAAGAAGTACTCCGCATGCTCGGATCAATGGACGATGACTTTGGTTATACTTCTTTAGGGATCGCTTTGGACAAAGTCGTTGCTCGAATCGGTTCAGGTTGCCAGCGCCTATTGGATGAAATCAGCTGATGTCAAACGCTCCTTTCAACGAATTCAACGGTGCTGGTGGGCGCTTCATTAGGATCGCGTGAACAACAACTGACGAATTTGAACGTAGGACAGGCTGCCAGCCTGTCATTTCACCAGGGACAGGCTGGCAGCCTGTCCTACTTATTGATCACGAGACGCTTAGCGTTGATTCGGGGCGTATAGCAGAATGTATGGATGAATGGCGGGCCAAAAAAATGATTGGCATCCATATTTCATCAATGGGTGCCTTCAAGGCTTCAGACGTTAATTTTCTAAAGGACTATCCCGACGTAACCTCGGTAATTGTTAGTGAAGGTGGCGCGATCGACCTGCAGGGGCTACTGTTTTTGCAGGGGTTAACGAATCTTGGCCTTACCAACTATCTGAAACCCGTCCCTGTGAGCGAGTTCAAGGAGCTCAAGTCCTTCACCGGTGATTGGTCGCCAGGTCTTGATCTAGGCGTTCATTGCAGGAGTCTAGAATCCGTCACGCTTTGGAAATACAAAGGCAAGAGGGGTGGGACAACTGGGGCTGGGACAAC
The DNA here is from genome assembly GCA_041739875.1 of Pirellulaceae bacterium. GTDB lineage: Bacteria > Planctomycetota > Planctomycetia > Pirellulales > Pirellulaceae > JBBSJZ01. The sequence goes on from JBGSNA010000232.1 coordinate 137,729, forward strand.
TGGGGCCATCCAAGCTATTTCCCGGTTGATCCTGGTTTGATAGACTTGAGACTTCAACCTTGCACTGTGGAGTCTTTTGTTGCCTCGGAAACCTCGTTACGAAGTTGCTGATCCGGCGGAAGTTCGGGTCTTTCATGCGGTGCAGAGATGTGTGCGACGCGCCTTTCTCTGTGGCGAAGATCGCTTTACAGGGCAATCCTTTGAACATCGACGCGGTTGGATTCGTGATCGCTTGGAGTTTCTCGCGAGTGTCTTCGGGATTGATTGCCTGACGTACACGGTACTCAGCAATCACCTGCATCTTGTGCTGCGCAGTCGTGCGGATGTGGTTGCGGCATGGAGCGATGTGGAAGTGGCGCAGCGTTGGTTGAAGCTGTTCCCGGTACGCAGAAAGCTGGATGGGTCGCCCGAAACTCCGACTAAGCCGGAGATTGACTCGATCGTCAATCAGCCAGAAGTTTTGGCGGAA
>JBGSNA010000051.1:0-2902 GCA_041739875.1 Pirellulaceae bacterium
GTACTTAGAATCCTTGAACAAAACCTGCATCGCTTGAAGTGCATGTTTACAATTTGCTTCGTCGATCTCTTTGGCTCCCTCAATGTTTGCCATGGAGATCCCCATCCCGCCGCTGATTTCGTAGCCACCGTTATCGTCAAATCCGTAAAGCTGTGCAGGGTTGATGACATGTAGTACCGTCACTTGTTCGTTTCGGCTTGCGATCTTGCAAGCGGTCGCAACCGCCTGTGCAGAGAAGTCTGAAAAGTCAAAAGGGACAACGATCTTTGTTGTCGCAAAGTAGTTTGCTTCGGCCATTGCTCATCTCGCTAGTAAATTGTCGTTTGAAAACCTTCACATCGTCCGAACTAGGCGTGGGCGGCGAACCAACTCGGTAGGTCGCTCGCTAGGGATGACTCGTCGAACATTGCTTCGTCACGTTGATTGGAGCTGTCGGGCGCATACCAGTTTATTGCAGGTTCCATTGTCCGCCGATGCGGCGACTTCCAATGGTAGGGGATGCGTGAGTCACTCGCCTTATTCCCGGCTCGATTCGGATTTACCTAATGACGAAGATCTCGCTGATCGCACGGAACAGTTGGCTCGACCGAGCGTTATGGATACTCCAGTTCAAGGTAATTTACATGGCAACCAACACAACACTGCTGACTCGAAGATCGTTTTCAACGTGGCTGGCCGCTAGCGGATTCGTTTTGACGACCTCGCGTCGTGCACCTGCACAAGATTTAGTCGAATCGGAACAGTTTCTTCCATTCGGCGAAGCACGGCGTCTCAATGATCTAGTCGCGGATGACTCGAAAGCTGAAGAACGCTGGACGGCCGCCGCGAACGAAAGTTGGCAATGGTACGAACGCGAGTCGTTGCTCCACGGGCAATGGAAACTGACCGGGATCACGACACCGGTTCATCGCGTGACGGGGAAGTGCTTCGAGGCAGTGCCTGGATATCTTGATGAGTCTCCGGTGCCAATTGAATGCAGACGCGTCGATCATGGGAGGCAAGAAGGGCATCCGGCGGTGGTTCGCAGCGAGCCGCCGCTTTGGGACCTGAATCGTACGGCCACGTGTCGCTGGAGCGCCTAGCGCAAGACGGACGCCCACCCAGCAAATGGTTGCGAAGCATGGAACTGGAGGAATTGCGAGAATGGTTGGCCAAGATCGAGGTGTTCGAAGCGGGTGTCCAAGGGATGACGTTCTGGACGCATCTGACACGTGACCACATGTTCCGACCACCGCTGATCAAGGGATTGACCGAAGTTGGAGCAGGCGAAATTACACGCGGTGGCTCATTTCGGGTACTGAACGGATGGGTCTCGCGGGCCGAGTCTCTCGCAAGATCGCCATGCCAGTCAAAGCACACCCCAATTTCAGGTTGAACCGCACGTGTTGGCACGATCGATCGGTGTGCAATCCTGGGTCCTTTGAGACCGTTGGAGGTGCCCCGGTATGACTGATCGCAACGGGAAGGCAACAAGGATCAGTCGCTCTGGTTCGGGGAGGAGTTCAGATCAAATGGACATCGGCTGTTGCTGTTTTTGTTTGAGTGGAACATTGTTTAGGCAGTTGGGACACACGGTATAGCGAAGTTCGGGCACGGTCTGCTTTTCGTAGAGGCGAAGTTTGAGCGAAATATTTTCCATGTCCAACCAACCCGAGGGCTCAATGAGAGAGCGTTTGCAAAAGCTGCACATGGTAAGAAAATCGTTGGACCGTTGCTGGGAAGAATCGAGTATCCGGAGTGTTTGCTGTGGTGCCGTGCGAATCAGAACACTCTTGTACAACAGCAAACGATGTTCGCATTTGCTGATCGTCAGCTGCATGTAACGCTGAAGCGTTGGTGAGTCACAGCGAAATGGCACAGCGATAGGCGAGTCGTGCATACGTACATAAGCATTGATTTCCTTGTACAAGGATCGTGTGGGTTCATCGGCAATGAACTCCCATGCCCGTCGCCCGACTACCAATGTCTCGTCGAGCTCTGTCGCGTTGTTTTCTTTGGCGAAAGCCAGCCACCAATGGTCGACGCTAACGATAACATCCGACGAGTCGAGGCAATATTGATAAACGGGTTGGGCTTGCTGGACCATGCTCGTCTGCGCCTTCACTTCACGCAAAGTACTGATTCTTAACTACCGTCATTGTATCGCGAGCACCTAGGAACTGACAACGACTTTAGTTCCTCAGCTCCCAGAGGTGGCGATCATTACAGGGCTGTCTTATTCAGGCGGTGCAGCTTGTTGCATGGCGGGGGCGATACGAATGACTCGCTGGCTAGCTATTTTCCGTCCGTGCATATCAGTTTCGCGGACCTCAATCAAATGCGTACCAGGAACCGTGTCACTTGGCAGCGAGCCCTTCCACAGATGCGTTGAGTTTTTGGGCTTGGACATCTTTCGCCAATTGGCGGGATCGCCGATCACTTTCTCTTCCGCATCGTAAACCCGTTGCAGTTGCGGATCGATCGCTCGCGTCTGTGCCATCTTGGTCCATGAGCCTGCTTGGCCGACTCGCATTTCGACTTGAGATCTCTCCGAGCCGTTAAAGACATTCACGTAGATCGCGGTTTCACTCAACTTATCGACCGTCACTACTTCAGGAGCATGGATCTGCATCTGATAGTTGGTGGACCGTCCGGCGGCTTTGAAGTCGAGTTGGTACTTGGTGCCGTCGAACGAAAGTATTGAGTAGCCGTTTGGCGCTCCATCGGCCATGGCCGTATGTGGGATTCCACGTTCATCGAGAGCGCCGGACCACCAGCTGCCGCTAAGCATCGCGTGAACATCAAGTGACGAGATTGGCTTGACTTGGTAAGACGTGTGATCAGGTTACCATTTTCTTTGACTTTTTAGGGTGTCACGGATGGCATTTGCATTTCAAAATCAACTCGACGAGGCTGCCGAACG
>JBGSNA010000054.1:0-102792 GCA_041739875.1 Pirellulaceae bacterium
CGTTCGGCAGCCTCGTCGAGTTGATTTTGAAATGCAAATGCCATCCGTGACACCCTAAAAAGTCAAAGAAAATGGTAACCTGATCACACGTCTTACCAAGTCAAGCCAATCTCGTCACTTGATGTTCACGCGATGCTTAGCCGCAACGGGTACTTTGCCGACGACACTTTCCACGGGCAAACCCTCCACGTTCGCAGTGCGGATCAAGCTCGATGACGCGGACACGGTGCGGTTACCAGGCGGAACGCAAGCGATTGCAGCGGTATACACTGACAACGTTCAATTTGCCGGCATACCCGTCATGTTCATGATCCGTGCTCAAAGCTGGTTGCGATACTTGATGTAGTTTGTTTTCCATCGAGGGAATTCCATCAATGGAATACTGTACGTCCGGATCGCTAAAAACCGTTGTGTTCAGCCAGAGGTAATGGAACTTGGTCGACGTCGAACGGGATGATGAAGGAAGCACGACGATGTTACCCGGGTTTTTCCTGAGAAACTCTCGCGGTGCACCTTTTCTCGTGATCGTTGAACTCGCGTTTGACTGTTTCCAGTTTTGCCGACACCCGCTTTCTCGCGTCGTTGGACTAGAATTTATTCCGTCACGGGGCATCCACCGCTAAATCCGTGACAGATGTTCGAGTATATTCGCTCTATCCTTTCTGCTACCCACTCGAGTTGATCAACATGATATTCAAACACTTCTCTTTAATCGCCGTTGCTGCAACGCTTCTGGTCTCATCCAGTGGATTTTCCCAAGACGATAAACTGCCGCTATTGCTCAAGCGTTCGCCTGCGAAGGCGAACGCAATTGGATACGTCAATATTGGTTCACTGAACAAGTTGATGAACGATGCGGGCTTCGCTGAGCGGGTTTCTGAGAACGTTGACGAGTACTGGTTCCTTGCCGATCTCGACCTGAGGAAAATGCAGCCCAATTGGGAAGCTGGCTACGCGACTCTTCAAAAACCAATTGCTGCGAAAGACCTGGCGGAGCTGGTTAGTGGCTATGTCGACCAGGTCGGTGGCGAAGACGTTGTTTGGTCACCGAACCAAACGTACCTTTATCCCGGCAAAGACAATCGGTTGGGCGTCCTTCGTCCGGCGGACCGAGCTCTGCTTTCGGGTTGGCTAGCACCTAGCATCACGGTGAATTACTCGTCGTATCTGGACGCCAAGGCCATGCAACCGGAGTCGTTCTTGTCGATGATGCTCGCGATTGAACTCAAGAACGTATTCTCGCCGGTTCCGCTTGCCAAAAAGATCGAAAGCCTCACGTCACTCAAAGCAAACACTCCGGAATCGGTTGCCTCGACCTTAGCTTCGGCAACTGGCATCAGCATCATTGTGGGTCGTCGCAGTCTGAACGAGTGCATCCTCTCGATCAGTTTCACTAAGTCACCCGCCGGGCTGAAGAACATCGCGCCCGCACTGTTTTCCGAAATGCTCGATCGCAGCGGTATGTCAGCACCCGAAGTGTTGACATGGACCTCAAAGGTCGAAGGCAATGAATTGTCTCTTCAAGGACCCATCACCGAATCAACACTGAGCGGATTGTTGAGCATCTTTACCCTGCAAAGGCAAGCAGAGAAAAGCCTTGGCATGTCGACGGATAGTGGAAGCCAAAGCCGTACCCAACAGGAACAAATTGGCTATCGTTCAAAATACTACTTCGACGAAGTCAATGCCATTGTGGAGCAAACTCGCAAGCACAAGTCGACATCGACGGGTGCGCTTGCCATGTGGAACGACAAGCGAGCCCGTCAAATTGACGAACTGGGCACACTCAACGTCGATCCGGGAATGATCAAGTACGGGTCGGATGTTGCGGAGACCCTTCGAGGCAACGCACTGAACATTACCCAAGGCAATATCGAAGCTGGAAAAACGAAGGTAAGCGAAGGTCTATCGCGAACCTATTCCGCAGGCGGATACTACGGTGGCGGTGCCTATTATGACCCGAATTCGTCAGTCGACTACCAAGCCGCCACGAGTGCTTATGCTCGCGGCAACGCCTATGCAAACTTCAAAGATGCCTTGAATCAAATCGACCAAATCACCGCAGAAGTTCGTCGCGCGATGACGGACAAATACAAGATGCAGTTTTAGTGGACTGCCACGTCGCCATCATCATTCGATGCGGATTGTTGAAACATGCGTGAGACAAACGTCACCAACGATTTGAGGAGATCGATCGAGCCCTTGTGGTGAAGCCATCAAAGCGTGACCGGCAATTGGCTGCTCGCGCATGGATGCCGGATCATATTCACATGGCGATGCGAGGTAAAATCGCCGCCTGTTGAGATCGCATTGGCTTTCACGAACAACACGGCCTTTGCGATGGAACGGAATGCGAGTTGGCAGCACGGCTTTTACGCGGGGACGTCCAGCGAATACGACGTTCGGAACATGCAAGGCTGGGAATGAATCTTCACGGACAAACGGGACTCGGCAAAAACCCCCGATCGGCAAAAAACCTCGATCGGCCAAAGACGCAGGGGGCTTTTGGCTCGCTTTTTCGTCGAGACAAACGTTACTTTTCGGCCTGAACAAACTCCAGCCACCCAAACCAATCTGGTGTGTGAAAGCTCCCAGAGAGTGTTGGCGAGAACGCTAAGAATGCCTTCTCAGTACGATCATGGCGATAAAGATTGATTCGCCATTTTGTTCCATGTTTGGGTTGCGTTTCACAAATGGCCTTGAGTGGGATTCGAGTCGCCACTTGCCATACTTTCGTAGACTCGTCGATCACCACTACCGAATCAGCTCCAGCAGTCCAATCAAAAGTTTTGGCGGGCAAATCTAATTTCAGGTCGAGTACTTCGCCGTTGGGTGCCCGCTCAAATTCCATATAGCGATTGATGAAGTTAGGGTCTGGGGGTCATGAAAGCTTCAACCACATCGTTGTCCCATAGCCCCATTCGCTCTGTCGTCTGGCTCGGCGTAAATGCACTGATCGTTCAGTACGGGCTTTCAAAGCTTAAATAGAGAACTTCGTCGGACCAAAACAATCTAACGGGCGTGCTTAAATTCGGTCGGGCGACTGAGTCTCTTATTCCGTACTCCAAGCGGCAAGGCATTGCGGATTTCCATTCCGGTTCATTCAAAGATCCATCGGGAACAAAGTCCCTGTTAATCTTGACTGCTTTTACAACGGGCAACAGAGAACGAGCAAAGATCCGGCGTGCATTATCGAAGTAGACTTTACGCAAAACAGCAGGAGGTAGGTTGATGTTGCTAATCATCCAGTCTCCTTGAATCGGTGGTTAGTGAGCAGATATAAGTTGGGGCGATCCAATCTCTTGCCAGGTTTCGGCTTGTTTGATCGACTGGAGTCGCTCGCCTGTGTCTTCGGGATCGATTGCCTGGCCTATACGGCGCTTAGCGATCACCTGCATATTGTTCTGCGCAAATGTGATTGCATTCCTGCCAGGACGGGTCCTGGCCTACTCAAAAACTCAATGCTGACAAAGAACTAGCCTTCGATCTCAAATATTGCTTCGATTTCGACGGCGATTCCGCCGGGGAGGGCGTTGGTGCCGAGGGCGCTGCGGGCCGCGATGCCGGCGTCTTCGCCAAACACGTCACGGAAGAGTTCGCTGCAACCGTTAATGACTGCTGGTTGAGCCGCGAAGTCGTCGGTGCATCGCACGAGTCCGAGCAGTTTCACGAGTCGCTTGACGCGATCCAGCGAACCGAGATGGCCTTGCAAGGTTGCGAGCAAGCCGAGGCCAGTTAGCCGCGCCGCGTCATAGCCGGCTTGGGTGTCCATGTCGTCACCCACGCGCCCAACGATCAATGTTTTGTCTGGCCGGAGCGGACCGTGACCGGACAGGTACGCCATCGAACCGACGACAACGATCGGCTTATAAACGCCAACGGGTTTCGGGGCAGGCGGAAGCTCAATTCCAAGTTCAGCAAGCCGTGCTTCAGCACTCATCAATTTCTCCAAAAGGGTTGTTGTGAAACGTATTAGTTCGTTGATTTTCCGTAGACTGTTTCTGGATCGACAAGCCGCTGGTCCGCAATGCGTGCGGTTCCGGTGGATTCGATCACGCGAAAAAAGCAACTCTCGTAGCCTTCGTGGCACGCCGCGCCGACCTGTTCGACGCGGACGAGAATGGTATCGGCGTCACAGTCCGTGCGAATTTCGACGACACGCTGCTGGTGTCCGCTGGTTTCGCCTTTTCGCCACAGCTTTCCGCGACTGCGGCTGTAATAGACGGCGAATCCAGTCGTGAGTGTCTCCGCGAACGCCGTTTCGTTCATCCAGGCGAGCATTAGCACACGACCGGTTGCGGCGTCTTGCGCGATGGCTGGGAGCAGTCCACCGGCACCGGCGGCGAAGTTCGGAATGGCGATGGAGAGATCACTCACGTAAAAGCTATATCGGTTGCAGGGGAGTTTGAGGACTTGGGAGATTATAGAGCGAATCGTCGCAAGCGGAACGACGCTTACAGAACGTAAACTAGCGCCAGTCGATCATGGTGTACGGGTAGGGTTGCCGAAGATAAGGGGAACCCAGCATCCGTTCGTCGCTGGAATGCATTTTTGGAGACTTCGCCGATGGCTCGCGCCGCAAAAATTTCTGTCGTTCTGCCAGTGCGCGATGGCGAGGATCGGATTGCTTCGCGCGTGGAACACGTGCTGGAGGCTCTCAAGAGTTTGGTGACGGAACAGTACGAAGTTATCGTGGTTGACGACGGAAGTTCGGATGCAACAGCAGTGGTACTCGCGGAGTTGACTGACCTCTATGCCCACGTTCGTGTTGCCCGTCACGGTCGTCCCCGAGGCATGGAAGCGGCTGGACAAACCGGCTTGGAGCGGGCGACCGGCGATCTCGTTTTCATCCAGGAAGCAGATACAATGGTCCGCATCGACGATTTTCGTCGGCTCTATCGTATGAGCGAGGACGAGACCGTCGTGGCCGCACGAGCTGAGAGTACTCCGCGGCCCGTGTCAGATGCATTGCTTCGCCGATTGCGAGCATGGGGAACATCGGCCGACGAACAAATCGATGCTCCGCCCACGCGGACCGAAAAAGCGAGCATGCAAATGATCCGACGTCCGCACCTGCAACGACTGGCCAGCCGCGGTGGCGAGAACTTCCGCCTGGCCGCTGAGACTTCGTTCAGCACGTCGCTTGAGCCTGTGGCCAACGTGTGAGTGATCCACGTTGCGTCCCTGAATCCCGCACGGTGCTCGTTGGCGCCGGCGTTGTCGGTACTGCGATCCTCTCAGCGCACCTCGACGCTGGACTCCGCGTTACCCTCGCCGATCAAGATTCACAGGCTATCGAACGCGCGATCAAGTCACTCGATTTGGATACCGCACGATGGGCGATCACGCGTCTTCCAGCGATCGGTGGTGTCTTGCCCGCCGTGAGTTTTGATTTGCAAGCGAACCGTGCACCAACTCAAGTACCCTCGCAAATACCTACGCTCGTGATCGAGTCGATTGCTGAGCGATTGGACGTGAAGCAGACGTTCTTCCGTCACGCTGAGTCGTGGTTCGACCACGATACGATCCTTTGCAGCAACACGTCAACGATTCGACTGGAAGCGATCGGGAAATCCCTCGTCCGCCCAGAACGTCTTTGCGGGATGCACTTTTTCATGCCCGTTGCAAAGCGTGATGCGGTGGAGATCATCCGCACGCCATACGTTACGGAGCAAGCGACCGACATCGTGACGAAGCACGTGCATCGACTCAAAAAGCAACCGCTGGTCGTTGCCGATTCACCTGGCTTTGTCGTCAATCGCATGCTCGCACCGTACTTGAATCAAGCGATGTCGTTATTGTGCGGTGGCGTTAGCGCGGCACGCATAGAGGCCGCAGCGATAGCCTACGGCATGCCTATGTCTCCGCTTGAACTGATCGATTGGATCGGCACACGCACCACCTTTGACGCTGGGCGAGTCTATTGGCAAGCGTTCCCTTCGCGACTGGACCCCTCCCCGCTCATTGCGTCTCTGGTCAAGAAAAAACGTGCTGGGCGTGGAGAAACAGGCGGTTTCTATGATTACCTGGGCGGTGCACGTTCAACGACGATTGCCAGCGAAGTCATTGAGTTGGCGGCTCGCTATCATCGGGAGTTGCCAGCCGCGAGCGATACACAGCTGGTTGAACTTCTCGCGATTCCAATGTGGATCGAAGCGAAGAAAATCTTGGCGGAACGAGTGGTCACCGATACTGAATCCATCGAGGTCGCGATGGCGGGAGGTCTTGGGTATCGGCCACGCGGCCAATGGCATGCGTTCTTTGATGGCATCGGACACGATCGAATTCTTGCATCGATCGCGAAATGGTCGGCGACATTTCGATCAATGAGCGACGTTTGAGTGAGAAGCCAGATACTCGGCGATCACAGGCCGTCCGAGGTACATTCTTGACCAAACCATGATGCCAATTTTGATCAATGCCCAAATCACGGCAAAGGCGATACCGATGAGCATGCCGACGGCCATCATTTGGGACATGACTTCCGAACCAGATACACCGCTGTCTTTTCCGTTGGCGCCCGTTGTGACGTTTGACATGAAGTTTTGCATGATTGGCATCATGTTCCATTGGACGAATCCTTGCAGAATCATGTAGACGATTTCGAGCGCAATCGCCGCAATGAGTGTTCGCCGAAGCAGCTGGACTGCGGAGAACTTGTTGCGAATGAGTCCGATGCCTCCCAGTAACAAACATGCCGCGATCGCGATTTTTGCGGTTAGTGCGAGCAGATTGGGGATAAAGAATCGGTTCGCAACGGCCTGCATTTGTTGTTGCATCTCGCGTTGAGCATCTGCCATCCCGCCTGGGGCTGAACCCGCGTTAGCAAGATTCGCGAACGTCTCGGCAAGGAAAATCTGTGCGATGCCGCCGAGCCCCACGAGCAAACCAATGATACCGCCGAGAATACAGAGGACGCTGATCACGGTCATTCCGATGGGACGAACGGCTTGGACCTCGCTCGTGTTCATGGGTGCGTACGGCGAGCTGAAATCCATGACTGTGCTAGCGACGATCGGTTGTGGATCCGGGGCAGGTGAGTTGCTTTCGTCCGTATGCATGGTTGAACTCGGAGTTATGGAATGGAAAGAAACGCACGTTGAATCGAGGGAACATCGTGACCTTGCTTGCGCAAGTCGAACGCAAGGCTGACGGACGCGTTGAGAAGGACGATCATGCCGTACACTGCAAGGGCAATCGATGTGGGGAAACAGTAACACGTTGCGATGGTTGCCATACCCGCACACAAACTCGCGATGCCAAGAGTTCGCGCCTCGTACTTGATGACACGAATGCCGCTGTAGATCGTCAAAACGCCAATGGAGACAATGGCGGTGCCGAGAACGACGATCCCAATCGTCATGGCAAGCCCCATTTCCGGCGGCATCGGTGGAGTGTTATTGCCTTGTGCCGCCGCTTGACGCTGCATCTCGTCAAACAACATCGGCATGAAGAACGCATAGAATCCGATTCCGATCCCGACGAGCGTATCCAAGACGCCTTGGACAATCATCAGCACGCCCACGATCGGGACTTGATTGACCATACCACGTTTGATTCCCGCCGGAAGCGAAATGACTCCCGCGCTCGATACGAACTCGACCGTTGAAGCTGGGACGTACGGATTGAAAGGCATCTCGCTCGAGGGTTCGTTCGCCATATTCCTAAGACACTTTCCTACGCCAGTTTCTGGGTTCTGAGCCGGTCCACATAAACCGCAGCAATGATAATCGTACCGAGCAGAATATTCTCGACTTGATTTTCGAGTCCGAGCGATGTGCAGCCGAGGTTAATGACACCCATGATAAGCACGCCACACAACGTGCCAAGCACGGTTCCCCGCCCGCCGGCAAGTGAGCCTCCGCCAATCACGACCGCAGCGATAATTTCCAACTCCAAGCCAAGTCCGGCTGCTGCGTCACCTTTGCCGAGCCTCGCAATATCAACCACGCCAGCGATTCCGACAAGCGCGCCAGCAATCGTGTAAACGAGGATCTTGGTGGCCACGACTGGCACACCACACAATCGGGCGGTTGGCTCGCTTGACCCGATTGCAAAGATGTATCGACCAAGCACGGTCTTGTGCAATACGACAGCAACCATGATTGCCAAGACGAGCGTGAGCCAAACGCCCCAACCAAAGTTCGGTAGCAATGGATACGCGATCCACAACGGATCTGGGAATTGCGTCACCATTGTCGGCAACCAATCAGGGATCGATTCATACGGCGGAGTGATCGTGCCTCCGTCTTCAGCGATCGTCTTGCCGATTCCCATGAAAATCGTCATCGCGCCGAGTGTGATGATGAACGGAACCAACTTTAACATGCTGATCAGTGAACCGTTCACGAATCCGCACGCCGCACCACAGAGAATGGCCATCGATACCGCAGCGCCAATCGACCAGCCGTTATCAAGTGCGAGCGCAGCGACACAGCCACTCAAAGCTGCCGCCGTCCCCGCCGACAAGTCGATGCCACCGGCGATGATGATCATCGTCATTCCTAGCGCCGCGATCCCCACTTTGATACTCTGAACACCAACCAGCCGAACGGAGCTGGAGCTGACAAAGTTCCCGACACCGCCTTGCATCCAATCTGCGATCGCGAAGAAGGCGATCACCGCGACCAGAGCTAAGAGCGGACCGGCCGCCGATAAACTTCGTCGAATCATTGAACCCATACTAACTCTCCAATTCGCCGCCCATCGCGGCGAGTAATAACGAGGGCTCATCCCAATCTGCGACAGGTCGAACATCGACGACTCGTCCGCGTGACATGACCGCGATACGGTCACACATCCCGAGTAATTCTTGAAAATAACTGCTCACAAACACCACCGCTTTACCCGCTGCTGCGGTTTCGCCGATTAAGCGATAGATCTCCGCTTTGGTCCCAACGTCCACGCCACGGGTCGGCTCGTCGAGCAACAAGCAATCCGCGTCTTGGTGCAACACGCGAGCGAGAGCCACCTTTTGCTGATTGCCGCCCGATAGCGCCGAAACGTTCTGGGATGACGAAGTGGCCTTCACTTCAAGTCGTTTCATCCATTCATTCGCAGCCTCGTTCCTCGCGCCGGCACGCAGCCAGCCACCGCGGCTGTACGGACCCAGACGACTGAGCGTGATGTTGTCGCGAATCGACAGGTCTTGCGCCAAGCCTTCGCCCTTGCGATCTTCACTCACCATCGCAATCCCCGCTCGAATCGCTCGGCGAGGCGTGACCCGAGCAAGCGTCGACTCATGAATCGTGATGTGCCCGCTCGTCGTTTTCCGCAACCCCGTGATGCATCGAACGGTTTCCGTACGCCCCGCACCGACGAGCCCCGCTAAACCAAAGATCTCGCCACGACGAACGCTCAATGAAACCGAGTGCGGCAACTCATGAGCGGAAACATTGTCGATCCGCAAAACCTCTTTGCCGATCACTCGTTCGACTTTTGGATACAATTCGTCGACGCTGCGACCGACCATCAACCGCACAATTTCTGATTCCGTCGTGCCTTCGAGTACTCCACTTCCAGCAACGCTTCCGTCGCGGAGCACCAGGTACGAGTCGCAGAGCTTTCGAATCTCTTCAAGAAAGTGGCTGATATAGATCACCGACAAGCCGTCTTTCGCGAGTTTCTTGACGGTATCGAACAATCGTTCCGCATCAGCCGCCGGAAGCGAGCTGGTCGGTTCATCAAGAATCAGCACTCGAGCGTTCTGGGCAAGTGCCCTCGCGATTTCCACGAGCTGCTTCGCGCCGATCGACAACTCCGAAACCATTCGAGTCGGCTCGAGGTCGGGATGGCCCAACTTCACAAGCACACTGTGTACGATCTCGCGTTGCTCTCGTCGATCGATCCAACCCCAAGTGGACTTTTCACGACCGAGCATGATGTTGTCTTCGACCGTGATCTCGTCACAAACGCTCAGCTCTTGGTACACCATCGCGATCCCAGCTCGCCGGGCGGCATCGGGTCGCCCGAGCGGGAGCGGTTTGTCGACAAGCGTCACGCGGCCTTCATCAGGCACGATCGCACCGCTGAGAATCTTCACGAACGTGCTTTTGCCTGCGCCATTTTCACCGAGTAGAGCAAGGATCTGGCCAGGCTCAAGCGTCAAGTTCGCACCGCGCAGCACCCAGTTCGCAGCGTATCGCTTTCCGACATCGCGAGCGGATAAAACGCTGCTTCGCCCACCAGCACCAAACGTCACGGGCGTTGACGCTCCGGGTTCCACGTTGTTGCTTGAATGAGACGCTTTCCCAGCTTCCATTAGGTCTTGTCCGGATTCAACAGCGACTGAATCTTTTCTTCTTCCATGTTTTCCTTCGTTGCGACGAATACGCCCGTATCAACGAAACTCTCGACCGCTTCACCACGCAACGATTGGACCATGGTTTTCACGCCAAGGTATCCCATTTGCACCGGGTCTTGCAAAATGATCGCACTGACCTCACCCGTCGAGAGGCCTTGTCGAAGCGAGTCGCTGCTATCGAAAGCCACGAAGGCGACTTTGCCCGCTAGCTTGCGATCTTTGAGCGCGCGAAGGACGCCTTCTGCGTTCGGTTCGCAGACAGCGAAGATACCATTGACCTCGTCCCCGAACTTGTTGAGCACTGCTTGAGCCTTGTCGATGGAAGATTCCGTCGTCGTCCCCGCGTATTGGTCACTGCTGAGCACTTTGATGTCCGCGTGCTTGGCGATCGCGTCAAGGAACCCTTCTTCGCGTTGATGTGTGCTCTCGCTGCCTTTGTTGTATCGCAGCACAACGACGTTGCCTTGGTTACCAAGGCTCGCTGCCATCGTATCACCCGCGAGTTGGCCGCCCTTAAAATTGTCCGTGGCAACAAACGCGACGGTATCTCCTGTCGGAGCATTCAGCCCGCTGTCAAAAATGACAACAGGCACGCCGCCTCGTTTCGATTCTTGCACGGGCCTCACCAATGCGTCAGCGTCAAGCGGTGCGAGCACGATTCCGTCGACGTGCTTGTTCACAAAGCCCTGAACAACGTTGATTTGCTCATCGCGATCACTTTCCTTTTGAGGCCCCCGCCACTGAATCTCGGCCCCCATTTCCTCGCCAGCACGCAAAGCACCAAAATGAACAGACTTCCAAAACACGTGTGTCGTGCCTTTGGGGATGACGGCAATTTGAAGCGTCTTCGTTTCCCCGGCAACGGTTGGCGATGACGACGGAGTCGTCGAATTCGCATTCGGTTGCGCCGGTTGGCATCCGACTGACATCACAACGCTGGCTAAGAAAATGAAACGCAGGGACGTCAAACCTGATGGGGATTGTTTAAGGCGCATGATCGTGTTGGGCGATAAGAGACGAAGTAAATTCGGAACCGCCACATTCTAACCGCGCCAACGCCATCGTGGTGCGGCGTTGAAAACACAAACTTACCCAAATCGAGTTATCGCTCGCCTAAATCCGCCGATTGCAAACCACGAAGCAATTCTTTCAAGTTCCGAGGATTCTGGCCCAAATCGCCTTTGCCCAATCGTGATTGGCTTTGAGCGGTCAATCGTGTTGAATCATCCACGGATGAAAGTTGCACACGAATGTCATCGGCGAATCGGAAAAGTCGGGTGGTGCGAACGAGGTGGAGTGTTACGATTCGCTCTTGCGAGGATCCCTCTTGCGTCGATTTGGCTTGCAACGTCCAAAGACTTTGGCTCGCGACCCAGTCTTCGATGCGTTGGGCCACGTCTTGCGGCGACTCAGAAAACACGGGGCTTCGCAAGGCCGGGTCGTTCGCGTCGACCGTAATCTCAGCATGGTTGGTCGACCAATCGCGACTCCAGTCGTCAATACTCCAAAGAACGTTTCCCAACCACACAACCGTGACGGCAAACGCGATAAGTCCTACGATGGTCATGCGTCGCTTTCGTGCCGTGGTCATGTGCAGGGGATACTCGTTGCAAAACTATTGATCCGAGGGAAGTGCAAGTGACGCATTTTGCATGGACGAGCAAGGCAGCGTAAGGCGACGCTACCGCGATTCGATGCATTCGCGTCTTTCTCGCCAAAGTCGCCCACGGTGACGTCTGACTCAAGAATCCCTACCATGGTCGTGCTTCGCTTCCGTGGGTATTCGCATTTGAAGGGCAAGTCCTGTGGCACAGAACCGATCATTATTCGCGGACGCCGAGGAACAGCACCTTCGCAGTGCCGAACCGCTCGCCGCACGCATGCGCCCTCAACGGCTCACGGAGTACGTCGGCCAGCAACACATACTCGGGCCCGGAAAACTGTTGCGCCGGATGATCGACTCCGGCCAACTCGGTTCGATCATTTTTCACGGGCCACCGGGTACCGGCAAGACAACCCTCGCTCGTCTGCTGGCGATCGAGACCAAATCCGAAATGCGTACACTCAGTGCAGTGTCGAGCGGTGTGAAAGACATCCGTGACGTTCTCGCATGGGCCAAGGACTTGGTCGCCACAGGCCGACCGCGACCGCTACTTTTTATCGATGAAATTCATCGCTTCAGCAAAAGCCAACAGGACGCATTGCTGCCAGACGTTGAGGCGGGCGTCGTCTCACTCATTGGAGCCACCACAAGCAATCCGTTTTTCGCTGTCAACAGCGCTCTGATCAGCCGCAGCCAATTGTTCGGCTTGTTAGCGATCCAGCCCGCCGAGATTGAATCGCTTCTCGCCCGTGCACTTTCCGACGCACAGCGTGGCTTGGCCGCACTCAAACCGGACGTGACCAACGATGCGATCACCTATCTCAGCCAAGCGTGTGAGGGCGATGCGCGTCGAGCGCTTTCCGCACTCGAAATTGCCGTTCGAAGCACCCAGCGAGGCACCCAGGTCACCAAAAAAGTGATCGCGGAATCACTCGGCGCTCGAATGGCTGGATACGATGCCACCGGCGACGATCACTATGACTTGTCAAGCGCACTGATCAAAAGCATTCGAGGAAGCGACGTCGATGCATCACTGTATTGGCTCGCACGGATGCTCGAAGGTGGCGAAGACATTCGCTTTCTCTGTCGAAGACTCGTGATCTTAGCTAGCGAAGACGTCGGCAATGCCGACCCGCAATCGCTCGTTCTTGCCGTCGCCGCGATGCAAGCATGCGAGTTCGTTGGCTTGCCCGAGTGCCAACTCACTCTCAGCCAAACTGTCGCCTACTTAGCGCTCGCACCCAAAAGCAATGCCGCCACAACAGCCATCGGAGCCGCGCGCCGCGACGTGCTTGAAAAACAAATCGTTCCCGTTCCCGTCCATCTTCGCGATGGTCATTACGGTGGCGCGAAGCAACTCGGTCATGGCGCCGATTATCAATACAGCCACGACTCGCCAGACGGCATCGCCGCCCAAGATTACCTCGGCGTCGATCGCGTCTACTACAACCCCGTCAACCGAGGCTTCGAAGCAGAGCTCAGCAAGCGACTTGCCGAAATACGAAAGCGGCTGAAACCAGAATCGTAAGTGGTTCAATGCAACAGCGGGGCGACCTGAAGAGTCAACTCGACGTTTGGGTCGGTATCGCGAGGTCAGTCAACTACGAGCATGTGTTGAGCCGGTCCGACATAGAATGGCGTGCTACGCGGGACTTTGGAATCGATGGGTTATTATTTGAAGCGTTCCACGGAGGTGGTGACAAGAGTTGGGCACCTCGCAGGTCCTCGTATGCACTCTTCGGCGACATCTCGATGCAATCCTTGGATTAACTCGGCAATCGCGGATCATTCTCGGGGAGTCGACTTCGCATGTTGCAGAAGTTGACTTCGACTTCTCGTTGAATGCTCTGGGTACTGCGAGTGAAGGAAGTTTTTCAATGCGTTTTTGTACCTTACTATCTTTCCGAGATGTCCGACCTCCTATTCGAGAAACGAAGATGGCGTGGCGATGTTTGAGTCTCGTGGGCTGTATTTGGCTGGTGTCGGTAACGCTGGCGATGGCGGAGACCCGTCCCAATATTTTATTGTGCATTTCCGATGACCAGTCGTGGATTCACACCGGTGCGATGGGCGATCTGGTCGTCAAAACGCCGGCCTTTGATCGTGTTGCGAGAGAGGGCATCCTGTTCACCCACGCGTTCTGTGACGCGCCTAGCTGTGCACCTTCACGTAGTGCGATTCTTACCGGCCAACCTATCTGGCGACTCGAAGAGGCTGGCAATCTTCACAGTCGCATGCCGGAAAAATTTGACACCTACGTGCGTTTGCTGGAACAGGTTGGGTACACGACTGGAAGCCAAGACAAAGCTTGGGCGCCGGGGCAATTCAAGACGGAGAACGGATGGATCCACAACAGCAGAAGCAAGCTGAATCCAGCTGGTTCGCAGTACGACAGCTTCCAGCAATTTCTCGACCAAAAGCCTGAAGCCAAGCCCTTCTGTTTTTGGCTAGGAAGTGACGATCCGCATCGTCCTTACGAATTGAACTCCGGTGCTCAATCCGGCATGAACCCCGACTTGGTCGACGTACCAGCACATTTACCGAACGACATCGTGGTGCGAAACGACATACTCGACTATTACTGGGAGATCCAACGTTTTGATCAGCGTGTTGCCGAGGCGTTGGCGTCTTTGGAGCGAATCGGTGAACTGGACAATACGCTGGTTGTCGTTACCAGCGATCATGGAATGCCTTTCCCGCGTTCCAAAGCGTCGCTCTACGATTATGGAACCCGCGTACCGCTGGCGATTCGATGGCCGGGCGGAGTTGAATCGTCGGGGCGTGCGAACAATGATTTGATCAGTCTCTCTGATTTGGCTGCAACATTCGTCGAAGTCGCCGGACTTGAGATTCCTGAGTCGATGACTGCACGCAGCTTGGTAGGTGTGCTGAGTAATCAAGCCGCTCCGCAGCGCGACGCCGTTTATGTAGCGATGGAACGTCACGACGGCTGTCGTCCAGGAGGGGCCGGCTATCCATGTCGCGCAATACGAACTCATGACTTTCTTTACATCCGCAACTACGCACCGGATCGATGGCCCGCAGGCGATCCCGATCCAGCCCATTGCGCTCGAGCGATTCCATTTGGCGAAGTCGATTCATCGCCGACCAAGTCATTCATCATGGACCGTGCCAACGAGCCGCATATTCAGTCGCTGCATCAACTCGCGTTCGGCATGCGTCCCGACGACGAACTCTACGAGGTGAAAAGCGACGTTTCGCAATTGATCAATATCGCATCCGTACCTGATTACTTCGGCGTCAAACAAGACTTGTCCGCAAGGTTGGAGAAATACACTCGCGAGTCTGGTGATCCACGGGCATTGGGATTGGATGCACCCTGGGATCACTATCCGTATTACGGAGTCAGAATCAATCGCGATTGGTCCGTCAACAAGGTTCCCTAGCCCTAGCCAAGTGTGTTGGCCATTGGGCTAACCCACAAACATCGGATGCTCCGGCCTCGTAATTCGCGTCTTCGTCGGTGAATCGGCATTAGGTGCTCGAGAAAACCAGCCTCGCTTCGCTTTGGGTAACTCGTGTTAACGTGGATCAATAGCGTACGTTCCGTTGGTTTCGGGTGTGGGCAGACGAGGCTTGGAGGCTTGAGGGTTGTCTTCGGCGAACCAGTAGTTTTTGGCGAACACGAATGTCTCGGGTTCCGTTCCACCGCCGATGTTGATTTCGATCTGAACCTGCGTTCGACGAAACACAATTCGGTTCTCTTTGATTTGCACGTTTCTGCTTCGCGAGTAACCCTCGGCTGTTGTTTCCTGCAAAATGCGGAAAACCCATTTCTCAGGATAAAGGATCGTGTTTCCGATGAACTCAGCGCCATCGACTCCGACAAAGGCCGCGGCGCAAGAACTGCCTTCGATATGATTGTTTCTCGCAATAATTTCCTGGGCTTCGTATTTTGCATGGGAAGGACGGAACAAGTTCAGCCCCGTCGATCCACCGATGTTCAGCGGTCGTTCGCCGCCCTGGATAAAGCGACACCGTTCGATCAACACGCGAGCGCTTCCCCCTTTCGTTTGGACACCTGCCGACGCCGTGAATCCTGGCTTGCCAATGAATTGACAATCGCGAACCACACCGTCATGACATCCCACCATGTCCACGCCTTGGCCGCCCCAACCAGTGAAGAAACAGTGCTGAATCGTGAATCGGTCGAGTCCCGAGCACTTGATGCCGTCGCAATTTCCCTTCGGTCCCACGTCACTGATCTCGACATGCTCCACCGTGATCCCTGTCGTCGGATGATCGAACTGGCCACCGTCATCTAGGTTCAAGCCGTTGCCCGTCTGACCGCTGACTCGAAGATTTCGGATCGTTAAATCATTGCACCGCGAGAAGTGCCATGCGTTGGCACCACCTTTGAAATGCGGTGGATCACTGGGGTCGAGCGCCTCGATCGTTAAACTCGCAACGCCGTTTACATAATGGCCACCGGGATACTCGCCTGGAGCAATCCTGAGCGTCATGTCCGGTTTTAAGTTACGGAGTATTTGACTGAGCTGCTTTGCATCCGCTATGACAATCTCGTTGGCGAGCAAGTTGGCGTTGTCGAGCGGTGCGAGAACGAACAAGGTAATCGCGATACATCTCAGGAGGACATTCATTGGCTGTTACTCGGAATACGGAGAGGAGAGTTCCCAAGCAAGTGATCATACCGCCGAGCGACAACGTTGTCCGCTATGCCGCGAATGCACGACCACCCACGGACGGTTTCCACGTTGGACCACGTTTTGGTAGCTCCGTTGCTCATTCCCCGCCAGTTCTTGACAATGAGTTTCAGCTGAGAGTTTCAGCCGATCGACCGCTTTGACGTCGATTCGTTTACTCCTGTAAATAGACCGGCCGATTGTTGCGTCGCATGATCAAGCCCTCGAAACGTGCTTGATCAAGCATGCCCTGCTCATCGATCATCAGCGCATCGTTGGGCGGTTGTGGTTGGCTGAGTAGTTGTTGGTATTGGCGTCCGAGTTTGGATGCGCGTACTTGGTTTGAATCGAGAAAGTCGTAATCAAGTTTCGGAGCCTCGGGGAGTGACTTGTACGCACGCTCGGCAATGAGACGAATCGCGTCGTACGGATCTTCCATGCCGAGCAGAACATAAAGACGCATCCATTGAGTACCCGCCGCTTCCTGGGCGGGTTTCCATTGAAAGGCGCTCATTTGCAAGACTCGCTGGGCAGCGTCACCGCTGAGAAAATGCAGCAGCGAGGCTGCGGTCTTGCGTTGCTCGTCTGTCAACGGTGGTTTGTCGTGCCCGTACCATGCCGATAGATGATTCGAGGTTTCTTCAAGCGTGTGATCCAGATGGCACAGGTTGCATGCGTTGGGACGCCCCGTGGCGATCGTTGTTGCGACCGAGGGGCTCGTGATCGTATGCGAACGACTTGTCTTGAGAATTCCATAGACGGTGTGCGGCATATGGCAATTCATACAGCGACTGCCGTCGGAATCAATCGCGTGGTGGGTATGCTCGGTCCCTAGCTCTTTGTACTTGGGATGGCACTGCAAACAAGCGGCGTCGCCGTGCATAGTCGGCTTGAGTTGGTCATCTTTCCATTTATTCTGGAGAGCGAGCTCCTGTTGGTGCATTGTGTGGCAGGACATGCACGATAGTTCTCCCTGCTGAAAACACTTCGACTCGATCATGCTGCTGTAATCACGCCCCGTGACCCGCAGCTCGCCGTCGGGCCAAAAATGTCCATCCGTCACGCCAGCGTGAGAGTCGAATTCACGAAAGGTCTTGCTATCTCGGTGCTCCTTGCTCGCTCGAACAACGCGAAGAAAATACGCTTCACTGAGTCGATCGCCAGGGCGAAATCGACGGCCGTGTTCGAAGAACTGTTCCTGGTCGGCGGCATTGTCAATGTTAACCATCATCATGCCGTGACACTGGCCACACATGTCGGACCGAGAGCTTGTTGGCAAATCCATGGGATTCACGATTGGATCCTTTGCTGGCAAGTCGCCAACTGGTTGAGCAACCGTCGACTCTGCCAACCCGATCGACGTCGCCGCTTCCGTGGCTTCCGAAGCGACACGCTTCGACTGATGAAACGCAACATGCCCTTCGCCTGGGCCGTGACAGGCTTCGCATGCAATGCCGAAATCGGCGATCCGCGTGTCCCAAGTCATCTGGTCTTGCTCAGGCCGCGTACGAGGATGCGTGGAGTGACAATTGCAACAGATCGCATTCCAACGCCCCAATTCGTTCTCTGACTCCATGTTCGGTGGCCTTAAAAATGCACTCGTCCGAGGAATCCATTTTTGCTGGTCGATGAGGTACAGAATCGGGAGCTGGGCGGGCGTCTTGTCGACTCCCGACTCGTACCAAAAAACGTGCATGTGATGCGATCCTGTCATCATGACCAGCCGACGATTTTTACGCTGTCCGTTGGCGATCGGATCATTTAGCTCAACAAAGAACTCGTCATCACGACGGCTGAACACAAAACGCTCACCCCGTACAACCACACTGCTGTTCCCGATCGCCGCAGGTGCCGACTCCGGCGTCACCAGTTGCGTCATCGTGCGGTGGTATGACGTGTGCCACGATTGGTGATAGTCTTCGTGGCATTCCTTGCAGGAGTTCGATCCGAGATACCCGTCGGTACGAACAACCTCCGGACGGGCGGCGACGAGCGTCGTCTCAACGACTTTGGCATCCGAAGACGAAACGGAGGGCGATCGGGGCGGCGCTGAGTCCGTTGTGTTGTAAATAACAGGAACGCTTGGAATCGGTCGAGTGACATACCAAGCGACAACGACTAAAGCGACGACCGCGATCAACATCCACGTAAACTTTTTGGTCATCTGTCGCCGTCAACCGCCCGATCACAATTCCACGTTCATCACACCACGGCACAATCCTAGCCTAACGCGTATACCAAGTCCATAAATCGAATTCGCAGAGAGCCGTTGCCCCATGTTTACGTGTCCCTTCGATTCCTCTCGTCGCTTGGTATCAGCGGACGTCTAGGTACTCTACGCGCGACAGAGATTGCCTGTCGCTAACAAGCCTGGCCTATTGAGTTCCGTCTGCGAACGTCATGAGTTCGCTGCTTCAGCAATCGTTGCTTCGTCCCGTTCGATGCAGAGCAGCAAGCTTCTGAGCTCATCGATGAGCTCCCGCATCGATTGATAGCGCCTTGAAGGTTGCTTGCAGGTAGCTTTCGCGAAAATTGCGTCGGCCAGTTTCGGAATATTGCGAGTCGGAGATCGCTCACTCGGCGGCGTTGGTTGTCGCGAACAGATGTTGTCGAATGTGTCATCTTGGTCGCAACCGCGAAACGGCTCCGCGATCGCCATGGCTTCGTACAAACAAACGCCCGTCGAAAATACGTCGCTGCGGTCGTCGATGTCACGGTTGCCGATCTGTTCGGGGGACATGTACGTGGGTGTTCCAATTAACTGCTGAGCCGGTGTCAGGTTGGGAAGATCGTAGCTCGAAGCCTCATGGTCGACTGATTCAGAACAAGTTGAGTCCGCGATGACACTTCGACGCTTCTGATTCGTTCCACCATTTTGATCCGTGCCCATAGGTGCTTCGCCCCATACTTTTGCTGCACCCCAGTCCAACAGCGTGACCTCACCAAAGTTTCCAACCCAGATATTCTCGGGCTTCACGTCGCGATGGATCACGCCGCGAGCATGTGCCGACGCCAATGTCTGGCACACAGCCTCGATGATTTCGATGCGACGGCGCAGAGGAAATGCCTTTTCCACTTCCGCGTCGCCCTTTGCAATGGCTCGCAACACGCTGAAGAAGTTCTCGCCGGAAATTCTCTTCATCGTGTAATAGATGCCTAGCTCATTGTCCTCGCCGATCTCATAAACCGGGACAGTCCCTGGGTGCTCCAACTGTGCCGTCACGCGAGCCTCACGAAGCAAGCGTCGACGAAACGAACGATCCAAACGGTGTTCCGGAAGCAGAACCTTGATCACCACCGTTCGCCCAATGACCTGGTCGAATGCCGTGTACAAGAGACCGTTTCCGCCGCGAGCCATTTCTTTGCGATCGACGTAACGAGACAGGCCAAGCGGAATGCTCGATGGTAACTGAATGTCTGTATTGGAGATAGAAATCAAGTTATGCTCGCTTCAATAATGTGCCGTGTTAGCTATCACGGCAATTCTACACTTTTTGACATGAACCTTAGAATAGCACGATGAGATATAGCTCGATCAGCGTGCCAGAAAGTTGATCTGTGCGAGTCCCCAATTGCGACTCCGTTCGCCATGAAATCATGACCTCCAACTAATGTTCGAAACGTCTCGTTGACGGGGTTCAAGGAGGTTCGAAAAGTGCGCCGCTTTGCTCGAGCTAGCATGGCCAGGAAGTTTTATTGGGTCGGTACGCACCTTGGTATGGACTCCGTGTCACAAGGCACTCGGGCGACTGAGATCGTTGCCGTTGCTGGAAGCCGGGGAAATTTCCTGACAAGTTACCCTCGTTCGTCCGCGAGGACACTTAACGTCTTCGTTTCGCCTCACATGGATACACGTCCAATTAACGCTGGGGCTCGTGAGTGCCGCGTTGCTCGCACAGGAAAGCGAGGAGGTCAGCGGCCTGCTGCGTTGTCATGCCCACCAAGAGCATCTCTGGCATCAAGGACTTGGACGAAGTTTGAACCTGTTCGATGTCATCTTTCACAATCAAATGCAGCTTTGATTGTGCATCGCTCAGCACCAATTCCGTTTCCGTGTCACTCGTTATAATCCCTGTGATGACAGTGCCATCAACAGTGAGTACTGTTTGAGTAAGGAACTTGGTGTCGATCTTTTCCGACGGACGCAGAATGCTCGCTAGCAACTCCTTCGGTGTTCTTTGAGTGCCAATGCTGGTCAGATCCGGTCCAGTATTTTTACCAACACTTCCCACTTGGTGGCACTGCCGGCATGTGACGTCAGCGGCTTGCTCGAACAGCAACTTCCCGCGTTCCGCCGAACCAGGAGTAGCCAACAGTGCATCCTCATCGATCGCTGAACCGAGTCGTTCAACACGCTGGTCCTCCGGTAAATGACCTTCGAATAAGTCACGGATTTGTGGGTCGGAATGCCGGCTACCGATTTCCACAACCCTCGCGCGTAAGGTTTCCGTCATCGCATGGTTGCCACAGGCATAGCTGAGTGCCACCGCGGTGCGGGTCGCGTTGAGTAACAATTGAATCGTGGCATCGGGATCATCGAGCGAAGCCAACGTGGCAATTGCAGTTTGCTCGGCTATTGCTTCATCGCTCGGTTCTGCCATCGATGCGATCCAATCGTGGAGCACTTGGATACCCTGAGTATCGATTACGTTGGAGCCAAATTGCGGCATGTGGCCACGACCAAATTTGAGCGTTCGATATAAAACGACACTCCGAAACGGATCGCCCGGAGCGACGATTCGCGGGTTTTCGATCCCGAAGTGCCCTTGTGCTGGAATGGCGTCGATATACATGTTCGCGTCAAGCGACTTGTCGATCTCAAAGTTAAAGTCTGCCGTTCCTCCACCTTGGCGCCGATGGCAATTGGAACAGTTCATTGCCAGATAGGCGCGGGCGCGGTCTTCGAGCGGTCGAGTGGTATCATGAGGTGCTGCGATCGATTTCGTGACTGGAATCGGTAACGAGAAAAGCCCCTGCTTCACGAGTTCCGCGAGTTGGTCTTTTCCGTTCCATGAGATGTTCAACTGGTTCGGTGCAAAGCTTTGCACGGTTCCGGAACTCCATACGTGACAGAGCAGACATTCGCTCCGACTAGCGTGATGCCACGTTTGAATTCGATAGCCGTTCGTTGCGTTACTGTCTTGAATCGTTAGCTTACGGTCGCTAGCGATATCGTCCTGAAGGATCGCGTCCGTCTGGTCTTCGTTCCAAACGTAGTTGTATGCTCGCCATTCGTCGCCGAGCAGGTGCAGGAGTTGTGTCTCAAGATGCTGCTCTGACTTCGGGTTCCCAGCTTCGCGGAAATAGCTCACTGTTTTTGCCAGGACCGTTTCAGTCGGGAATTTGAATCGTCCGTGAACTTGCCCGAGGTCCCACCGAGGATTATCCCAAAGGCCTAATTGTTCGCTGCGAGGAATCGCAATCCATTGTCGCGAATGAGTACCATCGGCCCAGTGATGGGCGCTGAAGTCGTACTCGACGACGCCGGGCTCAGGCTGTTGGTGGATGACGTCACGGAATAGTCCAGTTTGTGAAAGCCGTCTTGGAAATTCGTGCGACGCAGTCAAGTCGGTGTTCGGAAGCAACTGATGGATGGTTCCATCGTATCCCACGATCATGACTTCGCCCGTCGAGTCGAGCATAAAGGAAACAATTTGAAGCGTTGTGTCGACTAGTTCCTTTTGCCAGACAACTTTGTCGCCCGACGTTTTCAACGCCCAAACTTTCCCTGTCATCCAATCGCCGTAAATGTAGGCACCGATCAACTCGGGCAAGCGGTCGCTCTGCCAAAAATGACCACCAGTAATTGAGCGAGATTCAAGGTGCGTATGCTCAAATATTGGCGGTGTGATTGGGATGCTTGGTGCCTGGTCTTGCTTGACCGGTTGGCTCCCTTCCATGATGCTCCAACCATAATTGCCGCCGCGTTGGACGCGATAGACCATCTCACGCATCTCCCAGCCGACGTCGGCTGTGAAGAGGTCACCGTTTTCTGGATTAAATGACATTTTCCATGGGTTGCGAAATCCGAACGCCCAAATCTCGCCTCGAATATTCGAGCTTCCAAAAAACGGGTTGTCGGTGGGAACCCGATAGGGAAGTTCGCTGGACGGATTGTCGACATCGATTCGCAGAATGGACGCCTCCAAGTCGCTGAGATCCTGTTCCGTGTTCAGTGCATCTGGAGGATACGGATCCTGTGCATCGCCCACCGAGATATAAAGGTAACCATCAGGTCCAAACTGCACACTTCCACCCGTGTGTCCTGATCCAGCCCAAGAGATCACCTCAAGTCGACTCGTCAAATCAATGGTCGGAACTGTTGCGTCAGTAACTCGGAAGCGCGCAAGGTGCCTGCCTTTTGGGTCTTTGGGGTTGGATGCATAGCAAACGTAGCACCACGGTTGGTTGGCTAAATCGTGATGAAACGTTGTCGAGACGACTGTTGATACGGGGCGTTCATGAAGGCCATTAAGATCCGTCACCGGCCGAGCAACCGCACTCTTTGTATCGCTGTCGAACGATACGATTTGTCCGTTCACTTGTGTTGCGATCCAGCGATTTGCCTCCGCGAGCCAAACAATGTCGGTCGGTTGCACAAGGTCGACGTGGGGAAATACTCGCTGTGTTTTAAAAGGCAACGCAGGCTCTGGACTGCCCAAAATCCTTGACGATGTCCATGGCGTCATTCGCGTTATGAGCGAGTCCTCGCTAGCACCCTTCGTCGTGAGCGGACCCACGATAAGAGTGCCGGCGATCAAGCAACAAACAAAACGTAAACCAATTGATAGGCGAACGAATCTCAATTTAGCACCTTTGACCAAGTGAATGACAATTCTCATCATACTCGAATCGGTGAGTCCATAGGCAACTCGGTACAAGCATCTCTGGATTATGCGTGGACGCAATAATTTTTGCGACCAACGCGAATTTCGCGTTGACATGTGACTTGGATGGAAATAAAGTAAGTAAAAGCTTACGAAACGGCCGGAGTATTCAGTGGCACGACCCAATCAGACAGAAGAGCAGGCAAAAAAGCTGTTGCCGATCATTTGCGAGGTCTTCAGTGAACTGGGATACCGGCGCACAACGACAGCAGAATTGGCGCTTCGGTGTGAAGTTCGCGAAAATATTCTGTATCGGCTTTGGCCAGATAAAAAGGCGATGTTCCTCGCGGCGATTGATGATATTTTTCGCTCTCGTGCCGAGAGATGGAATGAGATTCTTGCGGATCGCCTGGGACCATCAAACGCCGCTGGGCGTATCATTGAGTATGAGTCGCATCATCAGGGAGATTCCGGTTTCTATCGAATCGTTTTCACTGCACTAACCGAGGCTGATGATGACGATATTCGGGCTGCACTAGTTAGCATGTACAAAAGATTTCATAAGCTGGTGTGCCAGCAGATCGATACGCAACATCCGGTCGACAGTCCCGAAACCGGCCTGCCGCCGGAGATGGCTGCTTGGGGATTGCTTGGACTGGCCACTGTTTCCAACATCATTCGAGAACTGAAGCTGCTGCCGCCGCGCCAGCGGGAACGAATGTTTGCAGCAGTGGCGAATTGCCTTGTGAATGGCGAGCGTTGAAAGTAGCATCTTTTTTTGCCTGAAAAGTAAGTGTGCACTTACTTAAAGGGAGTGTTGCTTCGGATATCATTGTTTTGGAGCGAGTATGGCTATTGAGCGTCTTTCTGTGGTGGTCAATCCAAAAGGTGGGCGCCGGCGCGGCCTCGGAGTCCTGGAGCGTGTCAAGCCAATTTTTGTGAACGCAAAAATTGATCTGGATATTCATGTTACACAGCGAACGGGACACGCGGCAGAGATTGCGAGATCGCTGGACATGAAGTCCTGCGATGCCGTCTGTGTGATCGGTGGCGATGGAACATTCCACGAAGTCGCCGATGGTTTGTTGCAACGCGACGAGTTGGTGACCGTCCCGCTTGGAATCATTCCAGCCGGAACCGGAAACACGATCGCGAAGCATCTGCAATGCACCGATCCACTCGACGCAGCCCGCAGGATTGTTGCTGGACAGACACAGCCACTTGATGCGATTCAGGTAATGCTGGACGACCGGTTTGTTTATTGCGTGGATCTTGTTGGCTGGGGGGCCGTATCGGACATCAATATCAATGCGGAGAAATGGAGATTCCTGGGTCCATCACGCTATTCCGCCGCAACGCTTTGGCAAATCCTGCAACCCAAACAACGTCACGCGAAGCTCATTCTCGACGGTCAGGTATTCGACGACGAATACCTCTTTGTGGTCGCTTGCAATCCTAAGTTCGCAGGACCGGGAATGATGCTGGCCCCGCATGCCGAACTTGGGGATGGAAAAGTCGACTTGCTGATTGTTCGTAACGCTTCCCGAAGAGAAATGCTGAGGCTGTTCACAAAAGTTTTCGATGGCTCTCACTTGGGTTTGCATTTCGTTGGGTATCACCAGGTTCATTCGTTCGCCATTGAGTCCCCTACGAATGATCCGTTGGATCTCGACGGCGAGATGAAGGGCCACACTCCCATGTCAGCGAAAGTGTTGCCCGCAGCGTTATCGATTCTATCTTGATCGCCCCAGAGAGATGTACTCATGTCAAATTCCCCGAGAATCTCACAGATTGATGTCGTTTGCATAGGCAACACGACTGAACGAGGCTTTACGCAAGGTCAGGCGATGGCAGGGCGCATTCGCGCGTCGGCGGAAGCCATCCACGACTTGGAAGCATTTCAATTGCAGTCGCCTTGGTGGCTTCCGTACCGAGCATTCGTAAAGGTCGCTGACTATAGGGCTGAGCGTACCCTGCGAACTGGACTGGAAAGCGAATTGCCTGAATCATGGGCGCGGCTGGATGCGATAAGCCAGGGTGCGGGAGTCTCTGTACGACGACTGGCCCTTTTGAATGCACTTGAACCCTTGCTGTCCGACTTGTCGGGCTGTGTGACTGGATTGGAGGCTGGGTGTTCCGCCGTAGCAGTTGGTTCAGAACGCAGCGGAGGCTACGGCGCCATTCTCGCTCACAACTTCGATTACCTTCCTTTGGTGCAGCAGTTCTATTGCATTCGTGACGAGCGACCTGACAACGGCTTCCGATCCCTTCAGTTCTCGATAGCTCCGCTGGCAGGTGCTATCGATGGTATCAATGAAACCGGGTTGGCGGTCACGCTTAACTACGCATACGCGACAGATCGAGATCGCCCGGCGCCGACGATCTCGATGCGTCTTGCGGAGGTCTTGAGGCGGTTTGGGACCGTGCAGGCTGCTTGTGACTATCTCACGCATTCGACACGCTGGGGTAGCGGGCTTGTTATGCTGGCTGATGCCCATGGAGCAACCGCTTCGCTCGAACTAACTCCGACAACGCACTTTATTCGAACTGGCTCACCACGCGGCATCGTTACCCATGCGAACCGAGTCTGCGGTGAGCCGACATCGGCAGTTCAACTTCCTGCTGACGCCATACACGACAATCGGTCGCCTCGAGCTTTGCGTGGCCAACGAGTCCACTCATCATCGGAACACCGGGAACAGGCACTCAGAGACATCGAGCAAAACAACTCTCCGCTGGACCCTGTCACACTCGCTCAAAGAATGGCGAGTCATGGTGACGCGGATTGTCCATCCCGCTTAACACTCTGCATGCACAGCGATTATTGGAACACAACGGCCTGCATTCAGCTACTGCCGCAAGCTCGCCGCCTTCGCATTGCTTACTCAACTGCTTGTCAGGCTCAGTACACCGATTTCGTCGTTTCGTCATGACAGCAATGCAACCAACAGTCCATAACGAATTTGAGGGAGATTATCGATGAAAATACGCCACTGGGTCTCTGGCAGTGCTGCTGTCGGCATCACAATGTTTCTTGTTGGATTGATGTTCCATGTTCTTGGCGCGTATGTCGTCTCCGACCTGGAACTACATTACGCGAACAGCAACTTGTTCCGCGATTGGAACGCGTGGACTTCGGTGTACATGGCGATTCACCCTTTCTTTTACGCACCTGTTTTTGTCGCCATTTTTCTCCATTTACGAAGAACATCCAGCTTGCCCGCTGGAGTCAAAGGTGGGATCCGCTACGGGGCCGCCGTCTTCTGTGCTGGAAGCCTGCCGGTGTTCGTGCTGGCATTTGCCTCATTTCATGTGCCGTGGGAAGTGATCGCGATCTGGGTCGTGCAAAACCTTTGTCAGTATCTGGCTGGCGGAGTCGTTATCGACCGTATCGAAGACAGAATGGTCTCGCATCGAAACGAAGCGTCTGAAATGAGCTGGACGCATCCACTAAAGCGGCGAATAAAACGCATCTTCTTCAGCATGATTGGTTTGCTTACTTTTCTTTACCTCTCGACCTGTGTTTATTTCAGCATGACGCAGGTTGAAAAGATTCTTGCTCCGCTCGCTGAGATACCGACGAATCCTGAGCGTATGGGGATGCCCTACGTTCCAGTGGCTATTCCAGTTCGTGAGAACGACCCAACGACTGAGTATCTCAACGCCTTTTGGATCCCAGTCGAGAATCCAGACGCTCCCGTCTTTCTGTATCTGCATGGCCAGGATGCGACTCGAGGCAAGAATCTCGAGCATGCTGAGCGATTTCATCAATGGGGTTGGAATGTGCTAGTCATCGACTATCGCGGATTTGGCGAGACTTATGACGTTCTGCAACCGAGCGAAGTGACTGTTTATGAGGACGCATTGGCGGCGCTAAGGTACCTCAAAACGGATCGCAAGTTTGCATCGAAGAAAACCTTTATCTATGGTCACTCGCTCGGCGGTGCTGTGGCAATTGAGCTCGCCACGAGACCAGACAACGACGATGTGGCTGGGCTCATTGTTGAAAGTACATTCACATCCATCCGTGAAATGTCATTCCTGCGATACTCTGGCCTACTCCACTGGTTTCCGGTCAGCATTCTCTTAACGGAGAAGTTTGATTCGCTCAGTAAGATCAGCTCGGTCAAAATTCCGATACTCTTTATTCACGGCACGAAAGACAAGAAAGTCCCCTTTGAAATGAGTGAGCGACTACATCGAGCAGCTGGTGGAGCTCACAGGATATGTCTAATTGACGGTGCGGGGCATGAGAATTGTGGCTCGATCGGCAAAGTCCAGTACCGCCAATTTCTTGACGAATTTGTGATTGGGTGCCTAAAAGTAGCCGAGGCAACGGCCGCACGCTGAAGCGTTATTCCTTCGATGCACCCAACCGACATCCATTCTCCGGGCAGCTTTGCTGGGACCAGGCGTTGTGTTCGATTCGCTTCATGACCCTTGGCAAGTGTCCAACAATTCGGCGCAGAATCTCCTCTCTGGGAGCGATCCAACCGGGCCACTGGAATTCATTTTGTCAACTTGCTTGAATCATTGGTAGTGTCTTGGTTCGTGCGTCGCGAGACCGTCCACATCTGAGCAAGCGTGTTTTTGCTTAGAAGCTTTTTCTGATTCGCCGCTAACGCAAATCGCACCGAGTCTGATCCAACGGACTGACGACCTTCACATCGCCCCGATTCAACGCAGGCAAATAGATCCGCGTCGTCTTAATGTCCGCGTGATCCAGCAACTCTTGGATCGTCACAATATCCGTGTTCGCACGCAATATGTGAGTCGTAAAACAATGGCAAAACGTGTGCGAGTTGGCATGCTTCTCAATCCCAGCCTTCTGGATCGCCGCACGTAACTGCGCCGGAAACGTATCAGACTATGAAGAAGTCGCACCAATCGACCTGGGATAACCTTCAATCTTCTGAAAACGCTCAGGAACTCTGACTTCTAGGTGAACATTCGTGAGAAATGCCCGTGTCGTAGTCAACACATAGCCAACCCTCAGTCGCCGGATAGCGATAAAGGAGTCGAAGCGGCTCCGACTCGCACGTCGATCTCTAAAAACTCGAAACCGCAGTCACGTGTCATGATTTGTTAGGCATTTGACTATCGTTTTCACGGAACAATGCGTTCGTCGCGTAATCGTTCGTGGCGACCATGACTTACCGGGCGTACGACCAACGACCTACTGGTGTGATCCAGACCATGATTACTGTGTCCTAAGGGCTATTCAACCTGTGATCAGTAAGGAGAATGGTCAACCAGAGCTGGCTTATGTGGATACCGAAGAGTTCTCCGATTACGCAGAGTCGCCAAACGGCCACTGCTACCGCGCACCACAAAATGCTGAAAGATTATTCTAAGGTCTGTGTTAAGTAGCATAGAGACAGGACCTTGGATGGAGATCTGGCCTGAAACGAGCGAAAGTCTCATTCTGCGGTTGAACGACCCGCAGGATGCAGCGGCGTGGAGTCAATTTCTGGCGATTGACCGGCCAGTTGTGCTGCGTATGGCTGTCGGGCGCGGGTTGCAGCACACTGATGCAGACGACTTGGCTCAGCGTGTCTTCCTGTCTCGACGGGGTCCTTGTTGCCATCATGTCCGAGGACCAAAACGCTGCCTAAGTCGGCGGCAACAAACCCAGTGTGGATCTTGTTCAGCGTGGATTTGCCTGCACCATTTTCTCCCAGTAGCGCGAACACAACGCCACGGGGCACTTCGAGGCTGACGTCCGATAGGGCCACGGTGTGCTTGAATTGTTTGCAAACGTTTCTGAGCGATAAGACGGCGTTTTTTCATGAATCAGTCCCACGAGCCCAGGACGCGTGACCAGCAAAATCTTCCAATTGGTCAATGAATCGGGTCGAGAGGCCTTCGTTTATGATCTTGTTGACCACAATCCGATGCGTTCTATTGATGCCTTCACAAAGTCAGTAGTTCATGGAACGATGGAGGACAGGTGATGAGTATCGCTTCGAAGTTAAACGAGACGACGTCGAAAAAGCGAGCTGAGAAGAAGGTCAATGTGTTCCACCAGCGACTCGGTTCGCTGACCTATCACCAAGCCACCCAGTTGCTCGGCGACGAAGGGAAAAGGCTCGTCTCGGAAGGGAGTCGGTTCTTCGAGATCCAGTCAGATCGTGACGTGTTTCTCGGTGGCGATCTATTTCGTGTTCGCGTGGAGGACGCCGCTCTCGATGGCGGACTGGCAATTGCCACAGTGACACTGAACTCTTCCCGCGACAAACAGCTTCACGTGAACTGTAACCAGTGCGAGACGTCCTGTGCCCACGTCGGCGCTGCTCTGGATTTCCTGCTCGATGCCAAGAGTATGCTGGGGCTGGCGATGCCGCCGGACGAATCGGTGCCGCTGGAGAACCTGACGACCAAGGAACTGTATCAACGCGCGATGGCCGAGCGAATCCAGCGCGCCGAGGAGGAGCCAATGCGTGTCCGCTCGCTCGATACCGATCGGCCTTGGACCGACTATGTTGTGATGAGTGAGCGATCTGGACGCAGCTACCGCGTCGCACTCCGCAGCTTGGACGTTGGCAGATCCTTTTGCACTTGCCCGGATTTCCGCACCAACCGGCTCGAGACCTGTAAGCACATATTGCATGTCCAAGCGAAAGTTCAAAAACGATTTCCTGCCGCCAAACTTCGTTCGCCTTACCGCCGCAAACGCTTGTCCCTGAGACTGCATTATGGGTCCTTTGATGGCTCGTCACCACGTGGTCTGTTATTCAATCTTCCCCACAATGCGGATGAGACGCTGAGGGAAATTGTTGGATCCGGTGAGACAGCGCCGATCGCCAGTGCCACGGATGTCATGGCACAAGTGCAAGCGCTAGAACATGCCGGTCACGATGTCACCATTTTTCCGGATGCCGAAGCGTTCATCCAGCGACAACTGGTTCAAAACCGCGTGCGAAATGCGTGCGACGCAATTCGTACGGATGTGGAGAATCATCCATTGCGGCGGGAATTGCTCAATGCGGATTTGTTACCGTACCAACTTGATGGGATCGCGTTTGCCGCTGGTGCTGGACGCGCGATTCTGGCCGACGACATGGGACTCGGTAAAACAATTCAAGGCATCGGAGTGGCCGAACTGCTTGCCAAGCTTGCAGAGATTCGAAGAGTGCTTGTCGTTTGCCCAGCGTCTCTGAAGAGCCAATGGCGGACCGAAATTTCTCGATTCAGCGGTCGCAGTTGCCAGATCGTCTTGGGCAGCGGTGACGAGCGCATCGAGCAATATTCCAGTGACACGTTCTTTACAATATGCAATTACGAACAAGTGTTACGCGATTTGTCGGCGATCGAAGCGGTGCCTTGGGACTTGATCATTTTGGACGAAGGCCAACGCATCAAGAACTGGGAGTCGAAAACGAGCAACGTGATTCGACAGCTCGAAAGCCCTTTTCGTCTTGTACTTTCCGGCACACCGCTGGAGAACCGGCTTGGCGAATTGTTCACGGTGGCGAGGTTTGTTGATGAGGAATTATTGGGGCCGGCGTATCAGTTCTTCAATCAGCATCATCGCGTTGACGACCGAGGTAAGACACTCGGATATCGGCAACTGGATGTGCTGCGGGAAAAGCTGCAACCGATTCTACTGCGTCGCACCCGTGCACAAGTTGCCAAGCAATTGCCTGAGCGCACCGACGAAGTCATCCGCTGTGAGATCACCGCCGAGCAGAAGGAGATCCACGACGCCAACATGACAATCGTGGCGCAAATCGCAGCCAAAAAGTTCATGACCGAGATGGATCGCTTGCGAATGCAAAAGTGCTTACTCATGGCCCGCATGGCCTGTGATAGCACGTACTTAATCGATCAAGAAGAAGCCGAGTATAGTACGAAGCTGGAACGACTCGGCGAAATCCTCGAAGGCTTGATCGAAGACCCGACTCGCAAGATTGTGCT
Organism: Pirellulaceae bacterium; assembly: GCA_041739875.1. Classification (GTDB taxonomy): domain Bacteria; phylum Planctomycetota; class Planctomycetia; order Pirellulales; family Pirellulaceae; genus JBBSJZ01. The sequence goes on from JBGSNA010000054.1 coordinate 31,315, forward strand.
GTTCAGCGAGTGGCGACGGATGCTTGGACGGATTGAACAACGCTTGGATTCACTCGGCTGTGATTACGTCCGACTCGACGGCCAAGTCCCACAAAAGAAGCGTGCGGAAATCGTCGCACGATTCCAAAATGATCCTGAGTGCCGCGTTATTTGCATGACCAATGCAGGTTCAACGGGGCTGAATTTGCAAGCGGCCAACACGGTCATTAACGTTGACTTACCTTGGAATCCAGCGGTACTCGAACAGCGAATTGCTCGAGCGTATCGAATGGGCCAGAAGAATCCGGTTCATATTTACAAGTTTGTCACCACGGGTCTGACGATCGAAGAAGGCTTACTCAATACGCTCGCCTGCAAGCAAGATCTTGCTGATGCGTCGTTGGATTTTGATAGCGATGTTTGCGAAGTCAAAATGCAAAGTGGTATGGAAGACTTGAAACGCCGACTCGAAGTCATCATGAATCCGCTGCCTGCGATCATCGATGAAAGCCAACAACGCCGAGTTGACGCCGAAGCCGAGGCACTCGCATTCAACAAACGACGCGAGAGTATTTCCGTCGCCAGTGGCCAACTTGTCACCGCAGCCTTGTCGCTCGCGGGTGAGTTGATCGGTAACTCCAACTCCGCCACGGTCGTGGACGAGACCACGGTGAACTCGCTCACGCAAAGCTTGAGCGAATGCATTGAACGTGACTCCGAGGGGCGACCGCAGTTAACGATCCGCCTCGCTGATGATGCTGCACTTCGAGGACTTGCCACGACACTTGCGAGGCTACTGGGTACGACTTAGTCGAGTCGCGCACTACGGTGAACCCTTTCTTCGGTAACTCTGTTTTCGCCTTGAAATTCACGTCAAGTTGCGAACCGGTATTTTTGTTAACGTTCGCGATTTAGAATGCAATAAGTTGGTGTGGCGTCAACCGGGATTCGGATCATCTCTGCTTGAATATTTAGTTCGACTTGAACTGGAGACTTGTCATCCAAGGGCATTCTTTCGGCGAACTCGAGCATGATGTTTTTGGCAGATACATTTGCGACGGAAGCTTCGTTGCCACCTGTCGGGGACCAAGCGACCCACACAATTTTGCTCGCATCAGATTCGTGTTCAAACTCATAGATCGACACGTTTTGGTCGGGTTGGTCAATGACGCGAGCAAATCGAAAGTCACCCAGTGTGCGATAAAGGTGCGCAAGAGCATAAAATGAGGGTTTGGGTTCGTAGTTGCGCGTGATGCCAGACGAGGCATGGAGTTGCGGTGCATCTTCGTCGTTAAAAAAGTAGAGGTAAGCACGTTCCACGTCGCGTGTCGCCAGCAGGAAATAGGTCCGAACAAGCCACTGAGCCTGTTCGATGTCTGTATTGCCTTGCCACTTGGCAAAGTCGCCTTCGGGAAGCGGTGATTTCGTGGACGCGTCCCAACCGAACTCCGTGACCCAAGCTTCTTTGCCCGCAGCATTTTGATCTCGCCATTGGATCAACTCATCAATGTCTCGCATGAACTTGGGAAGATTCTTGTCTTCCGGAAACGAACGTTTCCACGTCGGCCATTGCTCCAGCATCGCGTAGGAGTGGATATTCAAGACATCGTAGAGTGACTCCAGCCCTCGGACGCACTCGACCGACTTGTGATAGTCACCGCTCTTGCCGACGTTCACGTTACAGGTAGCGATCTTGATTTTCTCGTCACCTGCACGAGCACCACGGGCCATATTTTCAAAGACACGCCGGTAGTCCTCATCACTGTACTTCCCCGGTTCGTTACCGATTTCAATGGAGTCGACGACGGCCAGCCTCGATGATGGACCAAAGCTCTCCGCGAAACGTTTTCCGTATTGAAACGAGTCGCGAGGAAGGTCGCTCCATGCATCCGACGCATGGGTCTCGAACATCACACAGGAATCGGTCGTGAAGCCATACTTTTTCCATGAACCGTATACTTGCTCCCAATTCACGCGGTTTCTCGCGAAAGGAAAATCGAGCGGATAATCTGTGTTGGCGCCAGTATCCCAGTTCATCGGATGGTAATCGCGGACCAAGCGGCAAACCTTACCGTACAGCTCAGGCCGAAAGTTCACCGTGTGCCCATTGATGCCCATGAAATCCCGAAACAGCGGCTTCGTCTTCGCGACTGGGTCCACCGCTACAGAAACATTCGCTGCCAAAGCAAAAAGACAAAGACAGCCAAGGATCGTGATGTACCGAAAAGGATGAAGCATGTTGAATTAAGTTCTTTGAAAAAGTTCCATAGGTCCAGCTTCGAACCAGCCAATGGTCCACGGTGCGACCGAGAAATGGACCACGACAAGGCATCGCCGAATCATTGTAACCACACGCGGCAATCTGATGGATCTCCAGCAAGTTTACTTCGGAGTCGCCAATCGTTTTCAGCGGATTACGTTCGTCGCAGCCATGCTTTCGACACAATGGCCTCGTCACACAGGCTCTCGACACACAGGCTCTCGACACACTGGCTAGCTCGCCTTTTGGGCGTTTGCTCGACATGTCGAACGGGTTACACGTTACATTGCTCTTACGAGGGCCTGAATGAAACCTCTCACTTCAACAAATCACGTGAAGCACTTGGTCTCGACTACTTTGCCTGAACCCAGGATTTCCTTCGCTGACGAGCACTTGGTCGAGCTAGAGGCCAAAATCAATGCGCTCCTTCCGCCTCGCTACGTGGGGTGCTTTGAAGACGTTTCTCCAGGCTCAATGGGATCGGCAAAACTCCGTTATGACGAGCAAGGGCGAATCGCTTGGGGTGAAATCTGGACAACATTCTGTCACCTCGCACTGGCTGGCGGACCGCCGCATCGCGGACGTCTGTTGGCTCCAGTTTCACTTGCTGACGTAGAAGCGTCGCCGGACAAATATCGTTGTGTGGTGGCTGAGATCGAGCGTGCGATTGGCCTCGCCGTTGACCTTCCGCTCAGCGAACAACAGGAAGTGGGTTGGGTTGGAATCCAGTGCCTCGATGATGCGATGGCGAACTGGCTGGTGCAGGCGATTGTTGCCGAGAACGTGCATGCTCGACGTGATCGCAATGTTCTATTCGTCCCCGCAGGTCCCCACTTTCGCGCGGAGAAGGAAATAAAAAATGTCGTGGTCAGCGTTGCGAAATCTTGTCATTACTTTCTCGATCATCTGGAGGTCGAGCAACGACCGAGCGGACCTGTGCAACCATTAATTGCGCCCCCGCTGTCACACGAGATCAACGCAGCACTCGGCGAATACCAGAACGTTAAGTCGCAATTGGAACAGGCGGTTCAACAACATACGGGATTATTGACGATTAGCGACGAAACGTTGGGTTGGCTTGGAATCGAATGTGTAAGCGAAGAAATGGCGGTCTGGATGCTTCGCGCCGTTGCCGTCGAGAATGTTCTAGTGCGTCGCGAAGAAGCAAGGCTCTTTATTCCCATTGCGATCGACCCAACCCGACCGAATTCGCTCATAACTACCTTGAACGCAATTGAAACAGCGCACCGCTCGTGGATATTCCGCAGTGGTAAAGCGTAAGCGGTTAGCGTTCCATCCCCTCAGCGAGAATGCTTTCGAAAGCATTGAAGACGGCGGACTCACTAGCAATCACCGATTGTTTGGTTGCAATTTTGGCGAGGCCATGCGACGAGAAGAAGCATTCACGCCCTGCTTGGCTCCCTGTGAGAATCGATGGCCCGTGCCTAAGTGATGCGCTGGTGCCGTCGCCGCGCCCAACCCAAGAAAGCCATCGCCAATGCAGTACGTTCAATCAAAAAGCACATCGCCGGCGTCGCTATCCGGTCGTTGCTGCGCCGCGAAACATCGCCGCGATACCAAAAAGTCAATCAAGCGTTCGCGAGATAGAGGACTAAAAGAGTTGAGCGAGAAGACTTGAAGCATTACTCTCGTTTTCGTCGTCATCCTCTCGCCCCAGTTCGCTGAATGCGAAGTCGAGTAGGGACACGGATCGCGACGTTGATGCTGATTCAGCAGATCTTTGGGCTTCGGTCTCGAGGCGAATTTGGTTGATCACTTCGAGCGCATCGCTTGCGGAGATATTTTGGTCACCTCCGACGTCGAGGTCCAAGCCGAATGCTTGGGCTTCGTCCGTGATTGTGCTTTGGTTACCGAAGCGATTCAGGAAGTTAATGACGAGCAACGCGTCAAGCGCTGAAACCGCACCATCATCGTTTACATCAGCAGAGTTTCGTGAGTTTTGAAGACTGACGCTTTGTGCCGAGCAAGCACCATCAACGCCACTGCACACGTCGGCTTCGGGATCGAACAGAGAGATCGTGATCGTAGCGATGGGTGTTAGATCATCAAAAGCGCGACCCAGGTTCTGGCCCGTCGGTAAGCCTGTGCCAATGAAGTTGTCGAGACCCGCGTGTTTACGAATCACGTTATTCTCGTCAACCGAAACTCCGCCTTCGGTTGAAAACGCAGCGCCCAAAGCGGGGTCATCAACTTCGGTCCCGGCATCGAGAATGTCGCGGCCGAAAATCGTGATCTGGCGGGCACCATGGAAGTTTCCGAGGCTATCAAACAGTTCGTATCGTCGCGAGTTCAAGCTGGCTACAAACGCATCGTTTGAAGGGATGACCATACTCGCGAAGCTGAAGAAACGATTCGTTCGCGAGTCCGAGACTTCCACGATTTGACTAGCGAGTTCACCAGGTTCTATGACTGGAGCGCCGGCAAAGCCCCCGGGTGCGGTGAGCAGAGCGCCGGTACCGTCGGATTCAGCGATGAATCGAGCGATTAACTCGCTCGCGTCGCCTTCTTCGGCAATCAATTCCAATCCGCCGAATTGGGATGCCGAGACACCGCCACGTGCGACTTCGAAAGAACCGTCATGGAAGCCGACCCAGAATGGGGTTTGCGATAAGCCGGTCGCGTCTGTGAGCGACTGGACATCCACTTTCAAACGGACGCCAACATCAACAGCAAAGTTGCCTGTCGCGACTTGTGAGATGCCTTGGCCGAGCGTATCTCGGACGGCATCATTCGCCACTCGGACATCATATCGTCCATTATTGCGGGCTGTGAATTGCGAGTCAGCGGTGGCGAGCGTGTAGGTCACGGTGACGGAGTGCGGCGTGGTGCCGGACGGCGCATCAGCAACAGCATCAATCACATTCAAAGCACGCCCGAGTGGTCCGGTTACAATCAAATCATCGGTTCCGATCGTTGTCAGGTCGACACCGGATGGATCATTGTAGGTGACTTGAATTGTGTGGTCGGTGGCTCCAGCCACGGTGACGGGTTCAGCATCCAACGATGCAGTTGGTCCGTCTTGGTCGATTGGCAGAGAGCTGGCATCGGCGAGTCCGATCGTGATTCGAAGCAAGGGAGTTTGACTGTTGTATGCAGACAGCAGAGTCGTGCCGGTCGGCAGTCCACTGCCAATGAATTCGTCGAGTCCTGAGAGTCGACGAATGATACCGTTCTCATCCGTGCCGGTTCCGCCGGCAGCCGAGAAGGCGGCTCCACCGCCGACCAAATTGACTTCCGTTCCAGCGTCATACACGTCGCGTCCAGTCAACGTGATACTTTGTTGGCCCAGGAAGAAACCTGCCTCATCGAAAAGTTCAAATTGTCGTGGATTGAAATTCGCAAAGAACGCATCGTTGGATGGAATGAGCATACTGGCGAAACTAAAAAACCGGTTGACGTTGGTGCTGAAGATCGAAACGCTTTGCGACGCGACTTCGCCAGGTTCGATGACTGGAGCGGCTGGGAATCCGCCCGGCGCCGTCACGGCACCGCTCACACCATCCGATTCGAGTCGAAAGCGGTCGGCTAATCCGCTCACGATCCCTTCCTCGGCGAGATCCTCTAGTCCACCAAAATTCGCAGCGGAGACTCCACCTCTCGCCACTTCGAAATTACCTTCATGGACAGCGAACCAGAGAGGCGTTGCGGCTAAGCCACCGATTGGCGATAAGTTCTCGACCGTGATCCTTAACTGCACAGCGAGGAGCACTTCGAACGAACCCAGCGAGCGTTGCGTGGTTTCGTTTCCGAGCGAGTCACTGGCGGCGCGATTGTTCAAAGTTACTGAGTAGAGTCCGTTGTCCAAGTTCGAAAACGGCCGACCATCCGAACGTGCTAGCTGATAAGTCGCGGTGACATTGTTCGCGGTCGTGCCTGGGGCAGCATCCGTAGTTACTACCACCACCGTCAACTCGCCTCCGAATCCGTCCACGACGCGAATATCGTCGGCACCGATCGTTGACACATCCACTCCGGACGGATCACTGTAGGTTACATGAATTGTATGTGTGGCGGCACTCGTGCCGGTCAATGAGGTTGCATCAAGCGTCACTCTGGGCTCATCCGCATCGATGGGATTGGACGGCACATCACCCATGCTAATGGTCAAGCGAGCAATTGGCGTTGTGGATCGAATTCTAGATGTGATGGTTCCACCGGTTGGCACTCCGGTCCCAATAAAGTCGTCGAGCCCCGTGTGACGGTGAATGACACCGTTCTCGTCGGTGGACACGCCGCCTTCGGTGCTAAACGCAGCGGCACCGTTTGGATCATTGACTTCAGTGCCCGAGTCCCAAATATCGTGGCCGTAGAGTGTGAACGTGCGAGTGCCTGTGAAGTTACCGAATCGATCAAACAGCTCAATCGCTCGCGGATTGAGGTTAGCGATAAACGCATCATTGGACGGGATCACCATACTCGCATAGCTGAAGAAACGATTCGACAGTGGATTGGTGACATCGAGGATTTGTGTTACCGCCTCGCCCGGTTCGAAAACGGGTGCTCCGGAGAATCCGGCGGGGGCAAAGATCACTGCTCCGTTGCCGTTTGACTCGACACCGAAACGATTGACCAACTCATCAACGATGCCTTCTTCGGCAATGTCTTCTAGTCCGCCAAAGTTCGACGCGGGCAGGCCTGCTCGCGCGACTTCGAAATTGCCATCGTGAGCGCCGATCCAAACGGGAGTACTCGCGAAACCTCCGATATCAGCCACGTTCTCGAACGTCACGTTCAATCGCACAGGCGCGTTGACCGTGAACTCACCTAGGTTCTGTGACGTGGCGGCTTGGCCGAGCGTGTCGTTGACTTGGTTGTCCAGTAACACGACGCTGTAAGTTCCATTGTCGAGCGACGTAAAATCGCCGGCTGCTGGAGCGACGCGATACGTTGCCGTGACTTCATTGGGGGTTGTCCCAGATGTGGCATCGGTGACGACCGACAATACATTCAGTTGTGTAAGGATTGGGCCGGTAATCCTCAGGTTGCTCGGTCCAATACTGCCGATGTCTACACCCGATGGATCGCTGTAAACGACAGTGACCTCATGGAACGGTGCACGGTTGTTTAAGTCGCTTGAAACGAGTGCCACCCGTGGCCCGTCTAGGTCGATCGGGTTGGATGGGGCGGCCGCCGTCGAGATGGTGATACGAGCGATAGGCGTGTTTGGGCCGAATGCTTTTGCGAGCGTCCCGCCAGTTGGAAGGCCAATGCCGACGAATTCATCGAGCCCAGAGAGCAAGTGAACGACGCCTGCTTCATCAATCGATGCGCCTCCAGTAGTTGCAAAGGCGGGCCCGCCGTTAGGATTGTTGACTTCAGTCCCCGCATCCCAAATCTGAGAGCCGAAGATCGTGATTGTTCGCGGCCCGATAAAGTTTCCGGCAGTGTCGAATAGACGTATGGCTTGGGGATTGAGATTCGCGATGAATGCATCGTTGGACGGTATGATCATCGATGCGTAACTGAAGAATGGACTTTGCAGCGTATCAGTGACTGTCAAGTTACGAGTGACGACCTCGCCGGGTTCAAACACCGGAGCACCTGAGAAACCGCTAGGTGCAGTGATCACAGCATCGTTACCGATGCCGCTTGTCGCGAATCTCGCAACCAACTCGCTCGTGTCACCTTCCTCAGCGATCAACTCGAGCCCGCCAAAACCAATTGCAGAGACTCCGCTCTCGGCGGTGCGGAAGTTACCATCGTGAACGGCAACCCAAAACGGTGTTTGGGCTAGTCCTCCGTTTTCGGAGAGGTTCTCAACCGTGATTTGCAAAACTTCTGCGGCAAGTAACTGTCGCCGCTCGAGTGACTCCAGTCTCAAGGGCCGGCCAGCGGTTGAAGAAGGCCTCGTCGCTCGCTTGGATTTCGCTCGTTGGTTTGGAAATCGATCACCACGACTGAGAAGAAAACGCATAACAAGAACCTTGGGATGTGGCGTTGATTTTGAATGGGATCGTCGAGATAGCCGCAACAGCACACGTGTTGGCGGAACGCTTCTCCAAGTGGACATTTCTTTCCCGGGGGAAAGTAACCATCGAGAATTCGCACCGTTGTTGGTCGCAAATCAAATCAGGAATTCACAAGAAAAAACTTGTTTTTTTGTCCGAAATGAAAACCGCCGATCCTCTTACAAACGCCTCAGGCCAGCCCTGCACGGTTGCGGGTGAACCATTCTCCAACCCAGAACAAGAGATTTGCTCAGATCAGTGGGTCGATCGATTCGGAGACTCGCTTTACCGTTACGCTTACATTCGAACGGGGGACCAGCACATTGCTGAAGAGTTGGTCCAGGAAACATTCGTCGCCGCGATTTCAGGGAGAAAACAGTTTCGCAACGAATCCACGGTCAAGACATGGTTATTCGCGATTTTGAAACGCAAGACGGCTGACCACTTTCGTGTCCAGACGAGAGTGACGGAGGCTCAATCACTCGACCTAGACGTCCAACAGCATTCTGTCGCGACGCGTCGAGCAAGTCACCAATGGACGGCGGATCCGGCAAAGATTTGTGAAGACCGTGAGTTTTGGGAACGGTTCCAGCAATGTGTCGACAAGCTTCCCCGTGTGATGTCGGAAGTCTTTATACTGTGCGAAGTCAATCAGCTTTCTCCGAAAGAGTCGCGTGAATTATTAGGGATCTCTGCGACCAATTTGTCGATGAGGCTGTATCGGTGCCGCATGGCGCTGCGTGAATGTTTAGATCGCACTTGGTTTGGGAATGATCATTAGAATCGCGACGCTTTGGAGACGCATCGTCATGATCTTGACGATGCGTTGCGATCAAGCTTCGCACTTAATGTCGGACTCGCTTGATCGACGACTCGAATGGCATGAGCGTTTGGCACTCCGCGGCCACATGTTCGCATGTCGAACCTGTCCGTTATTGTTTCGACAATTGCGATCGGTCCGACAATTCGCTCAATCGTATTACTCTCCAGCAATGGACTCCGTCGCCGAGAGGAACTCGAGCCTCCCGCTTTTGAATCTTGAGTCGTCCGCAAAAGAACGGATCAAACGGAGAGTCAGAGAAGCAGCCAGCAAGGCGAGAGGCGGGAGTCATACAAACCGCGACTGAATCGTTCGGCCCTATGCCCCTTGAGCGAACCTCGATTTCCAGATGGGTTCACTAGCTGGACAGCGCCAAGTTCGATTTTTTGTTTAAAAGTCAGCCGCAGGCGTACTATGAACGATGCGCTCGTACGCCTTCGGCTAACGGTTAAACGAAGTTAACGCTGTCCAACTAGGTGCTGGCGGAAAAAAGATGGACGGCCAATAATCACAAGCCGAAGAGGTTGGCGCAATGAAAAAAATTGCGTGCAGGTTCAATGCATGACCAGCATTCGTCTGGGAGGTAGATTATGTCGGATTTCGTTCCCGCGATTGATGAAGACAAAGTTGGGCGATTGGTCGCACGTGACTATCCCGATGATGTCGCTGGCCGTGTCTTCTCAATGCTTGAGGCTTATGGTGCAAAATCGCACCAACTCGAGTGTGATCGAGTGCGAGTGGCAGTGTTAAGACTCGCCAATGGTGACTTGCTGGAGTTGCAGCGCCAGTTGGCGGTCGCGGCTTCGGACTTCCGCGACGTCATTGCTGCGGCAGAGTATCCATCGCAAATGAAACTCGGCTTCGTCAGCATGGAACGCCTCGCTCCAGAAAAGCGACAAGAGTTTCGAGAGAGAGACTGGCGTGAATATTCAGATTGGTTGGCACGAACCTGAAAGGGCGCGCACCTGATTGTTTACCCGAATGTTGTTTTTTCGTGCAAGGTTCGCGGCTCGGGTAAGATTCAGTTCTTATTCGAGGAGCAGTTCGATGATGTTGAACCATGAGACACGAGCGAGTCTAGTCCTGCGGTTGGGTGATCCCGCAGATGACGTTGCTTGGAACGAATTCTTGCAGATTTACGAACCGATGTTGTTTCGACTCGCGATGCGATGGGGGTTGCAACAGGCGGATGCATTGGAAGTTGTCCAGGAAACGTTGCTTGCGGTTTCCAAGGCGGTCGCGTCATTTGATCGCAACCAGCATTCCGGTGCGTTTCGCGGTTGGCTGGCATCGATCACTCGCAACAAACTTGCGGATCATTTGACGCGTCGTCGTCGTCACGTGCGTGGATCGGGTGATTCGAATGTCCAGCGTTGGATGGACCAAATCGCTTGTGAAACGTCCGACGTGAGCGTTTGGGACTGGAACGAAAAGCAACAAGTCTTTAACTGGGCGGCCGGCAAGGTGCGCGAACAAGTCAACGAAACGACTTGGCAAGCGTTTCATCGAACGAGTGTGTTGGGTGAAGCTGTTTCCGACGTGGCGAGGGATTTGAACATGCGAGAGGGGATGGTGTATGTGGCACGCAGCCGTGTGATGTCGCGACTGAGAGCTGCCGTTTCGACTTGGGAGTCCAGAACGACGAGTGGGCCAGATTCACAGGGTGCTTTATGAAGTGTGAATTTTCGTTGCTGAGAACGCTCGTGCATCAGAGCAAGGAGCCTGGAGTTGAAGTCGATGCTGTCGCTCAGCATATTGAGTCGTGCGAATCGTGCCGAACTGAGTTGAGAAAACTCGGTGGCGGTGCGGATTGGGAGAACGAAGCCGGTCGTTGGCTCGCGATATGTTCGGCGGATCCAGCGGATAGCGTTGCCAGTGAAGTTGCCAGTGACGGTGACGGTGACGTGGAGGTGTTGAATCAGTACCCGATTGATTTGAGTTTTCTTGATCCACCGACGCATCCGGAGATGCTGGGGCGAATCGGCCAATATGACGTCGAGAGTTTGCTTGGGCATGGTGGCATGGGCGTTGTGTTTCGTGCGCATGACAGTGATCTGCAACGCGCGGTTGCCGTCAAAGTGCTCGCGCCACAATGGGCGGCATCGCACCTGGCACGCCAGCGATTTGCTCGCGAAGCCGAGGCTGCGGCAAGTGTCGCTCATGAGAATGTAATTCCGATTTACAATGTCAATGCGACGGCCAAGCTTCCTTATTTGGTGATGCGTTACATCCCTGGTATGACGCTCCAGCGTTGGGTGCTCACGCACGGTCCGCTCGATGTTGGTACGATCCTGCGAGTGGCTGGCCAAGTTGCGGAAGGGCTTGCCGCAGCACATCGACGAGGACTGGTGCATCGGGATATCAAGCCAGGCAACATTCTTGTGGGTGAGAATATCCAACGAGTCTGGATCACAGATTTCGGGCTCGCCCGTGCGGCTGATTCGATGATGCTGACTCGGACCGGCGTGATCGCGGGCACGCCGCATTACATGAGTCCGGAGCAAGCTCGGGGTGAACCGATCGATCATCGAAGCGATTTATTTAGTCTGGGTTGCGTATTTTATTTCCTGTGCACGGGGACGCCGCCCTTTGAAGCGGAAAATACTCTCGCTGTGCTTCACAAGATCGTCTCGGAGAAAGCGAAGCCACTGGATCAACAGAGAACGGATTTGCCGCCGAGCTTTGTTCGTTTGGTTCAGGATTTGTTGCAGCGGTGCATGGATCGCCGGCCCCAGGATTGCCAAGCCGTCATTGATTTATTGAGTCGTGCCCAATCCGAAAATCAACGGGGGCAATCGAAACGTCCTCACAGCAAACGGCGTTTAATCGCATCAGTCGCAGTTTTGGCGAGTCTGCTTTTCTTTGCCTTTTGCACCAGTTGGTGGAAATCGAATTCGCTTTCGGCTGTGACACAAGGACGCGTTGATGGTGGCTCAGTAAACCAGTCGTATGCTTCCGATCCAAGAAACGTTTCCGTGAACATGGCTGATAGAAACCCTGGACTCGATTTGGTGGTTGATCGAATTACTGATGCGGTAAATGAGCGGCAGTACGAGCAATCGCTCGAAAAATTGAAACGACAATTCGCGGCGGTGGCGGAGCCGAATGTTCATTTGGGAAGTGACGTTTTCGGTTTTGGCCAACATCGATGGGAAACAACGGTTGCCAAAACACACAGCGAACTTGCACGTCTCAATGAATATGGCTTAGCGCAGATGGATGGTCTTGAGGCGAGCGAAACAAGATGGCGAGACCGGATCGATGAGATCGACTCGGGTATACGCCGAGCAATAGCCGCGGATCAGTGAGAGCCTTGGGTGACTTTGTTTTGGACGAAATTGCTTGGACCAAATTGATCGCTGCTGTCTGATTTAAAAATTCTTTTCTCCGTTAACAACCTCTTAGGGGTGATCCACCATGAAAACTACGTTTTGTCTCTTGTTGTCGGGGTATCTTTCACTTGCGTCGGTTGCACTGGGGCAGGTAGCGATCGCCCCAGCTGCACCCCAGAGTTCACCGAGCGGCATATCGAATCCATTCGATGAAAGCCCAATGGGCGGAGGCATGGGTGGCATGGGAGGCGGCATGGGAGCCATGGGAGGCGGCATGGGAGCCATGGGAGATGGCATGGGAGCCATGGGAGATGGCATGGACATGGGGATGGAGATGGGCGTGGATACGTGGGCTTCTGATGACGTATTTCGCTTTCGGTTGAAGAATGCGATCAAGCGAATTGGCGCCTCGAAGACTGAGCAAGAACGCACGACGCTGATGCAGTTCACAGAAAAAGGGCTTGAGGATCATTACGACGAGATGATTGCGCGTCGCAAGAAAGATCTTGAGCGATTGAAGAAGAGTCTGTCCCAGCTTGAAACGGATTTGACGCGACGCGAGGCCGCGAAGGATCGTGTTGTGAAGTTGCAGATGCAATCGGCGATCTTGGCTTCAGAGGGCTTGCTCGATCTCAAGAGCTTGCAACCCGAAGGCGATGGTATGGAATCTTCGGGTTATGGCGGCATGGGCATGGGCATGGGCATGGGCATGGGCCCAGGGAATTAGCCAATCGGGATCGCGCGAGCTAATTGTTTAGCGAGAGATTTTTTCGAGATGAGCGATTCGCTCATCAACTTGGCGAAGCAGGGTGTTGACGACGGCGATGCGGGTATCAAGGTCGGCTTTGAGATCGCGGTGCAACTCGAACATCGCGACTTGCCAACGTTGAGTTTCGAGCGGCGCGTCGGAGAGCGGCAGTGCTCGGCTCGTCTCGGCCGTTTGCAGCTTCATCGCTTTGTCGGCGGCGATCGTGTCGTTTCTTAATCGGCGTCGAGCGGTCATTTGGCGACGGACCAAGACCCATGCAAGCAGGATAAAGCCGGCGATTAACATCAATTGCGGTGGAGGAATCAGGCCGGCGGCGAGCATCGATGTTGTTCCAAAAAATCGAACAGTTGGGAATGGACCCTGAAGTTTGCGCCATACTAGTGATGTTGGCCGATGTCCTGATCTCGCATTGCCGGCGATCCGATGTCATCATGTTAGGTTGTAAGGATCGTTCTGTTTGCGCCGGTCGTTCAGTTTCCGATCGAAGTCGTTCATTTGCGAGTGTCATGAGTTTGTCTCCGTCCCAACCGTCTGGTTCGATTCGTTCCGTACCGGGTGACGCTCTCACGCCAGCGGATATTGTCGTGCACGTATGGCATGCGGCGGCTTCGGAGAACGATCCTGGGGATGTCGAACGTCATTGCGAGTGTTTGCTTGATGACACCGATCGTGATCGTTCAATGAAGTTGCGACGTTTGACGACACGCAATCAACATGTCATCGGCCGGGGGATGATTCGGCATCTCTTGAGCCACAGTTGCGAGGGTGTTGTTGAGCCCCAGGCGATTCGTTTTTCGGCATTACCGCATGGTAAGCCGATCGTGTCCGAGCCCCACGAAGCTCGTCGGGCGTTCAACGTTTCGCATACGAACGGGTTGGTGATTGGCTCGCTTGCGCCATCGGATTCGGCGCTCGCGATTGATGCCGAAACGGGTGATACGCTGTTGGGCGTTGATGTCGAGCGGCTTGATCGTCGTTCAGATTCGGCGATCGCGGAACGCTATTTTTCAAAGCCAGAAGTCGAATACGTTCGATCGCAATCCGGTGAAGCAACACGTCAATTTGCGTTTCTTCGGATTTGGACTCTCAAAGAGTCGTTCATCAAGGCGATCGGTACTGGTTTGCGAACGCCTTTGGCCGACTTTGCATTTCGAGACATTGACTCGGATAGTCCGTGGATTGAGATGCTCGATCCAAGACTTCAAAGCGACGTGGCATGGAAGTTTTTTCCAATTAGCCCGAGACCTGGGTTCATTGCGGCGGTAGCGCTAGGGTGCCAGTCGGTTGAGACGACAGCAACGTTGGATGTTCGCAGCTTCGAGGAGCTGCTGAGTTAACGTATGGTCGCATTGTTTGAGAATGGACTGAGGTCCTACACTCGGTTTCGTCGTTAGGATCGGCAGTGCTTCACGGTGTTGTCGGTCGTTACGAGTGTTGGTGCTCGGCATGTCATTGGTTTATGGCTTATCATTACAGGACCGTGTTTTGATCTGGCGGTCACAGCGTATTCGCTGGCTTTCGTTCCTGCCAATCGAGCGACCTTTCGCGATGTCAAAACCGAGCATCACGCGCACCGCCATCGCGGTTGGATTGTCGCTGGTGTCGCTCGCAGGGTGCGGAGTTGATTTGGATCCGTCACTCGTTGGTCCGCTAAGCCGAGTGTCAATCTCGGCGAACGACGCCGCTGAGTCAGCTGAATTGGCTCCCGACATAAGTGGATCGAATGCAGCCGCTTGGTCAGCTCCCTATCCCCAGCGTAAGAATGCGTTTGCCTATCCGGGTGATAGTGTCGACGCCGTTGAAACGAAGAAAACAGACACTTCGTTGACATCGAGCGTGAGTGTCGTCGGTTTCGCGAATGTGGATCGCCCCGTTGTGATGCTGAAATTCCGGGAGCAAACGTACACAATGGGCGTGGATGATAAGCACGGCAGCATCCAGGTCATTGAGATCGCTCCCCCACGCGTGACACTCAAAATGGCGAATCTCGTTTGGACGATCTCTATGTTCGACAAGTCGAGCGCCAAGTAGTTGACAAGTCGAGCGATAGGTAGTCGCCACGTCATCCGCTAGGGACGACATTCGGCATTGGGATGCCTGCGGATCTCCGGCATCGGTATTGCGATCCTTTGCTTGGCGAGTGAGTTTTGTTGGCACTCTTGGCTTGCGTTATGGATTTTGTCGCAATTCATTGCTCGTCGAGAAGCAATCTTTGGCTGTTCTGGCTCCCCATGCGTTTGCCGTCTGGTATCCTCTAGCCTCACGTGTTGGCTTCGTAGTGTTGGTTTGAGGTTTGGAATGAGCGATTCGATTTGTCGTTGGGGTTTTCTGAGCACGGCGGGTATTGGACGCAAAAATTGGAAGGCGATCCGATTGAGTGGCAATGGTCGTGTGGTGGCTGTGGCCAGTCGCACCAAAGTGCGAGCCAACCAATTCATTGCGGAGTGTTCCGACGAAGTGCCGCCCGGTGGCGTCGTGACTGCTTTCGGGTCGTATGACGATTTATTAGCGAGCGATGAAATTGACGCCGTCTATGTTCCGCTGCCAACAGGTTTGCGGAAACAGTGGGTGATCAAGGCCGCCGAAGCTGGCAAGCATGTGCTATGCGAGAAGCCCATTGCGATTCATGCGGACGATGCCAAGGAAATGATCGACGCGTGCGAAGCCGCCGGAGTCCAATTCATGGATGGCGTGATGTTCGAACACAGCAAGCGTATTGCGGGGCTGCATTCAAGTTTGGCTGATGCGGACAA
This sequence comes from Pirellulaceae bacterium, assembly GCA_041739875.1. Taxonomy (GTDB): domain Bacteria; phylum Planctomycetota; class Planctomycetia; order Pirellulales; family Pirellulaceae; genus JBBSJZ01. The sequence goes on from JBGSNA010000054.1 coordinate 47,197, forward strand.
CTTTGGATCGCTTCGGCGGATCCAGACACATTTTTCATTCAATGGTGGCGAAGAATTTACCAAGTCCAACATTCGCGCCAACGCGGAGTATGAGCCGCATGGATGCCTTGGTGATCTCGGTTGGTACTGTATTCGATTCACGCTTCGGATGATAAAGGGTTCGATGCCGATCGAGGTGTCCGGACGCATGTTGCAATCGTACGGAAATGATGATTCACGAGCCGTGCCGAGCGAGTTCATCGGCGAAATGTCGTTCGCCGATGGTGTGACGGCTGGGTTCTTTTGTTCGTTCCGATGTGTCAACCAGCAAACGGCATTGATTTCTGGAAGCAACGGTTACGTCGCACTCAATGATTTTGTGTTGCCATTTTGCGGCGCGAATGGGCATTGGACAGAGAATTCGCACGTGCTCGAGATCGATAACTGTCGCTGGAATTTCGGTGAGCAATCCAACGAGCGGCGTGTCGTCGAGTACGCATCGGGTGAGCCGAATTCGCAAGAGGTTGCGATGGTTCGCGCGTTGGCGGAGATCGCGAATTCTGGAAAGCTGGATCCACAATACGCTGACATCTCGCTCAAGACCCAAAAAGTTCTTGACGCGTGCCGCAAGAGTGCCGCGTCGGGCGGCAAGTTTGTGAAAGTTTAAGCAACGGCGAACACGCTCCATTCACCTTACTCTTGTCCACCATACTCTCGTCCACTCTCCCTCCATCGTTCTTCGAGTGTCCCATGCAGACTGCTTTGACCGCGATCTCGTTCTTATTCTTTACTGGTTTGGTTGCTGTGTTGACTTGGTGGTTCACTCGGCGCGACGATCATGCGAGCAGTTCGGGGTACTTTCTCGCCGGTCGGTCGCTGACATTTCCCTTGATTGCTGGTTCGTTGCTACTGACAAACCTTTCGACAGAACAAATGGTGGGACTCAACGGCGACGCCTATTCCTACGGACTTAGCGTGATGGTCTGGGAAGTCGTCTGTGTCGTCGCGCTAGTGTTCATGGCTTGGTTTTTTCTCCCTCGATTTCTCCGTAGTGGTGTCGCCACTGTGCCAGAGTATTTGGCCATTCGTTTTGATCAGCAAACCCAGTCGATTTGCAATTTCATTTTCTTGATCGCCTATGTTGGCATTTTATTGCCGATCATTTTGTATACGGGCGCCACAGGCATGATGGATATCTTGGATATCCCGAAATTGTTGGGACTTAGCAGTGAAGCTGGTTCGACCAGTTTTTTAACGAACACGTACGAGTTCGCGGTGTTTAGCAGTGAAAGCCCGCTCAAGATCAATGTGCTGCTTTCGTTGATTGTGGTCGTGGTCGGTGTCATCGGCTCGATCTACGCCTTGTTCGGCGGATTGCGAACGGTGGCTGTGTCGGACACGCTCAATGGAGTCGGGCTGTTAGTCGGAGGGTTATTGGTGACGTTTTACGCGCTCGTCGCGGTTGCTCCTGATGAAACCGTCATGGGTGGCATTGAGTTCATACGAGAAACACAAGGCGACCGCTTGAATTCCGTCGGTGGGAACGCACCAAATTCGAACGTTCCGTTCGGTACGATCTTTTCTGGTATCTTTCTTTTGAATTTGTTTTACTGGACGACGAACCAGCAGATCATCCAGCGAACGTTCGGAGCTAGCAGTCTGGCCGAAGGTCAAAAAGGTGTCTTGCTAACGGGTGCCTTGAAGCTGCTTGGTCCATTGTATTTGGTGTTGCCAGGCATCATCGCGTACAGTCTGTTCGCGGGTGAAGAAATGAAACCTGCCAATGCCTATGGCAGCCTTGTCAATCGAGTCCTCCCTGCCCATTTCACCGGGTTCTTTGCCGCTGCGATGTTGGGGGCGATTTTGTCGAGCTTCAATTCAGCGCTCAATAGTGCCTGCACCTTGTTCAGTTTGGGTGTCTACAAAACGATGTTGAAGCCCGCCGCAAGTGACGCGGAGGTTGTTCGATCCGGCAAAATCTTTGGCTGGATTATTGCCGTCGGTTCGATGTGCATTGCGCCGCTGCTGATGGGGCAAACGAGTATTTTCGGCTACCTGCAAAAGATGAACGGCATGTATTTCATTCCAATCTTTGCTGTTGTTTTGATAGGTATGTTGACACGTCGTGTTTCCGCGACAGCGGCGAAAGCAGGTTTAATCATCGGGGTGATCGTGATTCCGCTGGGTTACTTTGTTTCGCCGTTTAGCCTCGTCGTCGCATCAATAGGCGACTTCCATTTTTTGGGAATTGTCTTCGGTTGGCTAATCGTGTTCATGTTGGTACTGGGCGAGATGTATCCACGAGAAACAGAATTTGTCCAGCAAGATGTGGGTGCCGTGAACATGGAAGACTGGCCGTTGGCCAAGGCTGTCGGCTGGGTTTTGATCGCGATCGTGATCGCGATATATGCGACATTCGCCGATTTCAGCATCTTGGCTGTCAGTTCATAACGTCATCGAAGAAATCGCCCTCGTGGTATCGATGGACAAATAGCCATGTGCTGTTTTGGCCATCTTTGTTTTGGTGGCGATTTTGCTAGGGATCTACTATTATCTCGCTATAAGCTACGTTTGTTTGGACTCGCACTCACTGCGTGGTGGGTGAATCGTCCAAGGCGCGTTGTTAATCATGGCCTGGGTAAGCAATGCACGATCCATTTGATGAAGAGCACCAAACGCCTCTGACTTTTGATACGCCGGTTCGCCCTCAACACTTGCGCGAGACCTATCGCGAGAGTGGAAAAGCGAGCCGCCGCGAAACGCAGTGGAAGGCTGGTGACCAGTTCGGTGAGTTCAGGCTGGGGCGGTTACTCGGCCAGGGCTCCAGCGGCGTTGTGTTCGAGGCGTTTCATGCTGAGAGTCGTTCGAGCGAGGGGCAGGATTTTGATCGAATGACTCGTTGTGCCCTCAAGATACTTGTACCGGAGTCGCCCGATGATTTGGTCCGGAACAAGGTTGGTTTTCGGCACATGCTCAAAGTTCACAATAAGCACTTGATGAGAGTGAACCAAGTTCATCGAGTGGGAGAGCACGTTGCTCTCTCGATGGAGTTGATCGAAGGCCGGACATTTGCCAAAGAAGTGAATGAACTTCGCAAGTTAGATTCGTTTGTTGCATGCGAGCGGATCCAGGAATTGCTGAGGCACTATGCGTTGGCTTTATCGGTGATGCACGCGAACTGTTTCATTCATCGCGATATCAAGCCACAGAACTTGATGGTGGATTCGGAGGGCAACGGTCGGCTCATTGATTACGGATTGGTCGGTGAGATCAATCCGGAATCCGACCCTAGCGGAATACGTCCGTATTTGGCGGGAACGCCTCAATACATGGCGCCAGAAGTATGGTCAGAGCAATCGTACCTTCCCGCTGGAGACATCTATAGTTTGGGCAAGGTGATCTATGAAGCTTTGCGTGTGATATCGGGGAACAAGCGACTTGCAACCCAGACACCATCGGAATTCGAGAACGCCAAGAATTTGCATCCTCCATCGAAAGAATGGGGCACATCGGTTCCCGAGATCTTGATTGAGACATGCACCGAAATGCTGGAAACGAATCCAGGCGACCGTCCCACGGCATTTCAGGTAGCGAGAATGGGGCAGACAACCGCGTCGACTTTGCAATTGCCGTCGGACTACAAGCTTTACGGTCGAAGCCAAGAGTTGTCTTGCATTTTTGAATGGTTGGATGGCGTTCTGAAGGGCCAATGCGGGAGATTGCACATCTCGGGCCCGTCTGGAATTGGGAAGTCGCGGATCATCGAAGCGGTCACGCGACAACTAGCGTCGCGAAGGTGGTTGCACGTGTTCAGTGCACGATGCCAGCTTCGCGAGGACCAGCCGATGCAGGCGTTCGATCAAATTTGCGATGCCTTGGCGACGCGGTATGCAAAGGAAGACTTGGGCGATTTGGAGGTGGATCCTGGAAGTGCAGCAATCCTGCATCAAGCGTTTCCAGTGCTCGAAAAAGTTGTTAAAGCAAGTCGTCACCTGCCTCCATTTGGTTCGGTACCCGCTCGACTGGATGCACTCGAAGCAGCGGCTCGCGTGGCCCGAAAGATTTTGGAAACTGGGCCATTGATCCTCGTGATCGACGATGCCCAATGGGCGGATCAAGACAGCCTCAATGTGTTGGATCGCTTGCAGGCAGAGCGGGCTTCGTCGCTTGCAATCATTACCTTATCGCGAACGGACGATGATTTACAGCAATTACCAGCTGACTTGCACATGCGTTTGGGGCCGTTGTCTTCGGACGATTCGAGAATCATGTTGCGACAGGCGGCAGATCGTTGGTCAGTGAATGTCTCCGAATCGACAATCGAGTCCCTCGCTAGAATTACGGACGGTACTCCGTTTCGACTCGATGAATTTGCCGATGAGTTCCGTCCGGGTGGCGTATTTGCTGAGGGCGATTCGGGGATTCGGTCCTATCCGACAGAAACCTTGGTCGACGGCTTATTGGAACAACGCCTCGGTCGCCTAAGTCACGATGCGAGACGCTTGTTGGCGCTCATTGCGGTGGCTGGAGGATCCGTTTCAAAAGATGAAATCGTCGCATTGAAGAATGTTGGTTGCGTCAAGGCCAGCGCGATTGAGGAGCTCTATGGGAATCGGTTTGTGCAAGCCGATGAGTCTCACGACAAGTCGGTTCGAATCCTGCATGATCGGTTGGCTGATCGTTTAGTTCGCGAACTGTCCAACGAAGAACGTGTCGAAGCGAATCGATTGTGGAGTGAGGTACTTATTCTCAATGCGTCGAAGCCTTTTCAGGCAGCGCGTATTGCAGGTCACTTGTTCGAAGCGGGAGAAATCGAGTCAGCAATCGTTTATGCCGATCGTGCCGTTGCGGAAGCGGAGCAGCGATATGCGATGACCGAAGCCGCCCGTTGGCACGAGCGAGTGATTCCGCATGTGGTCGGTGACGCTAAAGTCGATCGAATTCGACAAACGGCACGTTGCTACGATCAAGCCGACTTGCCAATCAAGGCGGCGGAGTATTACACACAGCTTGCTGAGTGGGTCGTGGGGCAAGAATTAATTGACAGTGAGTTGAGGGCGTTGGCGCTTCTGATTCGAAGCGGGCGTACCCAAAATGTGCGTCAAAGCATTTTGCGAATCGCAAAGCAATTGGATTTACCCAGACCGAAGGGCACGGTGCGAGCCCTATTGTCATTGATGACAAAGTCCTTGAGATTACGAGTCCTTCAGACGTTTCGAGGTGGGCGAGAGCTAACCGTGCCAGCGAACACACCGGTCGACCAGAGTCTCCGATTGTGTCTCGAATTGTCGCGTCCGTTGTGCATGCTCGATAATTTATACGGTGCCGAACTGGCATTGTCTGGTTCAATCCGTGCATTGCACACGGGCAGTCGTGCCCAGCAATTGCGATCGGATATTGCTGTTGCTGTTTATGGAAGTTACGAGCCGGGTGCGGCGCGGCAACGCAGTGAGTTGGCGTTGACCGATTTACTGGCTCGAGCCGAAGCTTTGGGTGATCCCAAGGCGCTCGGGGATTGTCATGGTGCGATTGCCGCAACTCACGTGCTGGCGTTGCGTTGGGCATCCGTTGTGGAACCGAGCAAGATTTCTCTCAAGGCTTATGGTGAATGCCGCGAGGGACAATCTTTTGAAATTGCACATACCCAGTTTCATTTGCTGATCGCGTATATGCACCTTGGTCGCATTGGTGATCTGCAGACGCTTAGCCAAGTGATGTACGACAGTTCGATCACTCGCAATGATTTGCTCGCCCGGTTGATGGCATGCAGTGGTGCTGGAGCGTGTGGTTGGCTAGCGGGTCATCGGTTCAGTGAGTTTGATGCATCCCGGTCAGAAATTCGATCAGAATTGAAGCGAGAGGGAATACAGTTCGTCGATTTTGCCGAGTTCATGTCGACGCAGTTTCGTTTGATTTACGAAGAGCGGTGGGACGAGGCGGAAACGAATTTTGAGAATTCAGAGAAGTTCATTACGAAGATGCCTTGTAGCGGAATCCAGATTTGCCGAGCCGATTGGTTCGAGTTCCAAAGTCTCGTGTTATTGAATCAGTTCGATCGGCATCCCACAAAATCTACTTTCCGACGTGCCGAGTTACTGATTCGCAAGTTGCGAAAAGAGAAGGTCGCGCACTGCGATACGATTGCTGATTTACATGAGGGTTACTTGTTTCGTCTGGCGAACCAGCCGGCGAAAGCTCGCCATTTATTCAGTTCGGCGGAAAGAAAGGCGACACAGCTTGGGTTGGTGCCGATTTCCTTGGCGGCGAGTGATGCGATCGAGCTACTGACATCGACAAGCTGCTTGAATCGACTGCATCAATTCCTCCGCAGCGAAGGCGTTGTTCGTCCCGAGCGATTTGCAAACCTTTACGCGGTCCAGCCAAAATCAGCCAGCCAGTCGTCGCGAGGTTCCGTGAAATCCTAAAGCCGCCTGGGTGTCCAAACTCAACGAGTCAATTGGAGGCGGCTTTGGATTTTGATTTCGACTTGGATGATTTTGTTTTCTTCGATTTCGTTGCTTTTTCGCTGTACTGTGGTTTCGCTTCGGGTTGTAGGGCCAATCGGTCTCGCATCAGCCGAACAATTTCAGGTTGCTCTGCGGAGATGTTTTTGGTTTCGAGCGGGTCCAATTCGTAATCATAGAGTTCGATATCGGCATCGTCGCTTGAAGTGCCTGGCGACTTCCATTCAACGAACCGATATCGGTTATCGCGGATTGCTCGGCCTAGCTTGGAATTGCGAGGGTAGACATGCGTGACGAATTCTCTTGCTGGTGTTGAGGGTGATTTCAGGACGTTAGCGAAGCTCTTTCCATCGAGACCAGCGGGCATTTCGAGTCCAGCAAGTTCGCTCAAGGTGGGATAGAGGTCAACCGTTTCAACCATCGATACCGTCGTCTCGCCGCGTGCTTTACCGGGGGCCGAGACAATCATCGGGATTCGTGCGGCTTGTTCATAGTTCGTGTGTTTGCACCACATTCCATGGTCACCCAAGTGCCAACCGTGATCGCCCCAGAGAACAACGATCGTGTTGCCAGCGAGGCCGAGTGTATCGAGGGCGTCAAGCACAGTACCGATTTGTGCGTCGGTGTAACTTGTGGCGGCGTAGTAGCCGTGGATTAAGTGTCGCGTCGTGGCGTCTGAGTTGACGTCGACATCGGACATGTCGGAGTAGTTTCTCAGATCTCCGTAGCTTGTGGGAGCGTAACTCGGTGCGCCCTCAGGAGCTTGATGGACGGTTGGCATCGGTAGAGAGCTCGGATCGTAGAGGTCCCAGTATTTTTTGGGTGCCACGAAAGGGAGGTGTGGTTTGAGAAACCCGACGGCGAGAAAGAACGGTTGGTTCGGAGTTTGGCTTGCCGAGCCAAGTCGCGTGACCGCTTCTCTTGCAATTTGGCCATCAGAATACGTTTCGTCGGACACCTCTGCGGATTCTGTTGCTGGTCCACGAACTTTGCCGGATTTGTCTTTTGTCAACGCAGCGGTGCTTTCGGGCAAAACGTAACTGGGGGCCTTGGGACGCCATGACGGCAGGCTCCATGAGGCGGCGTCATCGATATTTCCATGACCCACGTGGAGGATTTTGCCGAGTCCTTGCGCTTCGTAGCCTTGGTTCAAGAAATGTTGGCTGAGAGTGACTGCGTTGGGAGCTGCGAGTCGAAAGTGAGTTGGCAAATCGTAGATGCCAAGTGTTTGCGGGCGGATTCCCGTCATCAGCGAGTTGCGGCTGGGTGAGCAGACGGCTTGGTTGCAGTACGCAGCACTGAAGAGCACGCCGTTGCTTGCGAGACGATCGATGTTGGGGGTGATCGCCGTCGTGTCACCGTAGCAACCAAGTGTCGGCTTGAGATCGTCGATGCAAATCAGAAGCACGTTGGGGCGTTCCGCAGCAGCAAGGGTGCTGGATGCGAGCAACACCAGGGCTGGAAGCAAAACGCAATGAAGCAAAACGCACTGACTTAAGGCAAAGTGACTCAAAACATAATGACTACGAGGCATAACGGAATCCAGGCAATGAGAGTGCGGATGGCAGAGCGGTTTCGATGGCAGAGCGAGTTAAAGATCCAGGCCACAGCAATTTGCAGCCTCGATGATTGCGAGTTGCGTGTTGCCATAGCGGCGCAAATCCCAGTCGCCTGGCAAAAGTTTTGCTGGATCAAAGAACTTGTCCATCTCAGCAGCCAGAATGCTGCCGGGCGGGGCATTCTCGAGAGTCATGCGAATGATGTTATTGAGTTCGTCGAGGTTTTCTTCCCACAGCACATACGGTGGCGAGAGCAGAACGAGCCACGGAGTATCGGTTTCTGGTGGTGCGAGCAGCCGAAGTGACCAGCGAAACGCGTCGCCGGTGAGGATGGTTAGTCGCTCAGTGACCCCGAGAGATTCTGCGGTTTCGCGAATGTGACGTGCGGCAGTCCGTGACTGTTCAATCGCGACCGCTTTCGACGCACCGCGGCTGAGAGATTCAAAGGCGAGCGCGCCGGTGCCAGCGAACAGATCGAAGCAAATCGCCCCTTTGGTGGCAATTCCTACGATATTGAACAAGCTTTCGCGGACGCTGTCCTTCATCGGTCGAGTGAACGCGGCGCCGTGGTAATGCACGGTGCGACCCCGCATATCGCCGCCAATGATCCGCAAACTCAGCGGTCGGACCTTGGCGGGACGCTTCGGTTTTCCGGACGGGGTGGTTGACGAGCCTTTTGAAGACTTCCCTTTTGAAGAATTCTTTGTTGGCGTGCGAGATTCATCGAGTTTGTGCAAGCCGTCGGCAAAAGCCCGTGTGTCGTTTCTTCGTTTCATGGTGTCCAGTATAACGTCGGTCCGCATTCTGACAGCTCCTAATCGTCCGCTTCATGATGCGACGTGGGTTGCGGGAGCTATTTGGAATCTGCGTTCTTAATAAACCGCTGGGTTCCGGGCAAACCGTCAGGTCGCTTGGGACGTACCGACCCAGTAACAAACCGTCGAAATTGAACCGTCGAACTCACGCAGTTAAGTCCTATGTTCAGCCGATTTTTTCCCGCCAAACGTTCATTTCTCGGCTTGAAGCTCGTCCCGATCTGCTGGGGCATGGCGTTGATGACGACCTCCGTGGGCTGGTCCCAGGAAGAACCAGGCTCCGGCCAGGTGCCAGCAGCGACCGAAATCGACGGTGGGGACGGGACGCCAGCAGCTGTGGAGCCGTTGGGGACGCCGGAAGCTGGGGAGCCGTTGGAGGCGCCAGCAGCTGGGGAGTCCGGGGTGACGACACCTGAAATGCCGCCGGATGAGCCTTTCGTGATCGAGTACAACGAAGAAGAGAAAGCGCTGATCGCAAAGTTTGAGGCTGAACAGGCGAAGCTTGCACAGGTGCTCGGCGACATGCGAGAGATCTATGTCCGGTTTATGAACAGTGAAGATTCTTCGCGGCAAGCGGAAACTCAATACCGAGACACTCGCAACGAAGTTCGGAAGCAATTCAATGCAACCTATGCCGCGGCGATGGAGATCATTCGGCGAGCGCCGCACGACCAAGCCGTTTCATTTATAGCGACTTGGATCCAGTATCGCGAAGCGAACGACATTTATGATCGCGAGACATTTGAGGGCGCGGCCCGTTTAATTGACGGAGGCGTCAATTATTTGTTCCTGTTTCTTGCTGGAGCCAGATCAGCGGTTGTCAGCGGCGATTTTAAGCAGGCAAAACTGTTGTTCGAGGCGATGGACGCTGAGAAGATGGAGAAGCACGATCAGGCTCTTTTCTATTTGCTGGACAAGTTCGAAGCGAACTGGAACAAAGAAAAGGCTGCTCTTGAAGCCGACGAGGCAAACGGAAATCTTCCGCGAGTGTTATTGAAGACGACACGAGGAGATGTTGTCGTGGAGTTGTTCCTCGATTCCGCTCCTCAAACCGTCAGCAATTTCATTGGACTTGTTGAAGACGGTTTTTACGACGGGCTTGAGTTCTATCAAGTGATCGATCATTTGCTCGCACTTACCGGTGACCCGAGCGGTAATGGTTCGGGTAGCTCGGGGAAATTTGTTGTCGATGAGCATGAACGCGAGGATGCGCGACTTCCGATGCGAGGATCGTTGATGATGGCAAAAATGCCGTTGGGCGATTCAGGCAAATTCGTTCCCAATACGGCGAGTTCGCAATTCGCAATCATGTTGTTGCCGTTATCCGAAGCACGCGAGCAGACCGTTTTTGGGCGAGTGGTGGAGGGAATGGATATTATTTCATCGCTTCGACGAGTGGATCCATCCAAAGAAAAGAAAAAAGGAGCTGTGCAAGTGCCTCCGGACCGTATTTTGACTGCGGAGGTCATTCGCCGTCCCGAAGAGTTACCGAAAGTTGAAAGCGTAATGCCGGGGACTAATCCGTCCAAATAGTGTCTAGCGGCGAGATTTCTTTCGCACTTGCGAGCAAATTGGAGTGTAAACCTGATGGAAACGTCGCCAGCGGGTAAACTAGAGCTTCCATGACAAAACCCACCACGAATACCGAAGGCGCAACGCGTCGTAACTTTATCAAGGGCAGCGGGCTCATGCTCGCGGGCGGTGCGATCGTCGGCGGACAATTGGGGGTCGCTCAAGCGGCACACGTATTCGGCTCCGATAGTATCCGGGTCGGGCTCGTTGGTTGCGGCGATCGTGGCACGGGGGCTGCCATTGAGGCGCTCAATACAGTTGGTGGTGAGGTTCGGCTCACGGCGATGGCCGATGTGTTTCCGGACCAGCTACAAACGGCGTTTCGCACGCTCAAGAGTAAGCATCCGACGCTCGTGGATGTGGATGATGCGAAGTTCGTGGGGCTCAATGCGTATCAGCAGGTGCTTGAGTCGGACGTCGATGTTGTGATTCTTGCGACGCCGCCTGGTTTTCGTCCGCTGCATTTCGAAGCGGCGGTTGCGGCTGGTAAGCATGTTTTTATGGAGAAGCCGGTTGCTACGGATGCGCCCGGTGTTCGTCGCGTTTTGGCTGCCGGTGAATTGGCAAAGCAAAAAGGCTTGGCCGTTCAAGTGGGGCTCCAACGGCACCACGAAGTTCGCTACCAGCAGTGTATCGAGCGGTTGCACGGTGGCATAATCGGCGAGCCGATTTTCGCACGAGCGTATTGGAACGGCTCGGGCGTATGGACGAGGCCGCGAACGAAGAGCCAGACGGAGTTGGAGTACCAGCTCAGAAATTGGTACTACTTCAATTGGTTATGTGGCGACCACATTAACGAACAGCATGTACACAACCTCGACGTGATTAATTGGATGATGAAAGCGCATCCGATCGAGGCGCAAGGTCAAGGCGGTCGAGAAGTTCGCAAGGGCGAGAACACGGGGGAGATCTTTGACCATCACATGGTTGAATTTGTTTACGAAGGCGGGGCCCGTTTGCTCAGCCAGTGTCGGCACATTCCCGGCTGTCGGAACTCGGTCGGCGAGCATGTTCATTGCACGCAAGGCTCGTGTGACATCAGCGCGGCGAGAATTTACGATTTGGCGGGCAAAGTGATTTGGGCCAGCGAGGCCAAAGAAAGTCGCAGTAGTGGCTGGCAACAAGAACAAGATCATCTGTTCGCGGCACTCCGTCGTGGGGAAGTGCCCAACGAAACGGAATATGCGGCGAAGAGTACCATGACCGCAATTATGGGTCGAATGGCGACTTACAGTGGCAAGCTTGTGAAGTGGAACGAAGCGTTTCGAAGCCAGCTGAGTCTCGCCGAGACGGATACGCTAGTCTCGCTAGATTGTCGCGCACCAGTACTTCCCGACGCTCTAGGGCAATACGCCGCAGCGATTCCGGGCAAGTCAAAAGTGATCTAAGACGCGAAGTTGGGCGAGTTTTCGGCGATGCTAGCTTCCGCCGATCGGAAACGCTCACGCCAAAGCAGACGTCTCAAAAAGCCTGGTTTGCGTAGATTGGGGTCATTGGCATCAATGACGTGGGTCTTGCCCCGAGCCGTTCGAAGCATCAAGCGGCCGCCGGGGAGTGTCGAATCGACGATCCAGAATTTGTCAACGATGTAGGTATAATTTTCCCCTTTGCTGCAAGCTTTGACGCTCGTTGCTCGAGGTCCTGGCGTCGTGCTTCGCTTGCTCTTGCGATAAACCGCCCAATCGCCGGCTTTCCATTTCGAATTCATCATCATCGTTTTCGCTACAACGGAAGGTCATAGAAACGGCTAACCGGGGCTCCCAACCAGGAGACGATTTTGCCATCGATACCAGACTTCAGTTTAGACACTCGATAAAACGGGCGCATAGGGAGAAATCCAACAACCTTTCCACAACGGTACAAGTTTCTTCATCCCTACACATTCCTTTCATACAGAACGACATTCCTTTCACACAGAACGCTTGCGGAAGCACATCGGACCCCTATGATCGTTAGAATGATGCCGCGTGGAGCAACCAAACGGTAGCCTTGCGAACTCACCCTGGCTACGTTTTGGCTGTCGATCGAGAGTTCGGCAATCGGCGACGGTGGCAGTTCCACTGCCAAAAATTGTCCGCACCCGTTGACTGAAACATCGTTGACGGGACATCACTCGACTGAACATCCTGGAGAAATAATAGTGAACCTATCCGAATTCGTGCTCGCCCAATCACCGACCCAGGTTGGTTTGATGGCCGCGACGTTCATGGCCGTTTTCTTATTGCTGATCTTGGGATTCTTTTTCATCCGTTATGGAAAGTTGTGGTTCCAAGCGTACATGTCAGTGGCTGACGTGAGCCTTGTCAGCCTGATTCGAATGCACTTCACCAAGGTCAATCCACAGGTGATTGTCCAGGCGAAGGTGATGGCGGCACAGTCTGGCATGAGCATTGACCGACGTGACGGGATCAGTACACGTCGACTTGAGGCTCACTACCTTGCCGGTGGAAATGTGCTGAAGGTGATTCACGCGATCATCGCGGCACACCGAGCTGAGATTGCTCTCGATTTTGACCAAGCTTGTGCCATCGACTTGGCGGGGCGAGACGTGCTCGACGCGGTCCAAACGAGCGTCTATCCCAAGGTCATTGATTGTCCCGATCCAAAGCGAAGCGGTAAAACGACGTTGAGCGCGATCACAAAGAACGGCATTGAGTTAAAGATTCGTGCTCGAGTGACTGTGAGAACCAACATCGCACAACTCATTGGCGGAGCGACCGAAGACACCATCATCGCGCGTGTTGGCGAAGCCATCATTAGCTCCATTGGATCGTCCGAGACGCACTTTACAGTCCTCGAAAACCCAAACGTCATCACACGGACAGTGCTTTCGCGTGGCTTGGATGCGCAAACCGCTTTCGAAATCGTTTCCATTGATATTGCTGACGTGGACGTTGGCGAGAACATTGGCGCTCGTTTGCAAACCGACCAGGCTGAGGCGGATACACGCGTTGCTCGCGCTCAAGCCGAGCGTCGCCGCGCCGAGGCAATCGCAGAAGAGCAAGAGATGAAAGCTAAAGTCGCCGAGAATCGCTCGGCGCTCGTGCTCGCGGAAGCTGAAGTGCCGATGGCGATGGCTGAAGCGTTTCGAGCGGGTCGAATCAACACCTTGCCCACGAACCGCACATAAACGTGACGCGACGATCCTATCGAGTAACGTTCCCTGGTGGTGCGGGATACGATTTAGCGGGAATCGTTGACGAACCGCAATTGGAGTCGCCGGATTTCGTGTTGCCGGTTGCGGTGTTTAGTCACTGTTTCACTTGCAGTAAAGACCTCAAAGCCATCGTTCGGATCGCTCGCGGATTGGCTGCGATGGGCGTGCGAGTGCTGCGTTATGACATGACGGGGTTGGGTGGAAGCGACGGTGATTTCTCTCGAACAAACTTCACGACGAACATCGCTGACTTGCGGGCTGCGATAGGCTTCGCCGCCACGAACCTTGGTCCCGTCACCGCGTTGATCGGACATTCTTTCGGCGGCGCAGCATCACTCGCCGTGGCGGGACATGCATCACTCGCCAATGATGTCGATCCGATCTCGACGATCCGTTGTGTCACGACGCTTGCTGCCCCGAGTGACACGAAGCATTTGGCGACATTGTTATCAACGATGAACCCAGCGATTGGGAATGAGGGTACCGGCGAGGTGGTCATCGGTGGCGTTCTCTGGACAATCCGAGACCAGATGCTCGAAGACTTTCGCAAGCACGATTTGCCAGGGCTGATCTCACAGATTCGTTTACCTGTGCTGTTGTTCCAGTCACCGGTCGACGCAACCGTTGGATTCGATCATGCCTTGCGGATTATGACGCTTATCCAGTCCGCGAGCGGCGGGCATGGTTCAGCGAGTTTGGCCGTTTTGGACACTGCGGATCACTTGCTTACCAATTCAGATGACATTGAATACGTCACAGCGGCAACGTCGGCGTTTATCCGTCGGCACGCCGCAATAACGTCATATTCGTCATGAGCGATCAATGCTAAATCTCAAAACCGGTACGATTATTACGCCAATGTCGGGGAAGCTGATTTTGATCAAGTTTTTTTCGGATGATTTCAAAATCAAGCCCGCACCCACTCGCTGAGGGACATAGGTTCTCAATGCCCTCGTTTGTAAACGGTTTTTTGTCGTTTTCACATGCGGCGTGGTAGTTGTTGGCCTCCTCATCGAGTTCGATCTTGTCCAAGTTTACCTCTCCTCAACACCGCAGATTTGGGAATGCGAGTCATTGCATTGAACGGCGCGGATTAGCGGTCGTCGAGTTGGCGGTGTGCTTGCCAATCCTCGTGCTTATTATTTTCGCGACAATTGAAGCCTGCTCCATGATGCATTTGAGGCAGTCGCTCAAGATCACTGCGTATGAAGGGGCTCGCGTCGGAGTCGTGCCGGAAGCGAGTTCAGTGAACGTTGAGTTCCAATGCTCGTCACTGTTGGACGGCCGCAACATCAAGGGTTATTCGATCGCACTGGTTCCGACGAACCCAGCGGCGCTGAATGAAGGCGATTTCTTTGAGGTCGCGATCAGTGCTGACTACGCAGCCAATTCATTACTCGGAAGTTGGTTCTTTGCAGACAAGACGGTAACACAGTCTTGTGCACTGCGCAGGAACTGATGTTTCGTATCGGAGTTGTACAAATTGAGCGACGGCATCATGCAAATAAAATTCATGCGAACGAGAACTCGAGCAAGACAAGGCGCCATCATTGCGTTGATCGCGGTGATGTTGCCAGTGCTATTTATTCTTGCAGCGTTTGCGATCAACCTTGCTCACATTCAAACCGTGAACACCGAGACACAAGTCGCGGCGGACGCTGCAGTGAGTGCGGCGACGCGAGCCTATGTACTGACGGGAAGCAAAGCCGATGCTTTGGCTGCAGCCCAGTTGGCGGCGACACGAAATCCAGTCGGCGGAATCGTGATGCCAGTCGTCGCGAGCGATTTGGAATATGGGGTCAGTCTACGTACATCCGTCAATGAACAATACAGCTTTGTGACTGCGGCTTCAGGAAATGCGATTCGACTAACGACACACTCACTGGCAAATTCAGCCATCGTGCCAAGTCTATTTCCATTCATGGGGTCTGTTGCAGAAATTCGACCAAGGCTATCCGCGACATCGACTCAAATGGTTGTGGATATTGTGCTCGTGGTTGATCGCAGCGGATCGATGGCTTTTTCGACATCCGAGACTGCAAGTGAAGCCGTTCCCCCGTCCGCAGCACCTTTAGGCTGGGCTTTCGGTGACCCCGTTCCGTCGGACGCACGTTGGTTAGACTTGATCGTCGCAGTCGACGCGTTCAACACGGAACTCGAAAATTCACCAGACGTCGAACGGCTAGCGTTGTCGACGTACAATCAATCAAGCGCCTCCAATGTCACCTTGACGACGGACTACTCACAGTTGAGTGACGCATTGGATGATATCTCCATTAACTTTATTGCGGGTGGAACCAACATTGGTGGAGGGATGTTCGAGGGTCTCGCGGCACTCAACGACCCAGTCGTTTCGCGTCCGTTTGCGTCGAAGGTGATGGTCGTGATGACGGACGGTAACCACAACACAGGTACGTGGCCTGTTTACGCAGCCCATGTGGCCGTTGACAGCGGTGTCACCATCTACACCGTCACATTCAGCGATGAAGCGAACCAATCATTGATGCAAACGGTTGCAGACACGGGCGGTGGTGAGCAGTTTCATGCCACGGATGCTGCACAGCTAGTAGAAGCGTTTCGCCAAATTGCGCGTCGTTTGCCGACAATTCTAACCAAGTAAGATTCAAGCGATGACTCGACACTTTAAAGTAAATGATCTATCGCTGATACGACAGCACGCGAATTTCATGCGGCGTGGGTCGGTGGCCGTTGAGTTTGCGATATCGTTTGTAGTCTTGCTGCTGTTCGTTTTCGGCGGTATCGAATTCTATCGAATGAGTATGCTGCGTCACTCGGCGAACCAGTCAGCATATTTGGCGGCAAGAGCAGCAATGATACCGGGCGCGAGCGTAAGCGACGCTCGCCTCGCAGCAACCAATGTGCTTGATTCACTTGGAATCGTGGACGCTACAATTACCGTAAGCCCCAATCCGATTGTAGAGGCCACCAAACAGGTTGATGTTACGGTGTCGTTACCCATCCCGGAAAACAGTTGGATTGCACCTCGTTTCTTGTTTGGGTCGTTGACGGGCCAGTGCTCGCTTCTCACGGAACGTGCGCCGATCGTGATGTCCAACGGTTTGCCTGAGCCACCGCCACCGCCACCGCCGGAACCAGACCCAACGCCAGACCCAACGCCAGACCCAACACCAGACCCAACACCAGAACCAACACCAGAACCCGATCCGGGACCTCCTCCTCCGCCGCCCCCACCTCCGCCTCCACCACCAATGATTTAATGCCGTAAATTGGTGATGTGTAGTCGTGTTTTTGTGCTGGCCTGTTTACTGGATCCTCGTTTTAACTGGCGAACCTGACGCGTGGCTGAATACAGCTTCGTTACTGCGAAGCGTGCACCACGCTATGTCACTCGTTCGCTTGACCTTTGATGGTTCGTTGGGCGACGTCCCAGGCCTGGATTAAGTGCTCGGCATATCCGTCCGGCGACAGCAATTTTGAGTCCGCTCCTTCGCTCGCAACAATCTCGATCATCCAGCCATCACCGTACGGATCGGCGTTGATAATCGAGGGGTCACTCAGTGCTTCCTCATTGATCGCCGACAATGTTCCAGCGATGGGCGAAAAAAGATCGCTTTCTGCTTTCTTGCTCTCGATACTTCCGAGCATCTGTCGGTGCCCGAGCGATTGACCAACGGCAACGAGCCAATCGAGGAAGTAGACGTCTTGAAGCAATCGAACGGCATACGAAGTTAAACCGAATTTCCAGCAACCAGCACGGACAGCGCTCGCCCACATGTGGTTGGTGACATACGAGCGATCTCGCGGAAACGTTGCGGAGAATTCGCCCATCGCGAACGTGAATTCATGAGGCGAAGCGTCGGAGGGTTCTTGGTTCGCGGTTGGCCTGTCGTCGATCATGTATAGCGAATGCCTTGGTGCTCCGGTTCAAAGAACGCGGGAAGCATTGAATCCACACGAAGCAAGCCTTCCCGCGTCAAGCGGATCGAGTCACCATCGATTTCGGCGAGTCCGTCGTTAACGTGTGTCGCCCAGGCCTCTTTCCAATCGTCAAGGATGTTGACGCCAAACTTGATTCGGAAATAGCCTGTGTCTAGATAGCCGCGTTTGAGCAACAGCACCATCTCGCGAATCAATCGTTGATGTTCGGTCGGGGCGAAACCGCGACCCAGTGGAAGCGAACCCGCCTCGATCGTTTCAAGATATTGGTTCATATCCGGCAGGTTCTGGTAGTGAACGCCGTTGGCATGACCAAAGCTCGCGATGCCTGTGGCGAGCAAGTCAGCCCCCGAGAATAAGTTGTCTCGGTACGAGAAGTTCACTTTCGACGGATCTTTCACGACCGTGTAAGCACTGCTCACGCTGTAGCCTGCGGCGATGAACTCATTGAACGCGTAATCGACCCAGTCACGTTTGGTCTTCCAGTCAGCGACCGGGTTCTCAACCTTCTTGCCAAGAATGTCCTGGCTAATCACGGTGTTGAACGGAAGTTCCATTTGATAGATCGTCACACTTTCAGGCGAAAGCTCCAACGTGCGACGAATGTTCTCTCGCCAATTGTCCCAGTCTTCGCCGACCATGCCAGAAATCAAGTCGATGTTGACGTTCGGGAATTGGGCTGCAGTGATCCATTCCCACGCATTGAAGACTTGCTTGCTCAAGTGAGCACGGCCGTTCTCTTCGAGGATCTTGTCCGAGAAGTTTTCGATACCGAGGCTCAGTCGGGTGACGCCGAGTTCATTGCGAAGCGTGTTGACTTTGGTCTCGCTCAGCGTTCCTGGTTCGCATTCGAAAGTGACTTCCTCAGCCCCGTCCCAAGTGATGTGTTCGCGAAGTCGTTCGGCGAGCTTCGTGAGCTGTTTCGGCGACAAGAAACTCGGCGTGCCACCACCGAAGTACACGAACCGGAATGGGCGATTCCCCATCACCGCCAGTTCGCTGACCATCGAAATTTCATTACACAACGCGTCCACATATCGCTGGACTTCGGTCGAATTGACGTCGGTAAAGACTTTGAAATAACAGAACTTACAGCGTTTGCGGCAGAACGGAATGTGCAGGTACAAACCCAGCGGCGTCGTGGCCTGGGGCGGGCTGTTCAAGGCTTCGTGAACCGCCGGCAGCGAATCACGATTCCATTGGCTGTACGGCGGGTAGTTCGAAATGAAGTAGCTGCCGACTTCGGTTTTCTTGTCGCTCGATGCGGTCGTCATACGGCAGATGTCTGCTGGAGGGAGTTGCGGGGGATACTTTTAGGATACACGGAATCGGGGTCACGTGATGCGGGTTGGGCGTTGCAGCTTCGGAGGTTTTCGCGTGCCTATTGCCCTTTTTGCCCAAATGCCCGTATCACGCCGTTGTCATCGGCGATGATGAGCCGATTGTGCGCGATCGCGGGAGACGCCACAAACGCCCCTCGGATTTCGTACTGCCACGTTTCTTCGCCAGTCGCTTTGGATAAACGCACTAACCGGCCGTCGGTGGCGGCGATCCAAACATCCTCACCAGCGACCACCGGGGATGCGTCGGAGCGGCGGCGAAGCGTATGTCGCCAAACTTGTTGTCCGGTCTCGATCGAAATAGCGTCCACGAACTTGTTTCGGCTGGTAACGATCACGAGTGAGTCCGTCACGGCAGCGCTGCCTCGATACTCTTGCGGTCGGTCGGGGTCTTCATAGCGCCAAAGTTCGGTACCCGCTTTCCAGTTCAATGCGAGTACAGCACCGTCCATAATGGGAATGAAGGCTTTGTCGCCGACGACAGCTGCGGTACTTCCCGTCGGCCCGCCCAACGGCATCGGTTCGCCAATCACTTGGCCGTTATTCAAGTCGACGCGGTGCAAGCTACCGTCACAACCACCCAAGAACGTCTGGGAGCCTGCGATCGTTGGGTTACAACGAATCTGGTCGTCGGTTTGGTACGTCCATACGGGTGTACCGTCGGTAATCGCAAACGCGTAGAGCTTTCCGTCCTGGCTCGTCACAAGGACTTTGTCGTCATAGAACGCAGCGGAGCCGTTGATTTCACCTTCGGTGGACTGTTTCCATCGCTCAGCACCGGTGGCTGGGTCCAGCGCATACAAGTTACCTTCGACGTCGCCGAACACCACGATCGATCCGGTCTCTGAAGCATCGTCGTTCGAAGCCGAAGTACTCGTTGCCACTTCACGGGTCGTTGCCAGTTCATGCACTGACGGCGAGGCCAAGAAGCCGGTGTCGTAGTCGTGGCTCCAAATTTCTTTGCCGTCGTCAAAGTTGATCGCGTAGACCTTGCCCATCACATCGGCGGCGAAGATGCGGCCGTTGGCGATAACCGGAGTCGTCTCGATCGCTTCCTTGGCTTGGAACTCCCAGAGTACTGACAAGTCGCTCGGCAACGTTTGGGAAATAGCCCCAGACGACTGTGCATCGCCGCGAGCCAGCGGCCAATCCCCGCTTCCAACATGGACGGGCGCCCCAGCAACCGGTTCTTCCGCCCGCAGAGAATCAGCGCTGCTGGCCGTGGCAAAGCCTGCCAAAAGCATCGCAGCGCATGCGGACAAGCGTCGTCGGAAGTATCTTTCCAGCGAACTGGGGCAGCCAACCGAGAGGGGGTTACGAAGTTGCATGACGTTGTTTTGGCTCGTTATCAGGATTTTGGAAGTTCGTCGGGTCGGCGAACCCCGCTCGCATAAGTGAGTCTGGCTATTATAGGCTGTTGCCTATTCTGTGCGACTCGTACGCTTGGGGATTGGCATGTAGAGTCCCCATTGAAAAGCGGGACATGTACATGGAACAGGTTCACGGGAGCAAAGATTGTTCCCTTTTGTTTTCGCGAAGTAAGAAATTTTTCCACCATGATTTGCGTCAGCCTCGGTCGAACCCGGCACACCCGCATGATTGCGGAGCACAAATATCTCGCTGAACAGGGAGCGAAACTAGTCGAATTGCGTGTGGACTTCATTGGCCGCTCGATCGATTTGAGTCGTTTGCTCACTGATCGGCCGACTCCCGTCGTGGTGACGGCTCGCCGCCAGTCCGACGGTGGTCGCTGGATGAAGAGCGAAGAGGAACGGTTGATGTTGCTTCGCAGCGTCATCGCTTCGGGTGTCGAGTACGTCGACCTCGAATCGGATATCGCGGACAAAATTCCACGATATGGAAAGACGAAGCGGATTGTCAGTCTGCACAACTTCGATGAGACGCCGGAGAATCTCGAGGAAATCCACGCAGACATGTCGAAGCTCGACCCGGACATTGTCAAGATCGCGACGATGGCGACAACGTTTTCGGACAACCTTCGCATGATGAACATCGTCAAGAACGCCAAGGTCCCAACGATCGGGATTTGCATGGGCGAGATCGGCATCATCACGCGAATTCTTGCGAATCGATTGGGCTCGCCGTTTACTTACGCCGCGTTCAGCCAAGATAAGGAAGTCGCTCCCGGCCAAATCAGTTGGAAGGAAATGACGTCGCTCTATAACTATGAGAAGATCTCGGAGAAGACCAAGCTCTATGGCGTGATTGCGGATCCAGTCGCTCATAGCTACAGCCCGCTGATTCACAACCGAGCATTCCAGCATCTCGGTATTGATGCTTGCTACTTGCCGTTTCGCGTCGCCAAGAACGACTTGCATGCGTTCATGGAGAGTTGCGATGAGGTAGGAATCAATGGTCTGAGTATTACGATTCCGCACAAGACCGCGTCGATGGACTATTGCACGCAAGCGGAGTCGGCGGCGAGTGGCATTGGTGCGATCAACACCATGGTGACACAAGATGGCCACCGAGCCGGTTACAACACCGACTATCGTGCTGCGATGGACTGCATCATGGAGGCGTTCAAACTCGACGCCAGTGCCAAGAGCCCGATGCATGGGATTACGTCGCTCGTGCTCGGTGCTGGAGGCGTCACTCGCGCGATCGCTTGGGGGCTCAAACAGCGCGGCGCGGAAGTCACGATCAGTTCACGTACGGAAGATCGAGCCAAGTCGCTTGCTGGTGAACTCGGTTGTCGTTATGCACTGTGGGACGACCGCTACGACAACAAGTATCGATTGCTCGTCAACGGAACGCCGGTCGGAATGCACCCAGACGTCGATAGCAGTCCCTACATGGAATCGGCGCTCAACCCGTTGATGGTTGTGTTTGATACGGTTTACAACCCGGAAAACACGTTGCTGGTAAAGTACGCACGACGCCAGCAAGCGCGCGTCATCACTGGGGTGGATATGTTCGTTCGCCAAGCTGCCTATCAATTCAAGTTATTTACGGGCCGCGAGGCTCCCGCAGGCCTGATGCGTGAGACAATCAAGTTGGCCACAAACCCTGTGAAGATCAACGATTAGACCGAACTGTCCAACAACCTACCCACTTTGCGAAAGAGCAAGACGAATTGACTGATGCACCAAAAGCCAAGAATTCTGAAGTGACTGAATTGGAAGCCAATGTTCCTGATCCTGTCGTTGATATCCGCCAAGCGCTTCCGAGTGACGCAGCGGCCATTCACGCTTTGATGCGACCGTACGTCGCCCAGCATTTACTGCTGAGCCGTTCGGAGGCCGAAATCATTGAGCTGACGCGGCACGGTTTTTACGCGGAATCCGAAGGAAAGTGTGTCGGTTTTGCTGCAGTCGAAATCTACAGCCCCAAGTTAGCTGAGTTGCAGTGCCTCGCAGTGCATCACAACTTTCGTCGTCACGGTATCGGTCACAAGCTCGTCAAACACTGTGTCGATCGAGCTCGTGATCTTGGCGTCATGGAAGTGCTCGCGATTAGTTCTTCGGAAGATTTCCTTCGGTCGTGCGGATTTGATTATTCGCTTCCGGATCAGAAAAAAGCGTTGTTCTGTCAGTTGCGTCCGCGACCGCACGATTGAGACGCGGCATCATGCGCCACTTTCAACCGCTACTCGAGCAACGGCCTCGGCGATGCGTGGGGCAACCGTGCGGTCGAGTGCGTCGGGGAGAATGCGATCGGCTGTAGGCACGTCGATACACGCCGCCAAGGTCTTCGCAGCGATCACTTTCATTTCTTCGGTAATGCGTTTGGCGCCGCTGTCGAGGGCTCCGCGGAAGATGCCTGGAAAAACCAGCACATTGTTCACTTGGTTGGGAAAGTCGCTGCGGCCAGTGCCAATCACCGCTGCGCCTCCAAGACGGGCATCGTCAGGCATGATTTCTGGGATCGGGTTTGCCATCGCTAAAACAATCGCATTCGGATTCATCGTGCGAATGTGCGCGGCGGTGAGCAGGTTTCCTTTGCTCACGCCGATGAATACGTCCGCGCCCTCAAGCACTTCGTGAACCGTACCCGTACGGTTGTCGCGATTGGTGTACCGAAGCAAGTCGCGTTTCTCGGGAGTCAAGTCTTCGCGATCTCGATGAATTGAACCTCGCGTATCACAAACGATGACGTCTTTCACCGGAACACAAACATTCGGATCATGCCCGACACATCGAAGCAACCTCGCGATGGCGGTACCCGCAGCGCCAGCACCGTTGATGACAATCCGCATGTCCGTCAATTCGCGACCGAGGACTTTCGCAGCGTTCATCATGCCCGCGAGCAGCACGATGGCTGTGCCGTGTTGGTCGTCATGAAAGACTGGAATGCCGAGGTCTTGAAGTGCCTGTTCAATTTCAAAACAACGTGGTGCCGAGATGTCTTCGAGATTGATGCCGCCAAACACCGGTGCGATGCGGCGAACCGTGTCGATGATCTCTTGTGAGTCTTGGGTGTTCAAACAAATTGGCCATGCATCAATATTCGCGAACTCCTTGAACAGAATCGCTTTGCCTTCCATGACAGGAATTGCGGCTTCAGGGCCAATGTTGCCAAGCCCCAATACCGCAGACCCGTCGCTGACGACTGCGACCGAGTTGCGTTTGATCGTCAAGTCTCGAGCGCGACGTGGGTCAGCCGCGATGACTTCGCATGGTCGAGCGACGCCAGGCGTATAGGCGATCGCCAAGTCATCGCGAGTATGAATCGGGACTCGCGACACAATGCCAAGTTTGCCACGAAGTTGTTCGTGAATGATCAAGCTGCGTTCGAAAAAGTCCGTCATTGAATTCACTCGTGGTCGCGATTGGTCGGAGATACAGGAAATGTATAGAAAGCGTTGAACATCTGAACTGTGCTGAAGAGACGTCAACTTACGGAGCTCCTCACAGCGGGGCAACCTCGACCCAGGCTGATTGAAGCTCGTTGAATACGCGGAACAGTAGACAAATGGTTATTACTATGAAGTCCGTGCTCATATCACACCGGCGCTTCAGAATCGACTAGCCTTGAGAGGGGACTGCTTTCGCAGCGAATGACTTTTGAAATCTCTTTGTTCAACAACTTGATTGTGAGCCTGGTATGAAAGCTGCTGAATTGTTTGTCCGAGCCCTAGAGGCTGAGGGCGTTCGTTACATCTTCGGGATTCCTGGCGAAGAGAATCTCGACATGCTCGAAGCGCTCTCGGACTCGACGATTGAATTGGTGCTGACGCGGCACGAACAGGCCGCTGGGTTCATGGCGGCGACGCTTGGACGCTTAACGGGGAATGTCGGCGTGTGCATGGCAACACTTGGTCCAGGCGCGACCAACTTCGTGACGGCCGCAGCCTATGCCCAGCTTGGCGGCATGCCGATGTTGATGGTGACTGGCCAAAAGCCCGTGAAATCTAGCAAACAGGGCCAGTTTCAAATCATCGACGTGGTCGACATGATGCGGCCGATCACCAAGTACACACGTCAACTCGTCAGTGGCGATGCGATCCCATCACGCATCCGTGAAGCGTTTCGATTGGCTCAAGAAGAGAAGCCGGGAGCCGTTCACTTGGAGTTCCCTGAAGACATCGCCCGCGAAGAAGTCTCGACGGCGCCGGTCCCCACGAGTCTGGTTCGGCGACCTACCGCCGAAGAGAAATCGATCCGAGCGGCCGTCGAAATGATCGAACAGGCCAAGCATCCGATGCTGCTGGTTGGCGCCGGTGCCAATCGCAAGTTGACTCGCGGAATGCTGCGCCAGTTCATCGACAAGACTCAGATCCCCTTTGTGACGACTCAAATGGGCAAAGGCGTGATCGATGAGAATGATCCGCTGTTCTTGGGCAACACGGCGCTCTCGTCAGGCGACTTTGTGCATCGCAGCGTCGAGGCAGCGGACTTGATCATCAATGTGGGACACGATGTCGTCGAGAAACCGCCGTTCTTTATGCAGCCAGGCGGTGTCAATGTCATTCACGTCAATTTCAGTTCCGCGTCAGTCGATCCAGTTTATTTTCCGCAACTCGAAGTGGTCGGAGACATCGCCAACGCGATCTGGCAAATTACCCAAAGGATCACACCGAAGGGACATTGGAATTTTGATCGTTTCATGGAGGTAAAAAAAATCGGTGACGCGCACCTCACCGAAGGCAGCGACGATGCTCGTTATCCGATCTATCCTCAACGGCTTGTTGCCGACGTGCGACGTGCGATGCCGCAAGACGGCATCATCGCGCTTGACAATGGTGTCTACAAAATTTGGTTCGCCAGAAATTATCGTGCGAGTGCGCCAAACACGGTGCTCCTTGATAACGCGTTAGCGACCATGGGTGCCGGTTTGCCATCGGCGATCGCCGCGAGAGTGGTGCATCCGAATCGCAAGGTGATGGCAATCTGTGGTGATGGCGGATTCATGATGAATTCGCAAGAGCTCGAAACGGCAGTTCGGATGAAGTTGCAACTCGTCGTGCTGATTCTTCGAGACGATGCGTACGGCATGATCAAGTGGAAGCAATCGCACATGAAACTCAAACCGTTCGGCCTCGATTACGGCAATCCCGACTTCGTCAAATATGCGGAGAGCTACGGAGCGAATGGATATCGCGTCGGGAGTGCTGCGGAATTGTTACCATTGATCGAGAAATGTCACGACACGCAGGGCGTACACGTGATCGAAGTTCCCGTGGACTACTCCGACAATGACCGAATCTTGAATCACGAGATCCAAGAAAAGAGTGCTGCGGTATAGTCGCGGGGACATATTTACGAAACTCTGGTAGCGATTGACGATCCATGCTCAAAGAAACTTATCCGTACTACCTTGCGAATGAACCCCAGTCGCCCAACAGTGACTTGGCGGTCATTGATAAATACACCGGCGAAGTTGCAACACGTGTGGCAATCGCTGATGCCAAGGCGATCGATGCAGCCATCGGCGCGGCGACACAAGCGGCTGAGCCGATGCGGAAAATGCCTCCGTACGAGCGTCAAAATGTTTTACAGCACTGTGTCGCTCGTTTTCGCGAGCGATTCGAGGAATTGGCGATGTCGCTTTGCATCGAAGCGGGCAAGCCAATCAAAGACGCGCGAGGCGAAGTGACGCGGCTGATCGATACGTTTCGCATCGCAGCGGAAGAATCGGTGCGTCAAACTGGCGAAGTGATGAACTTGGAAATTTCGCCGCGTGCTCGTGGTTATCGGGGGATGTGGAAACGCGTCCCAATCGGGCCGTGTTCGTTCATTTCTCCGTTCAATTTTCCGCTTAACTTGGCGGCGCACAAGATCGCACCAGCGCTCGCGGTCGGATGTCCCTTTGTGCTCAAGCCAGCCAGTCGCACGCCGATCGGCGCCATTCTTATCGGTGAAATTCTCGCGGAAACAGATCTTCCTCGCGGTGCGTTCTCGGTGCTTCCGTGCCATCGTGATGGCGCCGATTTGTTTACGACCGACGAGCGTCTGAAGCTGCTCAGTTTCACGGGGTCACCGGATGTCGGTTGGCGGTTAAAGGCCCAGGCAGGAAAGAAAAAAGTTGTCTTAGAACTCGGCGGCAACGCGGCGTGTATCGTCGACGCAGATTCAGATCTCGACGATGTGATTGATCGATTGATTGTCGGCGCGTTCTATCAATCCGGACAAAGTTGCATTGGTGTGCAAAGGGTGCTGATTCACGAGTCGATTTATGATGAGACACGAGACCGGTTTGTCGCGGCAACCAAAAACTTGATCGCGGGTGATCCCAAGAACGAAGACACCTTCGTGGGGCCCATGATCAGCGAGGGTGAGGCCACACGATTGCACGAGTGGATCCTCTCTGCGAAAGCTGCGGGCGGTCGAGTGTTGTGCGGTGGCAATCGCGATGGCGCGATGCTCGAAGCAACGTTACTCGAGCACGTCCCGCGCGGCCAGGATGTTTGTACGAAGGAAGCCTTTGGTCCGGTCGCAGTCCTGAGTTCGTTCAGCTCGTTCGATGAGGCATTGCGTCAAGTCAATGACAGCGTATTTGGGCTGCAAGCAGGCATTTTTACTCGCGATTTGTACAAGATGCAGCAAGCGTGGGACGAGCTGGACGTCGGTGGCGTCGTGATTGGTGACGTACCTTCGTGGCGTGTTGATAATATGCCCTACGGTGGCGTCAAAGACAGCGGACTAGGCCGCGAAGGCGTCCGATTCGCGATGGAAGACTTCACCGAAATCCGCAATCTCGTCATCCGAACGCCAACATATATGTGACGCAAGTCAAGGACTGTTTGACTGGGCGTCAGTGAATAAGTGGCTAGTGCGAAATAATTAGCGCAGGATTCCGGCCTGCCATTTCCGAAACCGGCAGGTAAGAAACCTGCCCCACGAGGATTCATCCGAGGCCATGCTTAAGCGGCGACTCGGTCGACGGTTTCAACACCGGCGACTTCTTGGGCCATGACTTCTTCGGCAAGTGATTGGTAATCGACGGCGCCGTTGCTTTCAGGCGAGTATTGGAAAATAGATTTGCCAAAGCTTGGTGCTTCAGCAAGCCGGATGTTTCGACGGATGCGTGTGTCAAAGAATTTGGCACCGCGATAAAACTCGCGTGAGCCGTCGTTGCCTTGAAAGAAGTCATCGATGTCTGAACTGACTTCCGCCGCGAGACGGGTGCCGCTGTCGTACATGCATAGCATGACGCCGGAGAGACGCAGTTTGTTGTTGAGTCGTCGTGAAACGACTTCGATTGTGCGAAGCAACTTGCTCAATCCGTGCAGCGCCAAGAAGTGGGGCTGGAGCGGTAAGAACACTTCGTTCATTGCCACGAGCGCATTGACGGTGAGTACGCCAAGGCTCGGTGGACAGTCAATGATCAGGTAATCAAAAAGTTCGTCATCGTCTTCGAGCTTGTCACGAAGGATCACTTCACGACCGACTTCGCCGCACAATTCGAGTTCGGCTGCGGCCAAGTCGAGGTTGGCTGGTACGACGCTCAAGTTGTCATCGACGCGTTGGCGAGCATCGGCGATCGTCGCGTCGCCACAGAGCACTTCGTACATGCTGGCTTCGCCGTCGTGTGACGTTACGCCAAGGTGAAGCGATGCGTGTGCTTGGGGATCGAGATCCAAAAGGCAAACTCGCCGGCCTGCTTCGGCCAAGGCGGCCGCGAGGTTCACGGAACTGGTGGTCTTACCGACTCCACCTTTCTGGTTGATGACGGCGATTGAACGCATCGTGTCGCTCCTGGAAGGTTGCTGGACGCAATTGGGATATTCTTCAGCGGCCAAAAAATTATGCCGCAGCTTCGGCGCGAAGCTCTTGGTATGCCAATAGCACCTCGAACAGGTCCGCGTCGAGACGAACTGTATCGTCAGCAAAGTCGCTGAGCCAAGCGCGATTCTGTTCCACGGCATCCAACAGCAGCGGGACGATTGTCGCCAGCCGTACCGTCACGCTACGCGGCTCCAGGGTGCCGGAAACACGGTCGATGTCGTGCTGGATGCGCTCGTGCGACGCCCCTTTTGCTCGTTTGACGTTGGATTCACCTCGCACAGCATTTTCGAGATTTCCGGCATTCGCATTGTGTACAGACGTATCCGGGCGAGGGAAAATGCTCAAACGGGGATTTTGCATAGAAACAAACTCGTAATGTGTTTGGGGGAGGTCTCAGTTAGAGGTTTGGACGTCTCCGCCACAAGACCTAACTAACGCAGCACAGAGGGTTTCCGTCAGCCAATCGAGGCTTCCGGAGTTCGTCTGTACCGTCACATCCAGAGATCGACTGTTCCGGTTAGGCAACTTGAGAGGATTTCGAGGATTTTTCCGCGTCGGTTGACAGCTTGGATGCGCGGCGCTATGTTCGCGATCCACTAGGGTGCCACGTTAGGCGCCGAGTTTCCCGAGCGTCAGCATATTTCGTGCTGGCGGACTGCCTAAAGCTGGCAACATTGCCACCGCAGGCCGACCTGGTAAAGCGACCGACTCGTTATGACTGTCGATCTAGAAGCAATTGCCCGACGCGGGCGTTGCGATGTTTCAATGTTGCGTTCGGCATTGCCTCTTCTTGAGCAAGGCTACACGCCTCCGTTTCTTGCACGCTACCGCCGCGACGAGCTGGCGGGCGTTGATGAAGCGAGTCTGTGGGCGCTGACGCATGCATTGCATGCCGAGCGCGCCACCGCTGAACGTCGCGAAGAATTACAAAAAGCCTGGGAACAGACCACGTTGGCTGATCCTGCTCTTGGTCACGCGATTCGCAAATGCAATTCAAAGCGGATGCTTGATCGCTTGGCGCGTCGCCTCAAGGCCGAGTTGGCCGAGCAGGGTACGCCGAGTGCACGGCTTGCTGTTCGCGTCATGAATCCGCAGCGAGGAGACGCTGACGATCTACTCGAGCTTGCCAAGGCAATCGACGGTGTCGAGGATGCTGACGTCGCCGTCTCAGGACTCGATGATGCGATCGCACGGCGTTTGACCGGTGACCCGCGGATCATGGGTGCGGCTGTTCGTTGGCTTGCAAAGAACGCACGCATTCACATTGCGACGATTTCGGATCCGCATACTTCGGGTGCCGATGACGACGACGCTTCGGGTGACGATCACGATTTGCATGGGTCAGATGATCATGACACGAGTATGTCAGATGACTCGAACGATGCGTTTGGTGAAATCGAAGGCAGTGCCGTTCCTGCGAGCCAGCCGCCGGTGAACGCGTCCGTTGCTGT
This sequence comes from Pirellulaceae bacterium, assembly GCA_041739875.1. Classification (GTDB taxonomy): domain Bacteria; phylum Planctomycetota; class Planctomycetia; order Pirellulales; family Pirellulaceae; genus JBBSJZ01. The sequence continues at coordinate 76,643 of JBGSNA010000054.1, forward strand.
GGCAGAGCCCGTTGCTGTGGCGGAGCCAGTGGCTGTGGCGGAGACGCCTGCAGCAGAAGAGCCACAATCGAACGCTGATATCAACGTTGTGGAAGCGGTTCAAGAAACCGTTGAGACCGACACGACAGCGTCTGGTGACGAAGCCAGCGTTGAAGAGGCGACGACGACCGTCGATGCGACCGTGCCAGTTGATGCGGCTGTGTCAGGTGATGCGACGCCATCGGACGACTCGGCTTCTGTGACTCAGGCGGCAAACGCTACGGCGTCGGCCGCGCCTGGGGCTGCCAAGTCGACCAAGGGTGCGGGAAAGAAATCCGCACAAAAGGCTCCCGCTGTATCCAAGAAGCCAAAGCGAGTATCGCCACGCCAACGTCGTCGTCGTTGGTTGATTAGTGTGCTCCAGCCGCTTGCCGGTAAGCGAATTCCAGCGAGTAAGCTCGGATCGTTCCAGATTTTGATGTTGAGCCGAGCGTTACGCAGCCATGTGGCTCAGTGTGCGTTTGAGTATGATGCTGCGAAGTTGGTTGCCGAAGTGCAACAGGCAGCGTTGGGCTTGAGCCGAACGCATGGCGAACGCTTGTCGCGTATTGTCATTGAGCACGAAGCGAACATCCGCGAGGCGGCTGAGGCTGCTTGGTGGGACGAGTTGCAAGAACAGGCTTCGGCACGCCTCGTCACGATTGCTGGTGATCACCTCCGCGATGTAATCAATCGCGGTGGGGTCGAAGCAAAAGTCGTTATGTCGATCGACGCGATCGGACCGCGTACGGCAGCGACTTCGATTGTCGCCGCAGACGGTCGGATTCTGCACAGCGAAGATTTACCCTGCCAGTTGTCGGCGGCGCTTCGTGCCCAAGCTGTCTCACGCATGGGCGAACTGATTCATGCTCACGGCGTTGATTTGATCGTGATCAGTAACGGTCCCGCTCGTCGTGCATCGATGGTCGCCGTGGGTGACTTGCTGGCTCAATCGCCTGAAAAGTCACTTCGTTGGACGTTGGCTGATCGAAGTGGTGCCGATGCGTATGCAGGAAGCAGCACTGCGGATCAAGAAATGCGAACAACTCCGCGCCGTTTTCGGGCTGCGGCTTGGTTGGCTTTCTCTGTACTGGCACCAGGCCAAGCGTTTGCGAAAGTGGATCCGCTGAAGCTCCGTTTGGTTTCGTTCCAACGCGAGCTTGCCGAAGAAGCTTTGGCTGAATGCCTTGATGATGTGATGGCAAGTGGCGCGTCTCGTGGTGGGGTCGACGTCAACTCGGTTCCGACGCCGTGGCTTGCTCGCTTACCGGGCATGAATCGCGGACTGGCGGAGCAACTCGACGCTCGCCGACGAACATCGTTGTTCAGTTCACGGGCGGATATCGAAACCTCCGTCGACTGGACAAGCCAAGTGGAATCTCGCCAGGCACTCGCGTTCTTGCGAGTTTTTGGGAGCAGCGAAACACTCGACGGAACCTTGGTTCACCCAGAGGACTATGCGCTTGCCAAGAAGCTCGCGACAGCTCTCGAAGTCGAATTGCCGCCTAGCACACCGCCTGGCTACGAGCGTCCAAACTACACCGTGGAAGAAAAGCCTGTTGCGGTTGAACCAGTGGCAGAAGTCGCTGCGGAATCCATTGGCGAAAGCGATGCGAGCGAACCAACTGCGTTCGCTGAAGAATTGCTGCAGAATGCCGACGGGGATACCGCCGTCGCGGATGTGGCCGTTGTGGATGATTCGGTCCAAACGGAAATAGCTGCCGAGCAGGTTGCGGAAGAAGTGGTTGCGGAAGCAAATGTGGCCGAGGATGACGCGAGTCATTCGACGGAACTAGAAACGCTTGCGTCCGCTCCAGCCGCTGAACCGTCAAAACCTGTTGAGATCGCCGTGGTTCGACGTCCAAAGCCTGAGAAGGCTCTTGTTGATAAACGTATCAAAGAATGGCAAATCGGTCAGAAGCGAACGTACCAAATCGTTAATTGGTTGTGCGATCCGTTCGGTGACGTGGATTCAGGCGGAACGCCTCCCGCAGTTCTCTCATCCATGCCGTCGTTGACTGCGTTGAAGCCAGGCGACCAAGTCATCGGTGTGATTGTTGGCGTGATGCCGTTTGGTGTCTTCGTTGAACTCGCACCGGACTGCAGCGGTTTGATTCACGTCAGCAAGGTTTCGGAGTCATACGTCGAAGATCTTCACGAAGCCGTTCAAGTCGGCGATGTCATCACGACTTGGGTCAGCCGGATTGACGAAAAGCGTCGACGTGTTGCCCTCAGTGCGATTTCGCCAGAACGCGAAGCGGAACTTGATCAACATCGAAACCAACGTGACGACCGAGGTCGCGATCAAGGTCCTCGACCGCCGCGAAGTGGTGGTGAGCGAAGTGCTGGTGGTGAGCGCAGCGGTGCGGGTGAGCGCAGCGGTGCCGGTGAACGCAGCGGTGCGGGTGAGCGAAGTGCTGGTCGTGGACGCAGCGATTCCCAAGCAAAACCTGAAGTGCGAGCGGGACAGGCTGGTGGTGGTCGTCCCGAGCGAAGCGGAAGTCGGCCAACCGGTGGACAACAGGGCGGCGGTGCAGGTCGTGGCGATAGCCGCGGCGGCGGGCGCAGCGACACTCGTGGTCCACGCTCACGCGACGATCGCGATGGTCGTAGTGGTGGAGGGCGAGGCGGTCGAGCCAAGCAGCCGGAATCGTATCGCGTTGAAAGTACGCAACCAAAGTCCGCGCCGATTTCTGAAGCGATGGAAAAGGGAGCTGAGCCACTTCGTTCATTTGGCGACTTGTTGCAGTTCTATAGCAAGAAAGAAGCCCCAGAACCTAAGACCGTCAAGCCGAAAGCCGAAGCGGCGCCAAAGCAAGTCGACGTTACGGAGCAACCAGCGAGTAACGTGAAGGTGGATTCCACGCCATCGGCTGAGACGCCTTCAAGTGAAACCCCAGCGGAAAATACGAGCCCAGGCTCGGAAGCGACCACATCGACGGATTCGGCTAGCTGATGAGTGACGACTTTTCATCTCGGCTCGAATCTGCGATCGCACGCGGAAAGCGGCGAGCGGAGATTAAAGCGAACCAACAACGGGAACAGCAACTCAGTGAAGAGGAGCTGCGCCGATTGCACACGTCATATCGGCTTTCGCTCTCCGAACGGATCGAAGTCGCTATCAAACGAGTCGCTGATCACTTCCCAGGCTTTCGTCAGGAATCCATCTTTGGCGAAGCGGGTTGGGGATCGGCGTGCTATCGAGATGATTTGAGAATCGAAAACGGAAGACGCTCGAATCAATACTCACGTTTGGAAATGATGATTCGTCCTTACAGCGAATTGCATGTGCTCGACCTCAAGGGCAAAGGCACAGTCGTCAATCGCGAGTTATTCAATCGAAGCCACTACGTCAACGTGGCCGAAGTGGATTCCGATGAGTTCGAGCAACTCATCGACACCTGGGCCATCGAGTACGCAGAAATGTACTCTGCTAGAACGTCCTGATTGCGACTCGCGCAGTGTCGTCGACACCCAATCGTCTGGACGTCAGCGATCTGAGTTTGCACACCTTGGATATTGCGATCAGGGTGAGCCGGGGACAGATATCAATTGGTCCAACTGCCGTGCAATGAAACGAGGCAGGAGCATCAGTGCGCGGTCGCTTGTGGTGTCAATCACGAGGCGGAAATTCCCGTCAATCTCGTTTTCGGTCAGTCGGTTAAAGCGATCGACCAGCCCCGTGCGATATTCGCCGAGCGGCTCGGTCCACACCAGGATAGGCAGCCGGTCGTAGGTTGCTTCGGTTCCGACCCACCAGTGCGACGTGTCAACTTGCCGCACCTGCATACGGAACGGTGTTAGAATCTTCGTCAGCAGCGCCTCGCCGGACTGGCCTGAGTAGGGCATCACGAGTTGTTTCGGTGACAGTCCGCGTCGACGAAAGTCATATCCGTTGATCAGACAGGTGGCGTCGTTCGTGCGGCCCATCGTTCGCAACACCCCCGCCATTGATTCTGGGGCGCTGAGTTGTTCAATCGCTTTCAGTCCGTTGAGCAGCGGCCAATGTCCGATCGGTATTTCGGGAGCTACTTTCGCGGGCGAAACTTTACCGAGTGTTGCCCACCGCTGAAAACGGTCGTCGCTGATTTTTGGCTCGAGACCACGCATCCGGCGAAGTGACTCCACCGCGAAGGCCGCGAGTTGTTTGTCTTCTCGAGATACGAGACTGGCGAGCGGTATTTTCGTCTCGCCATCGCCATCGCCATCGCCATCGCCAGAAAGCTGGAGGAATTCAGTGAGCAAGGCTAAGGCGGAGTCTTTGCCATCCCCGAAGTCGTCGAGTTGCACGATCGGCGATTGTGCCGCTTCGAAAGCTTCGTCACTGAGTGTCAAAACAATCAGCGAGTTTTCGCGACGCGCTTCGGCATGGATGCTGGCGGAGATCGCATCGAGTAATTCCGCCGCTGTTTTCCAGCCTTTCGGGATCGAGATCGTTTGATCAATATTCTGGCCGGCGATGTCAAAGCTCGTCCAATCCAAGTGAATCGGCACTCCCGTGACCTGGGAGATGAACAACGCGAACTCCGTGAGCATGTAGCCGGGCGAGTCAAAGGTCATTCGAATCGCGAGGGCTTTATCCAACTCAATCGGCTCCGGTGGATTGGCGATCATCATCGGATCGACGAGTTCTTCCGCAGGCGCATTGAGCTGGATGTCATTGAGCGTCTGGGGCGTTTTCAACGTTGGCTGCAAATCAAAGTTTGAAGCGGCAAGGTTCATGAGAGGGACAAACTCGGCCAACCCAGGCGGTAACTCCATCAAGGTGCCACGATCATCGCTGTTTGCCGCTTGTGTTGTCGCATCGCCGTCTCGGCGGGGAATTGGCGCAATGCTTTCTGGTACTGGCGCTTTGCCATCGACGCGCCACGGTTCGACAAGCGATGGCGGGGGTAGCGACGATGGCGACTCCGTGGACGCCATTGCGGCTGTCGCGTTCATCGTCGTTTCTGGGGAACCCTCCAATTGCATGTCTGGGTTCGCATCCGTCTCGCCTGCTGTCACCATTTCGTCTGGTGATAGCGGTGGTTCCATTGACTCAGGATCAACGGGCTCGGTTTCCGGCTCTGGCAATCGTTCACTCAGTGGCGAGACAACAGCAACTGGCGCGACGTCCGCAACCGCATTCACCGCGACTGGCGGTTTGTCTTTGATCCAACTTCTTACAAACCAGCTAAATACGAGGACGGCAATCAAGAGTCCACAACCGGAAATTGTCCCAATCAAAGCGAGCTGGCGCTTTTTCTGGGTCGATTCGCTTTGCCATTGGGTTGGTGGAGCGTCCGGCACCGATGCAGCAGACGGCGGCCCTAAATTCGAGTCGTCAAACCCACCCGGCCCAATGAGCAATGCTGACTCATCGTCCTGGGGCAAAGCATCTTCGGTAATCGCTTGGCTGTCGCCTCCGGAGCCCGCCACGATCTTACGCGGCGAATCAGCGGCCAGCGGATCTGTCGAAGTGATTTGCACCATCGACCCACAGCGTGGGCAATTGGCAATGGTTCCAATCAACGAAGGGTTCTGTACCCGCAGAACGCTGGTGCAGCTCGGGCACTCGACGGTAAACGATTGGAAACTCAAATGACCACTCTCGACGGAAGAGTCAGTAACGATCCCTCAAAGTGGCCGATCTTGCCGCTTGATGCAAGCGGCAATTATTTTTATCCAGGAGGAATACTCAGCTCCAAACACCCGCCACGTCATCGGCGAGCAAATTCAGCACGTCATCGTCCTCGTCATCATCGTCGTTCGATGATGAGCTAGAAGTGGATGTGCTCGATGAAACGAGTGCGGATGGTTGAGCGTTGTTCGCACCCATCACGGCTGCGTTGTCTGAGAAAGTCGTGATCGCACTATCGCTCAATTCTGCAGCCGAAAGTGAATGGCTAGTCGCTTTCGGCAAGACATCCGAGGCAACCAACTCGCCTTCCGCCGCAGCCATCATGGAGCGGGTGTTCATGTAATTGATGACCATCAAGGCATCCACGGCGGTTACCTTCTTGTCCCCGTTTACGTCCAGGAAGAGTGACGATCTTGGAATACTCGCTGCCAGTGCTTCACCTTCAGCTTGGGTGAGGAATTGGCGGTTCATCGCGTTGATGATTGTGAGAGCGTCAATTGCGGAAACGCTTCCGTCGGCGTTGACGTCTTGAGCGAAACTCGCATTGTGAAGCGGGAATTCACCTTCCGCACCACCGATCGTGATCTGGATCGAATCGTAGAAAATCTGCGATCTAGGAACTGGATCGTCGCGGTCGAGCAACAACGTATCCTGGTTCGGCGACGCGTCCGCTGGCGATGCAGAAATCGTTGTTGTGCCAGGTGCCGTTGCCCTAAAGAACAATGTCGCTAGCACGCGTGGGTCTTCCAGCGGCGTGCCAGGAGGAATCGAGTTGCGGATGTCTTGGGTTCCAAACTCGTCAATGATTCCTGGACGAGCAGCCGACCCAACGCCGGAGTTCGAGTCAAAGTTTGTACCAAACACCACATCAAAATCGTATCGGTCCGTGCTTGATGTGTCGTCGACGCTAATCAGGTTCCTGTTGTACAGAATATCTGCAAAGGCGGCGAATACCAAAGTGGAGCTAAATCCGCCGCGAAGGTCGTCGACGGTGATCTGGACTCCGAATCGGTCGCCAACGTTGATGCTCGGAGTGGTGACAACGTTACCGTTGGCATCCGTGATGTCAAAGTTAAACCCAACCAAATCGTCTGTGCCAGCATTGCCGACGGTCACGGAAACTTCAGCAGTGCTTCGCGTGCCATCTTCGGTCACGATGAAGTAGGTGAACGAATCGAGGCCGTTGGCACCAATGTTTGGCGTGTAGCTGATGAAATTGTCGCCCGCGTTGATTCGAGCGTTGCCCAATGCGGCACCGGTGAGAAGGCCGAACTCGATGATGTCCAACGGAGCGCCAAGCACAAGCGGATTGAGGCTGAGTTCTTGGCGACGAATCAAGTCATTGGCTTGGACGTTAAGAACTGAAGTGGTCGCGCCACTATTACTCGTGATCGTGAACGCATCATCAATCGCGGAAGTGAAATTGTTCGACGCTGGTCCGATGACAAGCTCGCTGCGACCCAGACGCAACTGGCTTGGCGTCAATCGCAAGTCCGAATCCACAAGTACTGTATCGCTTGTCAATTCGTCAGCGGGGTCCGCTTGGAAAATTGCCACTCCGGCGGCTGTGGCACGCATTGTGATCGTAAACAATTCACGTGGACCGACGAACTTGACCGGATTGCCGACGTTGGATTGCAACGCACCAAGATCATCGAGCAATCCAGGCGAGAACGTGTCCGTTTGCTGGAACGTGTTGGATCCAGGGGTGAATAATTGGCCAAACGTAATGTCGAACGGAATGTCATCGCTCGGGTCTGAATCCACCGTCGTTACTAATTCGTCGGTGTACAACACATCAAGGAATGCGGACGCCACGCCCTTGAGTGATTCTGCGAAATTCACACGGACGTCTTCGACAAAGACTCGCAATTTGAAGTTCTGGCCAGCTTGAATCGAAGTGATCGGCGTATTGTTGAGCGGATCAAGCGTTTGGAATGAGAATGCGACTTGGTCGTCCGATGGAATTGGGCCAGGCGACAAATTCACCGTTACTTGTGCCGTGCTCGAATTACCATTGCCGTCGATAACGCTGTACGTGAACTGTTCGGTGCCGTTGAACCCAGGAAGCGGGCTATAGCTGAGCGATTGTCCGCCACCGACGATACGAATCGTTCCACCCTGGTTTCCAGGCGTGATGCTTGCGATGGTCAATCCGCCATTCAAGCTCGGAATGTCGTTGTCCAGCACATTGAGCGCACGATTCGTGCTTCCTTGTGGTACGACAAACGCGTCGTCAATTGCGATCGGCACATTCGACTGGAACGTGACATTGACCGTGACTCGACCGCGGATCGGTTGGCCATTGCTGTCGGCGACGACACCAAACTCGTTTCTAACGGTGTACTCGAAACTGTCTTGGCCGATAAATCCAGTCGGCGGCGTATAGATCACGTTACGTTGATCCGACGCGATCCGCACGGTACCGAGCGTGCCGGTAACGTTTAAGTTGTTGACCGAAAGCGTGTTATTCGGGTCGAAGTCGTTCGCTAGAACGTCAAACGTTACGGATGAATTGCGTGGGACGGAGAACGTATCGTCATTCACAATTTCCGCCGCAGCGAGAATCGTGAAACGATAATCTTCGACTTCACCAGTGTCCGCATCACCGCCCGGCGTCAAATCTTGTGTTTGGCTGTAGCGGAACCGGGCGAAGATATTCCCCACGCTCGCGGTAGCTGGAACATTGACTGAAACAAGCGTCGTACCGGATCCCAGTTGACGATTTGAGATTACCTTCTCGCTTGCTTCGAACACACCGTTGTTGTTGAAGTCCATCCAGCCCTGAAGGAACGCCGCTCCGCCCGTCGTGTTGACTGTCGTAACTTCAAAGTTCGCTGATGCACCTGGGCCTAAGGGGCTGACCAATCGGACGCCGTCTTCGTCATCCACAAGTGCTCCACCAACAGTGAGCAATCCATTGGCATCATCGCCAGTCGCATCCGCAGTCGGTTGGCCATCGATTTCGCGATCGACGGCGGTGCCGAGGGTCAAACCCGTCGTAATACCGTGGCTTGGGCCGCCGGTTGCTCTCGTGGTGCCGTAGGAGTCTGGAGCATCGCCATAATCACGCGACGGTAAATTTCCGAAATTGAAGTTATCCGTGAGAACGCTGCCATTGAACGTGACAATGTGTTCTCCACCAACCGGTGAAGTCTGTATCAAACCCGGTGGTACGACTTCACGAATGGTGTAAGTGCCTGGGCCAGGAAAATTGATTCTGTAAGAGCCGTCCGCGCCGCTCACTGCACTCGGTTCCCCTAAGTCCGGACGATTGTCGCCATCAAGATCGAGGTAAACGTAAATCCCACTGACTGGAAGATCGGAAGTGTCTTGGAGCCCGTTGCCGTTGTTGTCACCAAACACAAATCCGGTCACGTCGGACTGGACCCGAGCAAAACCAAAATCAATGCCCGTCGTCGATCCACCAAGCGTTGCCGATGCGGTACGACTTGTCGGTGTGGTGGCAACGGAATTCACCGGAGGTGTTGCGATAACCGTGAAGGTTCCACCAGCCACGCCGAGTCTAAATGTTCCGTCGGCCGCAGTAACCGTTTTAGGTTCTGACAAATCAGCGACGCCGTTGCCGTTTAAGTCAGCAAAGACCGACACGCCAGCAAACCCCGAGTCACCAGTTCCCGAGCCATTGCGGTTGGCATCGAGGAACACACGTCCGGAGATTCCCCCACCGGCAGTTCCCGTTCGTAGCGTTTGGGAAAGCCCCAACGGTACAAAGTTGATTCCATTAATGCCTTCGTTGTTGAAAATGTCGGTCGCAAAGTCCACCGGGACGTCATCAACGGTGCCGAAGATCCCGTCAATGCCAGCACCGAGGGCTTGGTCGAAACGTCCTCCGGAATCCATGATGGACGGAACCAGATTTGAATTCTCTTGGTGACGAGCACCAAAGGAGTGACCAGCCTCGTGGGTTACCAGCAAAGCGAGGAATTTTGCAGTCGCATCCAGGACTGATTTTGTGTTGGATCTTGGAACACTGTTTACACCAGCGACAATGCTGTCCAACAGGCCGATGACGATATCGTCCATGCTAAAGTTACCAACGTCGAGCGTTGACGAGATACCAATCGTATCGATTTCGGAATCAGTGACTGTTCCACCAATCACAACTCGCGTCACTAAAGGGTTGTTTCCTGGGTCAGCGTGATCTCGGCTGTTTAAAACCGTGATACCAAATTCACCTGGAATTCCCGACAACGCGTAGTCGCCATTATTTCCATTGCCAGTTCCAGTTTCGGCAAGCGTGTTAAATTGGAGTTTGGTTTCGGCGACAACCTCATCAATCAATCGATTGTACGACGCATCGTCAATCTGCTGGATCCCGAGCAGCGGAAGCCCTGTACGCAAACTTGGTAGTCGAATCAACCCGGGCGCTGGAACACCTGTGTCATTAAACACATTACGCGAATAGATAGCGCCGTCGAAATCAATGAACACAATTTGTTGTGTTCCGATAGGCAAACTTTCTACGACGGGCCGGTACACTCGAAGTCCAACCGTGTAAGTTCCGCCCGTCGTAATAGGCGAAATGGTCAGGTAATAGCGGCCGTCCTCAGGGACCACTTGGGCTACGACAGCATTACCAGTTGTCTGCAACGGCGAATCCGGAGGGTAGCTTACGGCTTGATTGCTCTCGGTGTTCAACCAGCTCGTGCCGTCCGCAAACTGAAGATCAATCGTACCTGCGGCACCGAGAACCGAGATATCAAGAATGTCACCAGCGCGAAGATCAAACGCAAACGTATCAATGTCACTGATGAACGTCGGCGTAATGGTCCCGCTCGTATTTATAAACGGTAATGAGCCCGTAACGTCGATCGTGGATTGCTTTCCAGCAACTGTCCCCAGAGGAACTAAGTCCGCGTTTTGGAAAAAGTCGTTCCGACCGACGACGCCAGTTGCTTCGGATTCGGTGAAAGAAAAAGCTTGGACGGTTCCAACATTTCGGGGACCACTAAACGTGGGGACCGTTACGTTTGGCGGCAATGTCGGAACGACACCCGCAGCCATCAACTGGCGTTGCTCCAGACCTTCGAGCGTGAGGCGGCGTTGTCGCTTGCTCTTGCGAGCTGCTTGACGACTTTTGTCCGACTGAAGTTTCGATTCGCGTCGTTTGAACATCGAGGGTCTCTACCATACAGTCCGATTCGTGCCTTTTGCGTCGTCGCAGGGCGATGAATCCGACAGGGTCGCTGGGAGTGGGTAGTTGGGTCTGCTTCGACACAGACAAGTCATCAATCAAATAATAGTCGCAGACAAACTCGTTTGCTCGAAACGTTTGGCGCATTCTACGCGGAACGACAGAGCATTCTTGCGTCAATCAAAAGGTTCAGGGAGGTGAACCTGCCGTCTCCCGAGGTTTGCAGCCAACGAGAATACGTTTTGACATGTTCGTTTACATCGGCCGATTCGACTGCGTACCCTTGAGGTTTTGAGTCGAGTCGTCCTTTTCCGTAAACTAGGAATATTGGGAAATCTGGAACGAGTGGATAAGTCGCGACTGCGATTCTAGTTGCACCCCTTACAGTGTCAACGAATCGCATGACTTCCGACGCCGGTTGTAGACTAAAGTTCCCCATCAAAATTGGAAGAATCGGTTCGATTGGACATTTTTTGATGCGCGTCGATCGAACTTTGCTTTAAAGCGGAGTGCAAGTCGACGAAAAAACCCGGCTCGAAGTTTCCTTCTGCCGGGTTTTGGCTTTTCGACTGGGTGTGACGCGTCTTACCAGATGTACTCAACGCCACCGGTAATACCCTGGAGGGTGACCGTGTCAAAGGAGAACGCTCGTTGGCTCGTCGCAGACCCTGCATTGAGGGAGGTCCGGATGAATTCGCCGTTGAGTTCCGGTGTCGCGATGTCCTGGATTCCGAGCAGGTAGTATCCGCCGCGTACTGACCAGGAGTGCGTGAACCGGTAGACCATCGTCGCTTCGATTTCGGCCGCCAAAGTCGAATCGTGGTCATCGCGAGTTTGGGCAAAGCTTCCTGGTGTTGCACCTGGGCCGATCGAGTTGGCTCGGTAACGCGATTCACCGCGAATATTGTTGTTGAGCCACAATCCTTTGGCTGCGAATCCAAGGTTGATTCCTGGCATCACGTTCCACCAGAAGTCACCACCGACTTGGCCGCCAAGCATCGAGTTCTTCACGTTCTCGCTGCCGTTAAAGAAACGCAGGGAGTTGTTGAGAGCGTTTGTATTGTCGCCCACGATATCCAAGCCAAGTCCGTTGTCGTATCGCAGGTATCTCAGGCCAACCAGCCACGAACCTTGGAAGCGACGGTAAGGGCCAACTGTTCGACGTCGATAGTTGATTTCGCCGCTGTGAAAATCAGCGAAGCTTGAAGCGGTTTGAGACGTGGAGCGGTCGGTATCGTCAAACCCGCCCGCAAAGCCGCCGCCGGCTGGTGGGTTGGTGCCGAAGTCAGTGATGAACGAGAACAGGTCGGCAGGTCCGGTGACGGTCATGGAATCATTCCATTCTTGACCACCCAAATACGTTGCTTCGATGTTGCCGCCGGGACCAAGAATCATGGCGATGGAGGCGCGAACGCCGCCTTCGAGATCATTGGTGAAAATGTCGCCTCCCGAGATGACGGGCACGCCCGTTCCACCTTGACCACGCTGTGTGATCACATCGAGACCTGCGGGACTCGATGAACGTGATAGGAACACGCCTTCGAGCGATAAGTCATACCAACGTTGAGCACCAATCCCGGCATCTTGGTACGGCAAGAGGAAACCGAGCGATGCAAGGGCCGCAGCCGGATTGAATTGTGATTGGCAAATACCGCAACCGGCTCCTCGGCAGAAGAGACAGAAGTCACTGCCGTGCAGTTGACCGGTTCGGAGCTTTCCAAGAACGCCGCCTTGAGGACCGCAGCCTCCTTGGAAGAGACCGCATCCGCCGCCACAGCCTCCATTGCAACCACCCATGCCGTCGCAACCGCCCATGCCGTCGCAATCACCATCGTAGTATTGGAAACCGTCGCCCATCATGCCCATTGGAGCGGCGTCGCAATTGCCATCGCACGCTGGGTTGCCGCAACCATGGACTGATTGTGACATCGCAGCTTGCGAGATGTTGCCATAACCACCGTCAATTCCAGGAACGCTCGAGCTCATCAGCGGATTGCCCATCATGGATGGGTGATTCGCCATGGCCGGATTGCCTGACATCGGTGGAGCACCAGCGTACATCGCTGGCGCGACCATACCGGCTGGAGTGACATAGCCGCTGGCGGCATAGTCAATATTTGCGTTCATGACACGTGCCGGTTGGGCCTGTGCTGTGGCAACAACCACCGCCAGTGCCGCAATCGTGCTCACGGGCCGAACGAGCCTGTAAAGCATGCTCGACAAGTGACTGTGCGCCCAACGTGATCGCTGGGTAGCTGTTTTTCTTTGACTCATTCGGTGCATCGCTATAGTCTCCGCGGCCGTTGTGCCGCCTCGCTGTGGGCCGGTCGTCAGTCCCCGTGAATCGAATCCGCTACGATCCGACCGCGCGGAAATATCGCTCCAGACGGACTTATCGGCATCTTCGGTCTCAAAGATTTGGTTATTCCGGACGATCCGCGTAGGAAAACTTTGACGGTCGCAGCCATTGGTTTCGGTTTGAACGATGAAAACGTCCGTTTGGGCCGTTAAACTGACGTCTTCAACGAAATCACTGGCATCCAAGATGTTCCATGACTGACAAACAACCGTCCGGACAGTTTCACGACGAAGCCGCCGCAGTGGGCAACACTGCTGGGCTTGGTAACCCAGCTGGGCTCGGCAACACAACTGGGCTCAGCGGAACTGTTGGTAAACTTGAATCCTTGCGAGATCTCATTCGTCGCCTGGGTCCTCCGCCGGACGATGTCGTCGAATCTTGGCGTGCTTCATTTCCCAGCCTTCTTCCGCATGATCTGGAGCAGTGGGATTTGGACAGCTTCGGGATTTCTGACGTTGCATCGCTCGTTCGTTTGCAGGGGCGTTTGAAGGGGCAATCCCAAGCGATCGAAGCGTCTCGGGCCGTCGGCGACGATCTTCATCCAGCAGACGCGGTGTGCATCACGTCGGACGTTGTCGATGACGGGACACGATCGATCGACGTTCCGTCGCACATTATGGCGAACCCATCGCGATCGATATCGACAAAACACAGCGCACGGGGAATCAACAAAACATGGATACTTCTCGGACTTGTGGCAACCATTGCTTTGGTCGTGTTCTGGGCTATTCGCCCGGATGAAGAATCCCTTGTTGCATCGTTGAACAGCCCGTCACCAAACACCCCGTCACCGAACGTCGCTTCACCAAACACGGATTCGTCAGCGCGATCGGATATCTTCTCTCCCAGTCGCTCGGGCTTCACGCCAGATCGCAGTGAATCCACGTCGCATCCGTCGACCGAGCCGGTGGAATCGTTGAGTCTTATCGAGAGCACCGACGACGTCGCGATGACTGAACGGTCAACACTGAATCCCAACTCAGTTTCGATTGATCCGGCGAAGTTTGCATTGAATAGCTTGATTCCACCTGTGCAAAGTGATGTGAAGTCAGACGCTGCTAAGGACATCAACCCGCTGCTCAACCCATTGCTCAACCCGCTGCTTGCGACACAGCAAAATGATGCCTCGACGATCGCATCCACGGATGTGCCCGCGCCGGTAACCATGGATGAAGTGCTCGCGACCGGCGACGATGATCCTCCAAGTGAAATGCCGCAACCGATTCGTGGGGAAGACGCTGGCAATGAATCCGTGCAGTCACCAGCGACGATCCAAGCGGATCCGCTTGAGCTCAGCATGAACGTGCCAGACGTTCAACCAACCTGGAAACTCAATCAGCCCATTCCAGGATCTGGCGTCCGGCTGGCCATTACGTTTGACTTGCCCGAGGGTGTCAATGAAGGTTGGATTGAGCCGCTTGATGAAATGTCACCTCGTCGAACTCGCGGCGTCGTAATCATTACGCCAGAAGACGAGGAGTCCGTCGCGATTGGAATTCGGATGGATGTGCGTTGCAATGCGAAGTTGTCGATACGCATGCGATTTGCCGCGAGACTCGATCCGACGCTGCCCTGGCAAATGATCTCGCGAGATGGTTTGCTCAAGTCACTTGACTATGTCGGATCCCAGTCGCTACTGGCAAGCTCTCAATTGACCCAAATCGAGTCTGTCTACTCCCAAGCGGACACCTACGAAAAGCGAGCGATTCGAGACCAACGGGACTTGGCGAAAGTACGAGTCGAGCAGCTCAAGTTGGTGCTTAAACGACTCGGCGAATTACGCGAACTCGCCGACAAAATCGAGGCCGAGGGTCGGTTGATGATCCAACTCACCGCCCAACTTCCATCTGGAACTCAAACACTCTTGGAGACTGTTGCCAAAACACCGGAACCGCAACCTAGTCCCGACCTCGTCGAGCAAACGGAATAGGAATGGCGCCGCGGAAATTCATTCGAGGCGATGCCGTGGCAGTGTGATCTGACGGCAGCGTGATCTGACGGCAAAGTGATCTGATGGTAATGCGATAACTTGCGAAGCTCGCTATCGACTTCCGAGCAACTCGACGGCAAGGATACTCACGTCATCTTTGGGTCCGTTGATTCGGCACCACTGGTCCACCGCCGCCTTCAACATGGCGACGGCTTCATCGATGGTCTTGCCTCGAGACTGATTGATGACATCGAGCATCCGTTCGTCACCGAACTCATCAAGATTCTCATTCATTGCTTCGGGCACACCATCGCTGAAGATGAACAAGCGATCGCCGGGTTGAAGTACGGCTTTTTCTTCTTCGGTCTCCATGTCTTCCATCCAACCGATGGCGAAACCTTCGGCGGGAAGTAACCTTGCGGGTTCGCCCGACACGGGTAGCACGGCGGCTGGTGGATGGCCAGCCGACACGTAACGTAAATCCCCCGTCTCGATGTTCAGGATCCCGTAGAACATCGTGAAGTAAAGGTTGCCCTGGTCCTCCATCGGGAAGCGACGATTCAACTCGTTTGCGACTTCCGCAGGCGTCGCGATGGTCATGCGACCATCTTCGTCGACTCTCGCAATGATGCTTGACGTGGTCGCTTGGCGCGTGAGCGATCGAGCAACGGTCACGCTCAGTAACGACGAGGACACACCGTGGCCGCTGACATCGACCACGTAGAACGCCATCCACTGGTCGTCGACTGGAAAGAAGTTCAAGAAGTCACCGGCAAGCTCGTCACAGGGGATGTAACGCCAAGCAACTTCGACACCATCGGTTTCAATATCACCCGCAGGAAGTAGCGAGTGTTGAATCTTCGCAGCGGCGTCCAAGTCGCGTGTCATGCGCGCGTTGTTTTCTTCGAGCTGGGAATTCAGCTCTTGCAGCATATCGTTTTGCTTGGCGAGTTTGTCTTTGCTGTGCGAGAGTTCCTGGTTGACTCGGATGAGCTCAGAGTTTTTCTCAACTGCGTTTTCGAAGGTGCTGATCAGCAAGTTGAGTACTTGTTGCCGGCCAGACTCGACGATGTATCGTTTGCCCTTGAGCGTTACCTCGAGTTTCTGGCTGCTGTCGGTCGCGTCCTCGTCCGTAATCGGGGTCTGGAGCAGCGACGAAACTCGTGACAAAAGGTACTCCGTTTCGTACGGCTTGGTGACGTAGTTGTCCGCTCGGGACTGCAGACCCTCGATGATGTCTTGGGGGTCCGAAAGCGTGCTTAGAAGGATCAACGGAATGCGTCGCAGAACCGGGTCACTCTTGACGGTACGACACAACTCGTAGCCGTTCATGTGCGGCATTTCGATGTCACTGATAATCAAATCCGGCGGATCCGAGCGAATCAGCTCGAGGGCCTCGCGTCCGTCAGCTCCCCAACGCACCGCATAACCTGCGGTGGTGAGTCGTTTTTCGAGTACTTTCGCCTGGATGCGGCTGTCTTCCGCGATGACGATTCGGATAGGCGGGGCGTTATTCACCGGCAATGATCGCGATCAAGAGGAGTCGTTCAAACATTCGTCGTTACCTCGAATAAGGTTACACGACTAGTATTATCCCGTCAGCCTCTGGCGCGAAGAGTCAAACCACTCTTGGATCGCGACGACAGCGTGTCGAGTAGCATTATCGGTACGATGTTTCCACATGCACCGGTGGAAACGCGTCTGCGGAAGGCTCGGAAACTTGCTGTTTGTTTCTCAACCGAGCCAGCTCGTCTTGGCGGGCAACGTGCAGAGCTGAGTTTTCAGGCGAAACGTTCGCCTGGGGAGCCAGCTCAATCAACTCCACCGGTCCATGACCCTCTGAGTTGGGCACCCAAAAATCACTCACTCCCTCACCACCGAGCATCTCGAGATCCTTCGTGCCACCATTAATTCGTGGTCGCGGGACATGGTTGGGACAGTACGGGTCTCTGCAGTAAGGCGACTGGGGGCAATGGTCTGCGTAAGGGATTGCATCGAGTTCCACTGTTGCAACGCACGCAGCGCGATCTTCTCGAGGCCGATTTGGGCCATAGGTGTCCACCATTTCTGGCTTGAGAAATACAATCAGCTCGCTTTCCTTGACTTCAGTATTGTGACTACGAAACAACGCGCCGATGTATTTGCGATCCTTCAACCATGGAACTCCGTTGACTGTCTCGGAAATCGATTTTTGACGAAGCCCGCCTAACGCGAACGTACTGCCATCGTTCACGCGGACGGTCGTTTGCGCCGTGCGACTATCGATGATCGGATTGCCGTTTGTCTCGCCAACTTTGACGCTAAACTCAGGATGAACGTTCATCTCGATCGTTCCATCGCGGCTGATGCGAGGAGTCACTCGCAGGATCACACCAGCATCGACGAAAGTGACCTGAGCAAATACAGCATTCGAACCAGCTACTGGGTCGGCCGCGATAATCGGCAGCCTCTGGACGATCTGCATCGACGCTTCATGTCGATCGCTCACCGTGATCGACGGATTGGCAAGCAATTTTGCTTCTGTGTTTTGATCGAGCGCTTGTAAAAGCAGCGCCGCATCAAAGTTGTCCGAAAGCGACCGAAGCGCAAGACTCGTCGCTCCATCTGGAGCAAGCGAGTCGAACGTTGCCGTCGCAGAGAATGTCTGGACTGCACTTCCAGTATCCACAGGCGGGCGAATGTTGCGGGACCAATTGACTCCCAATCGCTCGAGTTCGTTCAAACTCACGTCATAGATGAGAACTGTGATTCGAACTTGTTGACGTGGGATATCGAGTTGAGATATCGCATCCGTCGCAATCCGAATCTCGTCCGCCGTTCCCTTGACCATCAACCGGTTCTCTTCTGGATACACAGCGACAATCGTCGTCGTCGACAGCGCTTCCTTCAACGGAGCTGCGAGTAGTTCGGCATCCGTGTACTGCATCGTGAAATATGCAATGTCGGATTGAATGATGCCGCCAATGCCGTTGCCGGAACCCGATGAGCCGCCTTGAGCGTTGCTTTGAGTGTTCAGTTGATCCAGTGGAAGTACGACGAGGCTGTCTCCGACTTGGCGATATCCAAAGCCAGACGCTGTGAGCGTCGATGACAGTACGTCTCGCAAGGGCGCGTCATGAAAGACTCCGCTAACTTCACCACCCACCGCATCGCCGGCGACGATATTGATTTTCCATAAGTCACTGAGCAGAAACACGACTTCGGAGATCGACGTTTTGCGAAAGCTAATGCTTCCGCGTTTTTCCAGGACATTTTCAATCGCTTCGCTCGACGTAACCACTTCGCCTGGTTGGAAAGTGTTCGAATTGGATTCGGACACGACCGATTGAGAGTACGCCGAGTTGTTGAGAATGGAGCAACCTACCAACACAACACCCAGGCACCCCTGGGCGATACGGCGCGACGACAGCAACACGCCGAAATATCGGCACGAGCGTCGGTCAGGAGTGAAGTTTGCTGCGCCATCCATGGCTTGGCATCTCCATTCGCGTTGGCGAACGATTGATAGGGTCTGTGTTAGTTAGAACATGTCGTGCGACGGACTTACTCGCATCGCGAACTCATCCGTCGACTTTTCCGGTTCCAGCGTCAATCCATACGCGTTCAATCGAATTTCGAGTGTTACGTCGGTGGTCTTGTCTTCCGCAGGAGCAATCACTAACGCTGTGGTTGAGATGAGCCATCCTTGACTCGCTATCTCACTCACAATCTTATTGATTGATTCGATGGGGCCAGCAGCTTTCAATTCGATTGCGACTGTCGTTAATATGAAGTTTGATTCTTGGCCAAAGTCAGGCGACGTCGTTTTGTGAACGTCGTCGTCACTTATACCCCAAGGCCGTTTCATGCCAGTGCGTGCATCGATGTGCCGTAACCTAGCCCCTGATTTTCTCACTACCTCCGTTAAAATATCTCTTGCTGTTGCCGCTTCGAAATCTTCAATTGATCGTTCCTGCATTTTCTCCAGGCTTGTGACCAATTGCATCGCGATTTGGCTGAGTCGTCGGTCACGAAGTGTAGATTGCTCTAATTCTTCTTTTAACGCGACTAGCTCCTTAACGTCTCTTCGACGTTGAAGGTATTCATCGACCCATGGCACACCAATGGCGACAATTGCCACGAAACTTCCGATACCTATGGTTGCTCGGATTAGCCGGTTGTGCGACTTGTTCATGGGATGACCTTATTGAGGAATGTCCGACGTGGAGGCGCGCTCACTACTCGGCTCGTTGGTTCGGTGCCGTAGACAAAGTTGGCGCCGTAGACAAAGGTTGGGCCGTAGTCAGATGGACGATGAAGCGAATGCCTTCGGACTGACTCTCGGGCATGGTGCCTTGCAGGGCGACCTGACGCACTTCAGGCAGACGTCGGAAGTTGTTAACGACGTCATACACATTTGTTTCGTCAACCGTTGCGCCATCGATACGAACTAACCCTTCCGCATCCACACGGAACTCATTCATCCGAACGGTGTCGGGTAGACACTGAGTCACTCGAGCAATCAAAACGTCCCATCGAGTTTCACGTGTTTGCTTTTCTATATTCTCAAGTTGCAAGAGCAACTCTTTTTGGCCCGTTAGCTCCGCCATGCGTACTTGCGTCAGTCGCATTTGTGTCTGGATCTGTTCGCGGCTCTCGTAGATCGTTTGTTCACGTTTTCGTTCGGTTGAAACTAACCCATAAGCGATGAATAAAAACAACGTTGCAGCTACCGCCGGCATGATCGCTAACGCCATCTGCACAGCCCAGGGCCGATCCGGCGCTCGGCGAACTGGTCCCAACATGTCTGGAATAAACTCAGTCGGCAAATTTGTTAACAGCGGCATGATCGCTGCAACCGCTGGTACATACCGTGAAGCGCGGAAGCGTTCTTCGATGCGATAGACGCTATCAAGCTGGGGGACTTCCATGATCGTAACGTCAACTTTGTTTCGATCGCCAAGGGTCGCAAGCGTGCGAGAAACCTTTTCGTTCTCCCCGTAAATTGTCAGTCGACGCAATTCGCTCGATGTGATGCCACGGTGGCGATGGCAAAATCGCCTCAATCGCGAGATATGCCCATCCAAGGCCTCTCTCAATGCGTCCTCGTTGGAAGCACCAGCTGGGCGATAATCCAGAATCAATTGTCCTTGATACGCTATACCGAGATCCCATTGAGAGCCACTGCCGTCAGCGATCAAGATTGGCTCGTCGGAAAGGTTCGCGAGACCAAGCAATCGAGCGACGCTTACCAACGACGGTTCAACCCAAGTTACTTTCGCATCCGCGGCGCAAATCGCGTCGTAAATCGTCTGGAGAGAATGAAGGTTTACGACGCCCGTCACGACGTGTTCGACACCGGGAGCTAACTTTGTGCGGCAAAACCCTGTGATTTTCTCGCCTGGCCCCAACTGCAAATAGCGGGGCACGCGAGATCGAAGCATTTCAAGTTCGCGAGCGACGACCTCGGGGCTGCCCATCGCCACGCGTGTGACGCAAAAATCCGCGTCGAGGGAAACTGCGATCGGCTCGCGACGCACCTGATTGCGATCGAGCAACTCGGACATCACTTGTTCAAGTTGGCCGCGATTTTTTTCGTGTAACCACCCCGATGAATCGCTACAGCTGACTTCGTCGATGGTGATGGTATAAATCCCATCCGAACCGAGCGTTGCGATCGACAATTGCAATCGACTAAGCTCAACTCGTAGGGCGAAATATCGCTTCCCCGAAGTGCGCTTGTGTGCTGTGGCTGGAGTCGGATGGGATGTGGACATTGGCTGTCTGAATGCGCGGACGTGACCAAAAATCGTAGCCCATGATTGGTGTCGAGGTCGGGTCCGAGTGGACATGTTTTCATTTTTATTGATGTCAGCACCTTGCGATCGGCAAATCCAGAATTGGCAATCAAGCGTTCTCGATCAACTCGTGTTAAACTGCTTGGAATGAAATTCAGTCCTCTTTTACTTTCGGTCGCGATTGTCGCTTCGTGGCTCGTGTTGAATTTGCCCAACGCGATTGCTGAATCGTCGAAATTTATGAAGTACGACGGGAAGCACATCCGTCTCCAAACAAACGTGGGTAGCAAGCAAGACGCGGAGGACTACGTCAAGGCGTTCGATGCCGCAACCGAGCAATGGATTGTGTATTGGGGCGTGTCCCAAGAAGCCGTGTCGGGTTGGTCGGTGGACGCCATTGTCATGAGTGACCGACAATCAGCGACCATTGCGGGGCTCATGAAGCCGCGTATCCCTGACTTTAAATTTGGTTACGCTGCCGGAAACACGGTCTATGTCATTGGCCAGCCCAGTGCGTACTACACTGAGCATTTGCTGTTGCACGAAGGTGTTCATGCTCTTGCCCTGCATTTGTTCGGTGGACGTGGTCCAACATGGTTTATGGAAGGGACGGCGGAGTTGCTTTCGACTCATCGTGGTCGTGGCACTTCAGTTGAAATCAACCGAATACCAGCGTCGCGCGAAGACTCTCCTTTTTGGGGGCGATTGAAGCTGATTCGCGAGCAACGCGATAACGCCTCCATCCCCACGGTCGAGTCAATCATGAAAGTTCAGCCGAGACTCGATGGGGACGTTTCCGACTATAGCTGGAGTTGGGCAATCAGTATGCTGCTGACCGAATATCCAGAGTACAACGAAACGTTCAAGGCAATGACGGTTGCTGGACACGATTCATCAAGCGAATTGACTCGCCAGCTCTATCAGCGACTCTTGGCTCGATGGCCTGAGTTGGTCGCCCGCTTTCGACTGATGGGTCATTCGCTCGACTACGGTTTCGAATGGAAGCGAGAGAGAGTTGCACTTTCAATCAGTGATCCCGAATGGAGCCGCGAACCGCTTCGATTGACCATTGAAGCAGACAACGGTTGGCAATCCACTGGCGTCAAGTTCGCCGCAGGCGCCCGGGTCAATGTTCAGGCGACCGGTGATTGCGTGCTGGCAAACGATCCGAAGCCGTGGCGGTGCGAACCCGATGGTGTCACAATTCGTTACCACGACGGTAAACCGCTAGGCAGACTATTGGCCTGTGTCTTGCCCCTCGAATACGATCGAACTGCTACAACGTTGCCCGCTTTGAAAACGGTCTCGATCGGTTCCAACGGCGTGGTCCAAATCAACCAGCCGAGCTGGCTCGTCTTTCGAATTAATGACTTCGTCGGCGAACTTGGTGACAATACAGGCAGCTACCAACTTCAACTCAAATGATGCGAGCGATCACAAATCGCGTCGCAGCGTATCATGCCACAACTCAGGTTGCGGGCGAAAGTAATCGGCTCTTGCCTTATATTCGCACGGCGGTATCGAATGCTTCAAACACCGGGGCAATCGCAAGAAGCGATCATGTTGGAACGTCGGTTGGACGATGACCATGCCTTCGAACCGATCGTGTCCTGAGCCGCTATCCGCGTGGTTTGAAAGTAAAGTTCTTGCTTTGCGAGAAAAATTCGATCGGGTTGTCGTAAACCACTTTGCGGATGAGTGATTCGCTGTGGCCACGACGACGCATTTCGAAGATTAAATCGGGAACGGCGGTTGGTTTGCTTGGGCCCCAATCTCCAGCTGAGTTCGCTAGCAGGCGCTCTCCGGCGTAGCGTTCGATCATGTCTGCGGCTCGTTCGGGCGTGCATTTCGTGACCGGATACAAGGTCATACCAGCCCAAAAGCCTCGATCGAGGACTTCGCCAATCGTGTGTTCTTCGACGTGATCGACGAGCACCCGACTGCGATCAATTCGGCTGTCGTCGCATAGCATGTCGAGAATCATCCGCGTGCCTTGGTACTTGTCTTCCAAGTGCGGCGTATGAATCAGAATCAGTTGGTTGAACTTGATTGCGAGTTCAAGGTGCTCAAGAAAAATCGTGGCCTCGTTCTTGGTGTTCTTGTTCAGACCAATCTCGCCGATGCCAAGCACGTTGGGTGCGTCCAGAAACTCGGGGATCATCGCGATCACGTCTCGGGAAAGCGATACGTTCTCCGCTTCTTTTGCATTGATGCACAGCCACGTGAAGTGCTGGATTCCGTATTGGGCCGCCCGTCGCGGTTCAACTTCCGTCAATTGTCGAAAATAGTCGCGGAACCCATCCACACTGCCACGGTCATAGCCAGCCCAAAATGCGGGTTCGCTCATCGCGACACAGCCCATCCGCGCGAGCGTGGCGTAGTCGTCGGTCGTCCGCGAAACCATGTGAATGTGAGGGTCGATATAATCCATGCGACTGTCTTCAGGAATCAAAAAGGGTAATGCCAAAACCGTGACGGCGATGAAGCACCTAGGTCAACGTGATCTTCACACTTGAAACGTTTTTCGCCAATCCGGCTGGTAATCGCGAGAGAACAGCTTCTGTAGTTTTTCCGCGCGTCCAACGCTGTCTTCACGCAGGGTCTCAATCGCCTCATCCACTTGGCTCCTCCGCGACTGCATCGCGTCTGAGAGTGGAGTCCCGCTCGCGACAGCACGGTCGACTCGATCGAGTGTGGCGGCGACCTCGAGCAGCTTCGCGCGGATTTCGAGAAATGATTCGTTCAAGACAGCGTCAGCGGATCGAACGCTCATTGGCGACTCCAAAATTCGTGATCGTTGAGGGTGGGGCGGTTTCGAGGGGATAACGAGCGTTACTACTATTATACGTGCGTTAGCAGGTACCGTCCTGGTGTGGAGCCAATGTTTCGATTTTACAACGCGTGCCGAAAATGTCGGGTGCGTGTACATGAGTTGCGTAAAAACGCGTGAATTTAACGCTGTTAACGGGTGGTTCCGGTGGGGTTGGGTTATGTTTTTGCATGAACCGCCTCCTTATTACTTTCCAGACGCTTGCCGCCAGCCCCAACGAGGCGGCCATCAGTGCGCTCGGCATCGCCCTTGTCGATCCTGAGCCGTTGGTTCGCGCGCTTGCTGTTTCCTCGCTGTCCAAGCGAAGCGAGAAACGCAGCGGAGAAATGCTGCTTCGTCAATGGTTCAGTCTTTCCAATGACCAGACGATCGAACTTCGCAAATCGCCTGGGCCGCTGCTTGCAGCGGTGGAGGGAGCGATTCAAACAAACAGTGATTTGGTGCTCGAGGCCATTGCCGCCGCCGGAAAACTGCGACGAGTCGAGCTCGTGCCCCAACTTGTTGATATCGCAGAAACGCACGAAATGAATTCGACGCGTCAAGCGGCGTTGCAGTCCGTCTTGGAGTTAGCTGATTTGCTTGGAACGCAAGCTCGCAGCGGTCGCGATCTCGGTCCGGTTCGGGCTGCAGCAACAGTGCGGCTTGCTAAATCAACTCAGCGTTTTCCCGTCCACCGTTGTCATGGACTCGTCGACGCATTCTTGTCCGCGGCGACGTCGAAAGACGCGCAGCTAGCCGAAATACTCGCCTCCGAGTCGGTGTCACGCAAGGTCGTGCTGAATCGATTCGCGAATTCCGAATCCGATGGCGTAGCCAGTTTGTTGGCAAGCTTCATACAACGAACTCGTCTGCAACCCGAGATCGTTTCGCTGATTGCACGTCGAACGTGCAACAGCTTCCGATCCTCGTTGCTACACTATGTTGGCGTGAACCCAGGCATCGCTCTTTTGCGTCACTTCAGCGAGATAGGTCGCCCCGCAAGTTGCGTTGACAATCCGGTAAACGCAGCGGCAATGCCGGTCGAGGAACACGCGGCACTCTTGCACGTCATCGCCCAGACGAGTGTGTCGCCACCGAGCTTGTTGCAATTCGTTGTATCGGCGATCCGTCGTGATGAGCCCCAGACCACCGACGCGGCAGTCGAAGTTCTGATGCGTTGCGAGACGCCAGAGAACGTTTATTGGATCAAGGCGGCCATCGAACTAGCAGGTGACTTTGACGCGAGAGTGACGCTCGGTGACGATGCGATGCTCCTCGGTGACTTGGTTGACTTGCTCAGTCATGGGCAAGCCAATGTCGTCAAGAGTATACAGCACGTGCTTGCGCCACTTCGTGCGGAAGCCGTGTTTCCTTACTTGACCAAGCTCAAGCCGAATCATCGCTATCGTCTCGGAAGAATTCTGATGATGATTGATTCGGATGCCGTAAATGTCGTTCGTGATCGGTTGCGGCACCCAATCTTGAAGAATCGCATCGAAGGGATTACCGCTGCCGAGTCACTTGGCATCGTGGACTTGCTGCTCGAGTCCTTTACTCACTTGGTAAAGAACGACCACCAAGAGGCGCGTCGTGCTGCGGCTGCGGCAATGGCTCACGCATCAAGCAAAGAAACCTTGAATCTATTGCAAGATATGATCGCTATGCCAGAGAGTTCGGCTCGCGACGAAGCGGTTCGCTCGTTCGCGATTCGTACTCAAAATGTACCGCACGTGTCCGTCGTTGACGATTTCTTTGCAAGCTCGCCAGTCACCCTTTAGGGATCATTTTTGTGGTTAATTTACCTAGCACTTTTGTCCTAGCGGTCGCAACGGTCGAAGAGCTTGGTCGTGACTACCGGGAACAAGCTGGACCCGGCATCGCTTGGATGCAATTGTTGTGGTTCCTCATTCCGATCGCTCTGATCGCGGGGTGCGTGGTTTACTATCGCAAGAGCGAACGTGAATCCGCTGATTTGAGCGAAGCCGACGGGTTGCTTGCGGAGTTGTATCAAGCACATCAATTCACTGCTGTGGCTCGTTCGTTGTGCAATCGAATCGCGGATACCTGTGATCTGAGTGATCCGGCGGTGATGATGGTGAGCCCCTCTGTATTCGAGAAGGCCGTTGGTAAAGCAAACCAATCCAAGTCGTTCACTAACCGACAGAACGAAACGCTCCATTGGGTTCGTCAGCGGCTGTTTGGCAACGATTAAACGACCTCGTCAACCAGCGTTTTAGCCCTGCGTTGATACGACTGAGAGGGGCGGCATTGATCCTGAGGGTCTGTATTCATCCCGGCGGAGATAACTTGTATCGGGCCAAGATAAACTGTGTCGGGCCAATAAAAAACCTCTCCCGATAAACGGAAGAGGTTGCAATCGCGTGAGCGAAAATGTCACTTAGGCTATTAGTCAGCCTTGCGAACGTTCTCAGCGCGTGGGCCCTTAGGACCCTTGCCTACTTCGTACGTTACTTTTTGG
>JBGSNA010000071.1:0-14094 GCA_041739875.1 Pirellulaceae bacterium
GGCTCAACTTGTCGCGACGGATTTCAGTCAACAGGAGCGAGAACAGCTAGACTGGAGTGTTCAACGTGGGGTCCCCTTTGGAAATGAAACATGGGTGGAGCACATTGCCCGAACCTTCGATTTGGAGTCAACCATGCGTCCCCATGGACGACCAAGGAAGACGCTGACCAAGAAATGAATCTCCGAAACTTGCAAACGGAGCCGGACACCTTTTCTTCATCCGGACACCTTTTCTTCATCCGGACACCTTTTCTTCATCCGCACTTGCGGGGATTCCACTACTTCCAAATGCTCCGCAGATTACGCAAATTGCGAACGAGATCATGACTCGGGCGATTCTGCCTCCAAAAGCGCAGGTTGACGCGTTGCACATCGCCACGGTAGCCCATCATCGAATACAATACTTATTGACTTGGAACTGCAAGCACATTGCAAACGCGAAGATCTTGCCCCGTATCCATCAGGTTCTCACCGACGCTTGTGTTCCCATTCCGGTGATTTGCACACCAGAGGAGTTGCTCGGAAATGATTCAGAAATCGACGACTGAAACGCCAATTGAAGAAATCCACCGCATCCGTCGCGAAATTTCGGACCGATTTGGTGGCGACATTGCTGCAATCGCTGCGGACGCTGACCGCCGTGCGCAAGCGTCTGGCCGACCAATTTGGCAGGGTAAAACGACGAACCAAACGATGCAAGAATCGAACGGTAAGTATTTGAGAGACGAGCAGGGGTAGATCCTGCCTGAGTAGCTCTTAGCCAGAGGCTCAGTATCTAGGCTGGCAGCGTGTGTTCGAGGCGGTCTCGCCGAAGTCACATGTTGATGTGTAGTCAAGAAATGAAACGAGGAAGAAAGGTATCGACTGGCTGTCGAACCCTGAACGAGATTGAGCTCCGAAAACATGGTTCCTATTGGATCCTGCCCAAGGTGTGTGCATGCTGGAAGGCAACATCTGCCATCGCGATTCGGCGAGCGGTGGTGGAAGGCCCGGAGTCGAAGATCCTTTCGCGTTTACTATTACGTCCCTCAAGTAACCCGTGACGCCCAGAAGTTCTTACCCTATCATCAAGACCAATGATGCCGGACTAAGTATGCCTAACAAGCCGAATACGCTAGGGAAGCAAATGACTTTCTGGGAATCGGATGACCGAATAGTACCGCAGAAACCTTCCGACCAAGAAGGTGAAATGAAGCTGAGTAATGTCAGTGAAGGGAAGGCGGTCAAGCTAACACGCGAGCCATCGCGGACAGCGTCCATACTCAGTGATGGACATGAGCTCAATCCGCGTTTGGCTCGCATCGCCAATCGAGCAGAACACGATCAAGTGGCTACGTTCAACAACCTTTATAGTGCGTTGACCCATGAACTGCTTTATCAGGCATACTGCCAGCTCAAACGAGGCAAAGCACCGGGAGTCGATGGCCAAACTCTGGAAGACTACGGGACACACGCGATCGCCAACCTGCGATTGCTGCATGCCCGACTTCAGAGTCAATGCTATTGGCCGCAACCTAGCCTGCGTCGCGACATTCCAAAAGGGAATGGTCAGACCAGACCGCTGGCCCTTTTCCAAATGACACTGTGCTTGTGTGGAAGATAAGATCGTCCAAAGGGCGGTCGCTATGATCTTGGAAGGGATCTATGAAGCGGACTTTAGTCAGTCTTCATATGGTTTCCGACCTAAGAGAAGCTGCCACCAAGCGTTGAGTCAACTCGGATCAGACATTGCAACGAAGAAGGTCAACTGGATATCTGACGCTGACATTAAAGGTTTCTTCGATTCTGTGTCGCACAGTCATCTCCTTGAGATGCTGAAGATACGAATTCAAGATGCCAAGCTGTTGCGACTGATTGAACGCTTCCTTCATGCCGGAGTGATGATTGAGCTACGTTTCTACAAGACCGATGAGGGCGTCCCGCAAGGGTCGTGTCTTTCTCCGTTACTTGCGAACGTCTACTTGCACTATGTCTTGGACCAGTGGTTTGAGAAGCAAGTGCGACCACGACTGAAGGGTGAAGGTTACTTTGTCCGTTACGCGGACGACTTCATCTGTGCATTTGAATTGGAGTCGGATGCGAAACGCTATCAAGAAGTCTTATCGAAGCGTTTAGGTCGATACTCGTTGGAACTGGCCCCAGACAAAACGAAGCTGATCCGCTTCGGTCGCTTTGCCGCTCGCGATAACCAGCGAGCCGGTTTAGGTGCTCCGTCGACGTTCGACTTCCTGGGCCATTGAAGTTTTACTGGCTCATTACTGTGGATTATCACGATCAGGAAAATTTAAGCTGAAGAGGCGAACTGCTAAGAAGAAGTTCCGACAGAAAGTGTCTGCACTGAAGGATTGGTTCCGCGAGAATCTGACGACTCCGATTGGAGAAGTCTGGCCGACGCTGAACGCGAAGTTGAAAGGTCACTACCAATACTACAATGTCAACGACAATTGGGATTGGCAGATGAAGTATCAACGGATCGCGCGTCGGTTTGGATTTCGCTGGATGCGTCGCCGCAGCCAGAAGGGAGCCAACCTGAACTGGGCCGACTACTATAAGTTCATGGAACGACATCCCTTAGCAGTCCCCGGCTCGATCACTGACTTGATAGCGATGTCCCGCATGTAGGAGTTAGCCAGGCGACAAGTGTTAGCTGGGAGCCGGATGCTTTAACAGGGCTCGTCCGGTTCTGAGAGGGTTTTGGTGCTCAACGTGACAAGGATCAAATAGTGTGACACCACAAAGGAGAAATCCGTGGACAACAGGGACTACAAACCGTATCCTAAATCGCGAAGGCACCATTACTACTCGCCCGAAGTCGCCGGTCGGCCGTTTTGGCAATGTAGTGATCATCGCGGCGACTCGGTGATCCGTAACGTTCGTCAGTCTAGAAGCGACTATGAATCCGTACGATTCTCCAAAGACTGATTTCTCATCCAACAAGATCAACACTTTGTCGAATCCCGCGAAGCCGCTTCTTTACATCATCGGTGGATTCTGCTTGTTTCAAAGCGTCTTTGTTGTGCCAATCGGAATGTTCGTCGGACCGCAAATTCTTGCCGCCGGAATCGCGATGCTTGTTTTCGGCACAACTGCGATTTTGTTGGGACGCCGACGGTTCGATGGTTTTGGCCGATCCGCGACGATTGCCTGGGGCGTTTCCGCAATTCTGCTGATTTTGATTGCGATCGGCTTGGAACCACCGTCGACGCAAGACATTGGGGTCCTCTTCTTCACCGGATTGGTCCTCCTTCTAATCGGCGCAGTTCCAGTAATTGCGATTCAAAATCGACCTACCAATTCTATCGTTTGACTATTCGTTTGATACAATCTTTTGATGGACACGATCTACATTGAAACTACTATCGTCGGTCACATCGCTGGACGCATCCACCGCAATCCAATTGCTGCCGCTCGCCAGCAAGTAACTCGTGACTGGTGGCACACCGAAGCTCGAAAGTTTCAGGTTTTCGTTTCACAACTTGTCATCGACGAATGCTCTGACGGCGATCCAGCCGCCGCCGCAGAGCGTCTCGAGGTCATGAAAGACCTCGATTCAATTGATTCGTCCGACGAAGTTGACTTACTTGCGAAGGCGCTGATAGCGGGAAACGCTGTGCCAGAATCCGAGCCGCGCGACGCATTTCATATCGCAGTCGCAGCGGTCAATGGTGTAAAATACTTGCTGACCTGGAATTTCAAGCATATCGCAAATGCGTCGCTACGAACGCGAATTGAACAGATATGCCGTGCTGCTGGGTTTGAACCGCCGATTATTTGTACGCCTGACGAGCTAATGGGGATTGATGATGGTACATAATCCAATTACCGAAGAAATTCGCGAGACTCGCCACCGCTTGGCTGTGCTGTACGACAATGATGTTACTCGAATTGGCAATGAGACTCGTCGCCGCCAAGCAGTATCCGGTCGACGTATAGTCCGGCTTCCGCGACGCGTACCTGAGAACCATATTCCGACGAACAATCCGTTGCAACGGAGCGGAGAAATCGGGCTTATCGAAGTTGAAAATCTCTCGTCGCCGCCCGCTGAACGGTAGCGTTCGGCCAGGAGAGTTGACTGCCCGATGGCGGACATACAGGTGAAAACCGCATGAAGATTTCAGGCATATTAATCGTGGCTGCAACGTTGCTTTTCACGGTGGATCGAGTTGTTGCTGATGGGGGCAAAGTCGTCTTCCCGAGCCATCCCAATGTCGTCGATGTAACTCACCCGCCGTACAACGCGAGTGGCGACGGCGTGACCGACGACACCGAGGCTCTGCAAAGGGCCATCAACGAGAATGTCGGGCGACACCGCCTTTTGTATTTCCCGCGAGGCACTTACCTCGTAAGTTCGACGCTGACGTGGCCGAAGCAATTTGGCGGGCGCGAAAACTGGGGATTTACCTATCTGTCCGGCGAATCGCGCGAGACGAGCATCATCCGGCTGAAAGACGCGACCTTTACCGACGCGGGGAAGCCCGAGGCCATCATGTGGTGCGGTGGTTTCGGCTCGGCGGATTGGTTTCACAATTACGTCGAGAACTTGACCTTCGATGTCGGCGCAGGCAATCCCGGCGCGGTTGCTTTGCAGTTCTACTCAAACAACTCCGGCGCAGTTCGCGACTGCCGCTTCCGGGCCGACGCTGTCAGCGGCCACACCGGACTCGACCTGGCGCATCGCGACATGAACGGGCCATTGATAGTCCGGAACTGTGAGGTGCTCGGTTTCCGGCGAGGTATCGCCACGGGTCGCGCGGTGAACGGCCAGGTCTTTGAGCACATCACGCTGCGTGGACAGGCGGAAGTGGGTTTCTTGAATGAAGGTCAGGCGATTAGCATCCGAGGATTCACCAGCGACAATGCGGTGCCCGCGCTTTCCACCTATGGTACGTTGTGCCTGCTCGACGCCAAATTCACTGGGCGAGGTGACGCTTCGAAGAAGCCCGCCATCGTGAACTACAATGGCGGGCGGATCTTCCTGCGCGACGTAACCACGATCGGATACGGACGCGCCCTGGGCGATGTTTCGCACACCCCCGATTCCGCGACCGCGTATCGCATTCGAGGCACGGACAGGCCGGGCAGCGAGGGACCGAACATCGACGAGTATTGCTCGCATTCTGCAACCAGCCCATTTCCCTGGCCGCTGACTTCTCTGCGACTGCCGGTAAAGGAAACGCCCGACACGCCGCGCGATGACCCAAGAACCTGGGCGAATGTAGATGACTTCGGCGCGGATCCGACCGGTAAGGCGGATTCCGCCGCCGCGATCCAGACGGCAATGGACTCCGGCGCAACCACGATCTTTCTGCCGGGCAGCTACAACCTGCGGAAGACCGTAACGATCCGTGGCAAAGTCCGTCGTGTCGTTGGGCTCGGCGGACAAATCAACTACGGCGTGGGGCTGAAACCCGACTTCCGCCTCGACGATGGCGACGCGCCAGTCGTGTTTCTCGAACATTTTTCCCATATCCACGGCGGACTGGAAGTAGATACGAAACGCTCCCTCGTTGCGCGCAGCGTCTCCGACTGCAATTTCACGTGCACCGACAGAGCGCAGGGTGCGGAATGGTTTTTCGAGGATGTCGTGACGCACGGCCTGCAGGTTAAGAGGCAGAGGCTCTGGGCACGGCAGCTCAACATCGAGAACCAAGGCACGCACCTCGCCAACGACGGCGGCGATCTTTGGATACTCGGCTACAAGACCGAGCGCGGCGGCACTCTACTCGACACGCACGGTGGCGGTCGTAGCGAAGTGCTGGGCGGCTTTAGCTACACCACCACAGCAGGCAAACTCGCGCCGATGTTCGTGAACACTGACTCCTCGGTTTGGGTGTTTTTCAGTGAAGTCTGCTACAATGGAGAGCCGTTCCAGATCCTGGTCCGGGAGACTCGCGGCAAGGAAACCAAAGAATTCGGGCAAGGGATGGGAGGCACTTGGCCTTATGGGGGCACCCCAATGCGATAAAAACGCGAACTAGCATTGGCCGAACAAAATGTTGCAACCGAGTCGCGGGGCGGCTGCTTTCTGAAATCAACGTCAACGCCGCGACCGGTTGAACATTAGCGTTATTTGGCTCAACGACAGATGCGAAATCAGCTTCAGACGTACTTCCTGCCTGATGATGAATCCGCACTTTCGCACGGTCTACGCAACCTAATCACCAGCCATCTTTTTCATTGACCACGACGAAGCTCGAACGGAAAACGTAAAGGTTCACTATGATCTCAACGCGTGTGCTTCAGGGTTCGCGTATATTTGGGATGCCGAAACCGATGATATTAAAACCGCATTGGGGAAATGGAATGAAGTCGTACGTCTAAAGAGTGGTGGCGGCGTGATGATGCAGTATCTGCGTTCCCGCATCAAAACTGAGGAGCTGGTGACCGGTGAAGAAGTGAGTCTTCTGCTGTCAGGTAGGGTTGCCATGATGGGCAACGGGACAGAGAAGCAAAAAGATTTGAAAGTCCGCGTCTACAAAATCGTTTCTAGCATCGCCATAGCGGAACTCTATCCTGTATCACCTACGACTCGGGAGACTCTCGGACCAAAACAGGTAGACTCACGCGTTGGGCTTCACGCGGTAGAATGGTGCAACGATTCGAGGCACCTGCTGCGGAACGCAGGAAATACATTGCTTTACGGGCTACCATCAAAGAAGAAGTCCAAATAACCATCGGATGCACCGGAGTAGACTCGTTCACCGGCGTAGATGAACCTTTTCGGATGTTGAATTGTTTCTTTTTTCATCACCTATGTGGATGACCCGTCTACCCGGTGATCCGTGCCGTTCGCTGACCAAAGCACATCCAATGTCAGACCTTCAACTATTGCTAGCACGTAATGGTGTCCGCATTGGGTTGTGCCATCACTGTGGTCGCTGCAAGACGCCCGACGATGTGGCTCAGTATTATGGTTTGCGCAAAGCCAACAACGCGTGGCAGAATGTCGACCGCTCCCAGGCCACGACCCTCCTTCGCGAGCTACTCGAACACGATCTTGCTTATTGGGGTGAAGCGGACTCTACTCCCATCGCAACAGGCGTTTCCCAAGACTTTGTCGCAGAGTTCGCCGAGGGGACAAGATTCTTTACGAATGCACAGTGGCAAGAGAGGAATGGCGTGATGCGCATCGGCACAACTGGTTTTGCTGCCACCGAATCGACGTTCGATTCAGGAATCATTGCTTTGCACAACCATAAAATGGGCGTGTACTGGGTCGAAGATGAGGATTAAAATGACTGGCATCCACTAGGAAAAGGCAGCGAACTAGGCGATGCACCCAAGTCGCGGAATCGGGCGTTTTGACAATGGAAAATCTTTCGCCGCGACTGGGTGATCGCAGGCGTTCGTCGGCTAGTCCGTCTCCCCACATTCGGATGTTGCTTTCTGTGTCGATCACCCGCATCGAAAACTCTGGATGCGATCCTCGTTCAATACGCGAACCTTGCTGTGCACATGCATGTCGATCTACATTGGCATCGCAATTCATTTTGGTTCGGTATGACGAACTACATCCCACATTACACGAAAAAGAAGCAGATTCTCAGCCGCAAAGAACAGGCTCTGCGACGACTCGTTCACTCGAACGCTCCCGATGACAAACTGGTCGCGGCGGCCGAGGAAGTCCGCGATGCACGCGTACGCGTACGCGTACGCGTACTCCGGGCTCAACGGGCTACGATCGTTCCCAAAGATGATGCTTGCAAACAGTACGAGAAGATCGATGCTCGAATCCAGACGATTGCCGAGACATCAATCGCCATCATCCTTTCGGAGTTCGGCTACACATCGAACGGAAACGGCACCTGAATACTGATGGCATCCGCTTTGGTCACAATTGCTTTCTGACACTACCGTGCCGTATCATTTAGGCTGTTCGCGTGGCTGGTGGCGTCATCACCGAAACCCCGCCGACGAACAAAAAAAAATCGAGATAGGGCCCGCATTGCTGCGGGACCCTCTCACACCACCGGACATGCGGGTCCGCATCCGGCGGTTCGTTTCTTGGAAGCAAACTTGCTCCAGATCTCCTCGAGGCTCGCTAGTCCTTGGCGGGTTAAGTACTCGATGCTGAGCGCGACGTGAACCGCCGCGCTTGAGGACATCACCCAGGGGCCTCTTCCACTGCAACCATGCGAGATTGCTTCGTCACGGCGAACACCAAGCTTGAGCAGCATCTTCACTCGAGTGTGGACTCGATACCACTGTTTCCAGTAGCACGCACGGATGCGTCGCCGAACCCACTTGTCGAGATAACGAAGCTGCGTCTTGGTCAGGCCGTAACGAAAGTAACCCAGCCAGCCTTGAAAGTACCTCCGCAGTTCGCCGAGTCGTCGTTGAATCGACACGCCGCGTTTGCGACGAGTCAATTCTTTGACATGGTCCTTGAACTTGCGAAGTTTCTTTGCACTCACTTTGAATCGGCCTCCGAAACCGTGAAAGCAATAACCGAGATAATCGGTCGCCTCCGCGGGTCGAATGCCGCTTTTCTCGCGGTTGATCACGAGCTTGAGTTTGCCAGTCAGGTAGCGTTCCACCGAGGCAAAGACGCGTGTGGCCGACTGCTCAGTCTTGGAGAACACCAAGAAGTCGTCCGCATAGCGCACAAAGCGGTGGCCGCGAGACTCCATCTCCTTGTCAAAATCATCCAACAGGACGTTTGAAAGAAACGGTGACAGCGGTCCGCCTTGCATCGTGCCTTCGCGCGATGGGTGGAAGTCGGCGTCGATCATCACACCGGCTCGTAAGTAGTTCCCGATCAGTCGCAGTAATCGTTTGTCGCGGACCTTGCGTCCTACACGATGCATCAACACATCATGTTGGACGGTGTCAAACGACAACACTTCTTAATACCCAACTCCACAACCCACTGGATGCTAGCATTCAGTGGGCAGAAGTAGTTGATCCGCGCGAGCCGCTGTATGGAAAACGGCTGCCCGTTGAGTCGATCGCACGGACCGATCCACGGTTCGCACATGTCTTCTTGCGACGAGCTGACGGCATCGTGCTGCGTGTCCCATTGCGGGCTACTTCTCTTTCGACGTTGGTCGACCACGCTCCGCACGCCACACTTTCCCAGGAGGCTGTTACTGAGTTCCTGCGACTGGTGAAGGAGTACGCATTGTGTCACCCCACGAAGAAACGACGATCTACGGCATCTGGTCATCGCTCGACCAACAAGAACGACAAGAAGTCTTGAACCTATTCCGTCAAGTGATCAAGGAGATGATCAGTGAACACTTCCGATTTGATTCAGCCCCGGCACCTCGCGCGACGAGCCAAGATCTACATTCGGCAGTCCAGTCCCAGTCAAGTGACCAACAATCTCGAGAGCCAGCGCATGCAGTACGCGTTGCGTGACCGAGCGATCACACTCGGTTGGCATGGAGCCGACATCGATATTATCGATGCGGATCTCGGTCGAAGTGGAGCGTCTACGGATGGACGCGAAGGCTTTCAACAATTGGTGGCCGAGATCGCGTTGGGCGAGGTCGGTATACTACTCGCCTTCGATGCCACTCGGCTGGCACGCAATTGCTCACACTGGTATCAACTCCTTGATCTCTGTGGACGCACCGATTGTCTAATCGCCGATCGTGACGGTGTCTATGATCCTACCTCAATTAATGGTCGGCTGTTGCTCGGACTCAAGGGACAAATTTCCGAACTGGAACTGCATACGATTCGTGCACGACTCACCGCTGGCATTTTCAGTAAGGCACAACGCGGTGAACTTGAGTTGACGTTGCCAACCGGGCTGGAGCGTCTGGAATCAGGACTCGTTGTCAAGCATCCAAGTCTGGAAGTTCAGCAGCGTATCGAGCTGATCTACGCCACCTTGCTAGACAAGAAGTCGCTCTCGCAAACAGTACGCTGGTTTATCGCAAACGACCTATTGTTACCTCGCCGCGATCGGCATGGCGATATTCATTGGAAGCGAGCCACAGCGGCCAGCATCGGTTCGATCGTGAACAATCCAGCCTACGCGGGCGCAGCAGTGTATGGCCGCACTCGCTGGAAAAAGTCGGAAAACACTGGCAAAATGCTGGGGAAGAACCTTTCCCAAGAACAATGGCGGTATTGCGTACGCGACAAATTCCCAGCCTACATTTCGTGGGAGACCTACGAAACGATTCAAGCCATGCTCCGTGACAACTACAGCGAATACTCTCGAAACAAGACACGGGGCGTCCCACGTGACGGCAAGGCTCTGCTACATGGCATCCTGTACTGCGGCGAGTGTGGTCATAAAATGTGTGTGCAGTACAAGGGCGGAACTCAGTATCTTTGCAACCATCTTAAGCAACAAACAGGTGCAAGAGTTTGCCAACGCATTCCTGGCGATGCAATCGACGATCAAGTCGTCGCTTGGTTCTTCGCCGTGTTAAGCCAAGCGGAAATCGATGTTGCCAATGAAGCTCTCACGGCGACCGACCGTGACTATGAGAGTGTCGTAACTGCACATCGCCAACAAGTTAAAAGATTGCAGTTCGAAGCTCAGTTGGCGGAGCGTCAGTTCATGAAGTCCGACCCTGACAATCGACTGGTAACGGACGAACTCGAACGTCGCTGGGAATCGTCGTTACGCGAATTGAAGACGGCCGAAGATGCATTGTCACAACACGAGAGTAAGGCGCCGATCTATGCGATCCCTGCGGATATGCTTGAACAACTCAAAGACGTTGGACGCCAATTGCCCGAACTCTGGAACGCTCCACAGCTGTTGGCACACACGCAAAAGAAATCTCTACTGCGTAGCTTGATCGACAAGGTTGTGCTTCATCGTTTAGCGCATGATCAAGTGCAGGTGCGTGTGGTCTGGCGCGGCGGCGCCACCACCAGCGGGCTAGTTCACATTACGGTTGGCAAATTCGCTTGGCTATCGAGCGCGAAAGAAATGGAAACGACGATCGTGAAGATGACCGGTGAAGGTCACAGCGATCAAGCCATCGCCGATCACCTCACTGCACAGGGCCATCGTTCGCCACGTAGCGACAAAGTGCTTGCCAGTACGGTTCGCGGCGTGAGATTATCAAAGGGCATTTTATTGAAGGTCCATCAGTCACACCCACGACACAGGAGTGGCTTTCTCACCATTCCGCAGTTAGCCAAGAAACTAGGGATCTCCAAGACATGGATTCACGACCGGATCAAGTTGGGGACGATAAAGCCAACAAAGGACCCCACGCTTAAATGCTATCTATTTCCCGACATTGATCAGACGCTTTCGGAGTTTCGCACGCTAATTACCACGTTTGAGCAAAAAACAGCTCGTAGACAGGGGCATCAACATGAGTGATCGAAGAACTTCGACAAATCGATATCGACGCACCAGCGATAGCCGGCGCGAATATGCTGCTGTACGAGGTGAATCGCTTCGTGAGCCGAGCGATAAGGACGGAAGCCAAAGCTTGAGTCGGAGAATTCCGGATCAAAGATTGGCGTCAGGACTAACAGGGTGGCTTGCTGGATGAGGCGGTCAATTACGTTTGGAATGCCGAGATGCCGCTCACCGCCATCCTCTTTTTCGATGGTCTTACGCCGGACGGGTCCGGGCTTGTAAGTGCCGTCGAGCAGTTGTTGTCGAATCGCTGGCCAACATGATGCGAAGTGCTCTGGGAACTTGTCAATCGTGATTCCGTCGGGCCCGGGGGCTCCACGGTTCGATTTGACACGTGCCCAAGCACACTCCATGTTGTCGACGTCGACGATCTGTTCCATGAGGTTCACTGGAACTGGGTTCAAGGCTGGCTTCTCCATGGACGCCGCGTCGATGTGACCGGTGAGGGACTCCGAAGGGCACGGGCCGCATTGTTCCTCCGCTCCTTGGTGGTTGCCGGAGGTCGGTTCTATGTGTTTCGGATCGACGGAGTTCATGGATGGTTCTTCCTTGTCAAGAAACGTTTGGTCCTTCCCGTTGCCGCTGGGTTGCGACAGCTCGGTACTCCGACCTCTGCTGACTTCTGCTCGCACGAGTCGGGTCACCCCGGTCGCCCCGCCTTTCAGCCGAAGTTGCTTACTCACGGGTACGCTTGCAGATCTCCCCGAATAAGGGACGTGAACTTTCGCTGCGCAAGTGCGTCGTCTACAGAACGGATCTTTGTCGGAAACGGCTTTGTAGTCCTCGGGCCACTCGCCTCAATCCCCGCCCGCCTCTACGACGTTTCTGTTCGTCACCTCGCAGCTTTGGCTCCGGCTTCCTCCCCACGGTCTGTCGCCTCGCCGCAGTTGCCCTCGCCTAGTACTTCATCTTGATCGATTACATTTGGTATCCTGTCCTTCGTTCAAGTTCCGTTTTCGTACAGGGGACTTTCACCCCACAAGTTCACGCCCATGTCGGGCGTACCAACGATCCCGAACGCTCCGCGTCCGAGAACCTTTTCGATTTCGTAATGTCCCAGTCGACCGAGCCAACCTTCGCGTGTCGTCGGTTTCAAATATTTACGCAGCGCAGCTTCGCCGGAAACACGCTCGCCTCGCAGGCCGCTAGTGTCCGCGGATCTCGACAACAAGGTTTCTTCGATTGCTGAACGGATAGCATCCGCCGGAATCTCTGCGGGCTGACCGGCCTGTTGGCCCCGCGCAAACGCACTCGCTATGACATGCCCCTGCTCCGGAAACCGCTGCATGTATTCTTCCTGCTGCGGTTCATCCTGATGTTTCGCGCGGTACTCCAATTCCATCACCAGCAGTTCTGCCAACAGCCCATCTTGAACCGTGATCGGAGCATCGGCCAGAAACGTCTCCATTCTCGGACCGAGCCCACTGACCAACTCCTGATCAAAACGGTCACAGAGTTCGTCGATCTCAGAGAGATGCTCATCGGTTAACGAGTGATAGGCCGAATTCCTCATCGAAAAGTCGTTCCTGGGATTTACGTTCAATGGAGCAGTACGCCTTAATGTTCAAACACCGAGAAACTCCGACAGCAGGACTGATTCGTGAAACGTCTTCCCATGAAATTCGTGAATCCTGAATGTATGTCCCACTACTTCCCATCGTGCAGTCCTGCTTCGATCCAGATCCGACGGATTCGTTCTAGCTTTCGTTCGACAGTTCGCCGCGTGCAGTTCAGTTCGTCAGCGATTTCTCCGTTGGTCGCACTCTGAAACTTAAGCAACACGATCTGCTTCATGGTTTCGTCCGGGAGTGCTTCGAGTAGTTGGTTGCAACTTTCGGAGACTTCGGCCAGCACATCCGGTGACTGCTGCTTGCCATCAACTGCATTAATCCCCGCATCGCCAAATTCCGCGAACCCAGATTCCCCACGTACAGCACCTCCGCCGCGTTTCTGCCGATTCAAATAGCGACGTTGCTCTGAGATCTTTCGAGACGTGATGACGGCCAGCAGACCCCATAGCGCGTCGCGGTTCACTGCTTCGATGCGACCATTGGCGAGACCGCAGCACAGGCTGTGAAATGCACTGTTCGCCGCGTCGCTTTCATCGTAGCGTCGACGGGTCCGAGGGTCGAGTTTCTGTCGTGCAAACTCATGCAGCCGCGAGGAAATGTGCTGCCACAGTTCTCCGGCGGCTTGATCACTCCCATTGGCGAGTTGAGTAATCCAAGCAGTAATCGCGTGGCTTTCCATGGGGCGGAGACTAGGTAAGTGGCTAAGAGCGCATTCTGCACCGCGTTAATGCGTTTCAATTCATTAGCCGCTTGCCGAAACATCGGCGGGCAGAAGCTTGACAGGCATTCCCCGTCAATTCAATTAAAAAAATACGTTCCTGTGAGAAAATCGAAAAGTTTTGCCTGCAGCCTGTCGGACTTCCGGCGCGGTTGAACATCGGGGTTGTGAGGCCGGATCGGTTCAATCGGCATCAAGCAAGCCACAACGGCTAATCAATCAACCAGTTAGAACCGCCGGAGAATACCATGAACAGAAAATTCGCTTTCGCATTCCTCGCATTCGCTAGTTTGTTTTCAATGTTGCAGGGCAGCGCCAATGCGGAGGAGCTTGAATGTGGAAAAAAAATCTCCTTCACCAACATGGGGGGAAGGATTGTAGTCGTTCTTGAACGAGAGGACGACATGAAAGAAGGCGTCTACTATGTCAAGTTAGTGGAGGGTGGGTCTCAAGGATTCAGAGAA
>JBGSNA010000075.1:0-1694 GCA_041739875.1 Pirellulaceae bacterium
GCCCAATCTGCGGCCCGGATTGCCGCTTTCTTGTACTGTTCGTCTTTGGTCGCCTCGAATAATTCGACCAGTGCGGCACCGGCCAAACCGTTGTCGAATTGCAGGCCACCGTCACTGAAGTCCTCTACCGCCCAACCGTTCTTGACGACCTGATCGAGTTTGCCTTCCTTCTCAGCCTGCCTCATGAATCGCTCGGCGACCTCAAAGGGACGGCCTTTGCCATTGCGTACCGCAGGAAACGGAATCACGCCGGTTCCGGCTTGGTCCTGCGACCAAACAAGAAAGTCCCCGGCATCCTTGGCGATCTTGAGCAGTCGCTCGGCATTGTCTTCGTTCACAGCCCTCGCCGCCAAGCAGCCTTCGATGATCGTTGCTAACTCTCGTGGCAGGTGGTTTGTCTTGGCTGGATCAAGGCCGACGTTCCACCATTTCTGCTTCTCGATGAAGTCGATGTATGGGTCGAAGGCAGTGCGAAGTTCCTGCGGGGACAGAGGCTTGGCGTTCTTCGGAACTTCACGAAACTGGTCGGCAATTTCGGGTATCCCAGCCTGATCGCCAAGCACTTCGATTGCCTTCTTTGCGAGTCGTATAACCTCAGCCTCGTCCTCTGATTTCTGAGCGGCAGTGAGGTCCACGGCAATTCTTTGAAGTTTCTCCTGCCGGGTCTTGTCCAACTTAGGAGTCTCTTGGGCCAAAACGAACTGGCAACCGATGAGTACCACCAGAATTGAGGTCATGGATCGCATTAGAAGAGCCTCCCGCCCATGCGTCGCACGTATGCCGTGCTGGCGAGAATCGGAATCTGTATGGTGCCAACAGAGCAGATTAACGTGTCGTTGATGTCAACGTAAATTACGCGTTTGCGATCCAATGAGCACCTCGGTTAGTTAGTAGATGTGTCGCCGACGACGCTCAGAACGAAGGGGAACATTCTTGGGACGGTGCATAGTGTACCAGTGCGAGTGGCCATTCGCATTCATTTCTAGCGGGTTGGCAAGGTTCCGTTTACAGCTACCCCACGAAGTTGCAGTGAAATGTTTGGACACCGTCACTGGAGTTTGTACCATGCCAGATTTTGACACTGTTGAGCAGCCCCAACGTCGACTCGAGGCTATCGAAAGGTCACACTGTGTTGACGGAGCTTGGCTAACGCGTCGGCCATAGTGTTGGTTAACATTGAAACCTTTGTTTTATACTCGTGTTCAATAGAACGGCGAGTTTGCTGATCGTCCAATGAGATCAAACCTAACGTAGAGAAAGATGTCCATGCGTTTTCCAATTTCTGCTGTCGTGATGTTCACTGCATTCGCGTGCTTTGCACAGACACCTGAACCAGCTTCCGATGCCAAATCCAGCAACGATTCGATGTTCAAGCAGGCCGATCGCAACGATGATGGATTCATCGATGCGAACGAAGCACCACCGCGTGCCAAAGCCATGCTCTCCAAACTTGATAAGGATGGTGACGGTAAGATTTCGTATGCGGAGTTCCTTGAACGTCGCGGTAACCCGACGAGTCCCAAACGTGGCAGCAAGTCTGGTGGACGCCCAGGCGAAATCGTTGCACCCGCGGCTAGAGAGGAGCGGCACCCCGAAGCTCTGAAGGCCGGCGATATCGCTCCCGAATTTACCTTGCCACTAGTCGATGGTACCGAATCGGTTTCGCTTTCCGAGCTGCGGCGAGACAAGCCCGT
>JBGSNA010000089.1:0-55008 GCA_041739875.1 Pirellulaceae bacterium
TGCGAGAAGGGACCCACCGAGTTCACGCTGCAGTGATCACAACCACCTCACAACGATCGTCAGCGCTAACGCCGACGGTCAGCGCCAACCACTCTAGCAACATCCAACCAAACTCTTAAGCCGAGCGGTTTAGTTCAACGCCACCCGTCACCGGGGACGGCGGAAGATTTTCAACTTGTAACGACAATTTGCCTTTTTTCGGTGCACGGGATGGTTATCGGTGTCCGGCTGTTGGGAGGGGTGAACGATTTGCCAACCGGGAAACGGCGAATCCAGATTGTAGCACGCCGGAGAACGACCAAGCAACAATCGACCGCGTGAAATTCACCAGTTTGGACGACCGAGCACCGATTCGACCGCGCAACGTCAGCCCGGGGTTCGTCCGCGTCTGAATCGGCGGCGGAGTTGACGTCACATCGAATGGACTGCAATCACGTTGACGTTGGATGGAGCGTACGCATGTCATCGTTGGTCTTGTCCGCGCAAATGTTGAGATGGCGATCGTCGTCGAGCACTCGCGAAAACTGCAATTCGACCGCGCACGTGACAGTGTTGCTATCGACCTCGCAAATGCCTTAGACCCGATAACGCCTAAAATCACCCGGTTGCCGCCGAGAGATCTTGACTTCAGAAGACGCCCGATCGGCAACTCGGGTGCATTTTTTGGTTATGCTTCCTTCATTCGCACTAGAGTCTTTCCTCGTACCGTGCTGATCCTTATGTGGGCGACTCCCGCGCTGCACTTGGCTTTCTCCTGAATACCAATTCGTCGACCCACGAGTTGCGAAATGCGCCGCCAGGGTCAAGGCTATTGCAAATTCGGCGAAACTCAGGCAATTGAGGGTAGAGTTGCTCGGTCGATTCAATATCGATAGGGCATACTTTTCCCCAGTGCGGCCTAGCACCATACAACAAGGCTGTTGCACGAGCAAGCAAGCTTGCGAACTCTAAAAACTCATCGCGTCGACTCGGTTCGTTGTAGTTGATGAAACTCACTGCGTAATACGGCTCAGCATCACTACTTGCCATCGAGATTAGCGTATCGTCAGGCTGTACTTTGCGAATGCAAATTGGGTAATGGTGAGTGTACCGCCCGTTCAGTTCTTGTAGCGGAGACTTCAAATCCGCAGTTGCGAGTTGACTCCAAATTTCTTCACTGATTGCAGGCGTTCTTCCGTCACAGTGCATGAGCACAAGATGCACGAACTCCAAGAGTTTGTCCAAGCGAGAACGTTTTACGAACACCTCGATTTCGATGTGTCGGAATAGTTCGTGTTCCATCGTCAACATGCGTTGTGACTTGTCGACGACCTTCCAGCCACGCACAATCGTCCACGGTACTATCCGCCGATAAAAGAAACGAATGAGACCGCGACTACGAATGAATCGCGTCATCCCCAAGAGAATCAGGTGCAAGCCAAGATCAACACCTAGGAACCAATAGACGTGGAACAACGGCGCCAAAAGGGAACGGCGTGTCGCGACTGTCCGCCGATGCTGGGCCATGAATCGCCAATTGTGCGGAAGCAGGAAGAATTGCTGAATCGGAAAGTCTTCTTCTGCCTTGAGGACCTGATCCAAGCTACCGTAAAATCGGAAATGCTCTTCCACGAGATATTGTGGCTGAC
Organism: Pirellulaceae bacterium; assembly: GCA_041739875.1. Classification (GTDB taxonomy): domain Bacteria; phylum Planctomycetota; class Planctomycetia; order Pirellulales; family Pirellulaceae; genus JBBSJZ01. The sequence continues at coordinate 1,629 of JBGSNA010000089.1, forward strand.
AGGGCAACGTCACCGAGAGGATAATGCCCATACAACCGAGGGCACAACGGGCAGCGTTCAACTCAGGTCCATGGGAAATCCTCTTGATTGTTGGTTCGCCAGTTTGCGAGTCGTAAATTGCTACGCGTATCTCAGCAGCGTAGTGGGACAAGCTATGTTTCCCCGAACCATGGGTTCCCGTCGAAATCGCGCCGGCGACAGTTTGTTCGGTGATGAGTCCTTGGGATGGCAAAGCAAGACCCGCAGCGTCCAAGGCAGCGATCGCTCGCTTGATTTGGCAGCCTGCCCCAACTGTGACGTGACTTTGGCCATCTCGCTGCTCAATTTGCACGCCGTCCAGATGCCTCAGATCAAGCAGCACTTCATCGGCCTTGAGGGCTTCACTCCATGAATGCAAGCGACCAACCGCACGAACTCGCCGTCCAGAGTTTGCACGCAAGATTGCTAGTACATCTTCGTCGGTCTTGGGAAAGTGACTTTCAAAAGGCTGAAACCGGACGTTTCGCCCAAAATTCGTGATTTCAGCAGCCATTTAAACTCCAAAAGTCACCTTGCAGACGAGTCCTTCGCATCCCACCTCACGACAACCGCATAACGCTCCGCATCACGGGGCACGAAAGGAAAGACATGACCAAACCAAAAGACGCTGATGAGTGCTCCGTTGCAGTACGCCCAACGATGGGCGTGATCTTGTGGGGTGCAAGTCCCCTGTACTTAGTTCCGGTTTCTTTCACGACGAGGCAGTATACCAAATGTAACTCTGAAGAAAGCTAGTACGAGGCGAGGGCAACTGCGGCGAGGTAACAGACCGTGGGGAGGAAGCCTGCGAAGATGATCGGTAATCCAGCAAAGAAACGTCGCTGGACATCTTCACGCCAAGACCCGCCAGGTGACGAACAGTAACTTGATACGAGGCCGACGACTCCAGGCGGGCGGGCTGCTGATCGCGAAGCCGAACCGGAAGAAAGAGCGGAGGTAGATCAGGCACTTGGGCGGGGACAGATCACGTGTCTCGCAGCGATCACATCAATCCGAGGCGTCCCTTATTTGGGGAGAGCTCGATGCGTACCCGTGAGTAGGGCTTGCCCGAAAGGCGGGGCGGCTGCGGTAACGCAGGCCGTGCAAAGAGAAGTCAGCAAACGTCGTAGTACCGAGCTTCCGCACTCCAGTGGAAACGGGAAGGACTGAACGTCACAAGACAAGGAACGAACCACCGATGACCTCTGACAAGCCGAACGCACTTCAAAGACACTTCGAGTTCCTCGAAGACGATGAGGCCGTGCCAAACATCCAGCGAGATGATTCGACTCGGGCGGGCGTCGAGAAGTCAGCCTTGGGCGATGACGCTAGTCAGCTTCTGATGGAAAAGATTGTCGACGATGTCCTCATGGAAATGGCTTGGGCAAGGGTGAAGGCCAACCGCGGAGCCCCCGGGCCCGACGGGATCACGGTCAAAGACTTTCCTGAGTGGATCACTTCGTGTTGGCCAGACGTTCGACGACAGCTCCTCGATGTGTAAGAATAAGGGGAAGGGGGTAGTTTGTGCTCGGCTGGGCGGATAGAGTGGTAGAAACGCTGTTAATTCTCTGAGCTATTGGCAATGCCACGATCAAAACGAGCGGACGAAGCCGGATTGATTTACCACGCGATGAACCGTGGAAATCGACGCGCCGATTTATTTCATAAACCAGCGGACTACGAGGCGTTCCTGCAACTGCTCGGGGAAGGATTGGAAAAGTACCCGCTTGAGGTGTTCGCATTTACGTTGATGCCAAACCATTGGCATCTTGTCCTTCGGCCGGCAGAAGATGGGCAGATGGGGCGTCTGCTCGGTTGGCTCACGGCAACGCACACGCTTCGGTATCGAGCTCACTATCACAAGGACTATCCAAGTCACCTTTACCAAGGGCCGTTTAAAAGCTTCCCCATTGCGGATGACGGACATTTTTTGGTTCTTTGTCGATATGTCGAACGCAATCCGCTACGAGCCAAGCTTGTCGCAAACGCAGAGGACTGGGAGTACGGTTCGCTTCATCGGTGGCATCATCATCGCGATCAGCATCCAAAGCTCCTTTCACCGTGGCCAATCAAGCGGCTGCCGAGTTGGATCGCCCGAGTAAACGAGCCTTTGACTTCATCCGAATTGAAGTCAATTCGAGAATGCGTCATGCGAAACCGTCCATTTGGATCAGAGCCATGGACGCAAGAGGTCGCTGATCGCCACGGTTTGTGGTCAAGTCTGCGTCCAATAGGGCGTCCGCGTACAAAAACAAAGCCAGAGGTCATTGAGGGATGATCGAAGCAACCCCATTTCCCCTTTAGTCGCGTGTTGACATCAAAACGCTCCAGCTCTACTCATAGCAAGTTTTTTTGCGTGCCGTCCCGCCTGCCCTTTCCCGTGATTCTCTGCCCTGGGATGTTTTGGGAATCTTCGTTAGATTTTGGGCATGAATACACCAATCCAACTTGCCGTTCACGGCGCTGCTGGCCGTATGGGCCGTCGCGTTATCGCTCTTGCCGCCGAAGACTCCGCATTCAAGGTCGCCGCCGCGATCGATCACCCGTCCAGTCGACTGATTGGCCAAGATGCAGGCGATCTTGCTGGCGTCTCGCACCAGGGCGTCGCACTCTCTGGCGATTGGCCGGAGTCCGCTGACGTCGTCATCGATTTTTCGCTGCCAACCGCAGTCGCTGGATGCGTGCAAGCTTGTCTAGATCGAAAGATTCCCCTGGTCGTTGCGACGACCGGTTTGGATGACTCGCAAAAGCAATTGCTGCAAGATGCCGCCAAGACGATTCCGATTGTTTGGGCGCCGAGTATGTCGCTGGCCGTGAATTTGACCATGAAGTTGGCTCAACAGGTTGCTAACAAGTTGCATAACGTCAGTGGCGGTATCGATATTGAAATTCTCGAACGCCATCACCGTTTCAAAGCCGATGCTCCAAGCGGAACCGCATTGAAGTTCGGCGAGCTGATCGCAGAGATGCTGCCTGGCGAGATCAAACACGTTCACGGCCGCGAGGGGCACACCGGCGAACGAACTCGCAATGAGATTGGTTACCACGCGATTCGTGTTGGTGATAACCCAGGCGAGCATACCATCGTGTTCGGTATGCTCGGCGAGCGGATCGAGTTGAATGTCGCTGCAAGTAATCGCGATTGCTACGCAACCGGTGCCTTGTCCGCCGCCAAATTCGTACTCAATCAACCTGCCGGGATGTACAACATGTTTGACGTGTTGGGTTTGTCTTAGTTGAGAATTGATATTCGAATATGGCCAAGTGCGACGAAGGATATCCGTGCGAAGTTTGTGGCGAGGATGTGGAGAGCATCGTCGAGAGTGATCTGTATCTGCGTTTTGTCATTGGTGAACTTGACCCGGAAGTACTGCACACCGCGATGGAGCGTCATTTACGGTGCAATCCGACACTGTCCCAGTTCATCGTGCATGAGCGATTCGAGCCCGTTACCATGATTGGGCCATTCGGTGCTGCGGAACTAGATCCCTGCTTTGTCGCTGAGCGAGTTCAACTGGTGACACGAGGTTACGAACGTTTGCTCGAAATTGCCGGAGCTGAGGATACGTCTCGCGATGTTACCGCGTATCCGCTTGCTGAAATAATTCAGAAATATCGCCAGGGTTAGCGAAGCAATCATCGCGTCCGCAGGCTCTAGCTTTCTTGTCGCTCTAGCTTTCTGGTAGACTCTGGCTGCGAACACCACCCCCAAACGCGAAACGGACCGACGTGGCAAGCAATCTTCGAAAACGCGGTTTCTTGAGCCTGATCGCGACACAATTTTTTGGCGCCATGAACGACAATGTCTTTAAAGGCATCCTGACATTCATGGTGATCGACGGAGCCTGGGCAGGAATACTCGGGGCCGGTGGTCAAGGACTCGTCGGTATTTGCTTCACAGTTCCCTTCATTCTTCTTTCTGGTTTCGCTGGTCAAGTTGCCGACAAGCATTCAAAACGCTCGGTCACCAAGTGGGTCAAGATTGCGGAAGTCCCCATCGCACTCGTTGCCGGTCTCGGATTCTATATCGGAAATCTTTGGGTCACCTTGGTTGCTCTCGTTGCGATGACTTGCCAGAGTTCATTTTTTGGTCCAGCGAAATACGGAATGATTCCAGAGCTTGTGCCCGAGTCAGATCTCAGTCGAGCAAACGGCAGCATCAATATGATGACCAATCTTTCGGTCATTATTGGGACGCTTACAGCTGGTTTCGCCAGCGATCTTTACAGTCCGTTGGAGGGCGGAGTTGGTCTCCTATGGGTGCCTGCATTGGTGATGGTCTTGCTTGCTATTCTCGGCGTGGTAACCGCGCTCGCAATGCCACCGTTAGCAGCTGGTGACCAAAATCTAAAGTACAATTTTAATCCGCTTTCGACTTACATCGAGACCATTCGCGAAATGTCCAAGACTCGCCTGCTCAGCGTGATGATGGCATGGGGCTATTTCTATTTGCTTGCTGGCATCGCACTGTTTATTGTACCCGAGTACACAGTTGTCCTTGGAATCAATCGAGCTGAGGCGAGTGTCTTGATGGGCGTCTTGGGGATTGCGATTGGGATCGGCTGTGCTGTGGCCGGCATGATTTCTGGCCATCGCATTGAACCGCGTTTAATTCCGATTGGCGCCGCTGGACTCACTATATTCTTTGCTCTGCTCGCCGCCGTACCGCCATCTCTGCCCAACCTGGCGCCTATGGTACGAGTTGCATTGAGTAACGTCTCGTTCTTTATCTTCGGTGCGGGCTTCTTCGCCGGGTTCTACATTATTCCGCTGCAGTCTTTGCTACAGAAAATGTCACCCGATGACGGACGTGGGCGGTTTCTCGGAACGGCCAACGCTGTCTCCTTCGCGTTCATGACCCTGGCTGCGTTGGTCTACTGGGCCATTCGCCCGGCTTTCGGCAACCAGCCTCACGCTATCTTCTACGTCAGCAGCATCCTGATGGCCGTCGGAGCCGCTTTCTTCCTCTGGAAACTCCGAGGAACTGGGATTCTGATCGGCTCCCGTCAACCTGCGGCAGACCACGGCAAGGTCTAGCGACGCCAGCGATTGACGAAACTGACGAATTAGCGAGGTAAAGCCTTGGTTAAGTCGTTCGGCAAGAAGTGATTGAGCCAGTTCGGTTGGAAAGCCTGGAAGAGATACGGCTCGCACAGATCGATTCATATTCGCCATGCTTGAGTCGAAACATTTGTAGCGAGGCTCCGTCGTGTCGCCAAACTTCGAGTACGCCCATCGATGCGAACAGTTCGAGCTTGGCGATGGCCGAGCGAATGATCTCAACCTCAACCACCAATTCTGGCGGTGCATCGATGTTTAAATTGATGTCCTCTTTGGCACGCATCTGCTCAGCGAGCTCAAAGTAGTAAGACTCGTCGGTTTCAAATCCTCGCTCGAGATCCGTGCGACGAATGGTCGTTGAAGCAACCGTTTCGACGTCAATCTCTCGTTCTTCACAGTAGGCAATGATCAACGCACCTAACAGGCTCTTGATCTTTTTCATGTTCCTTTTTGGGGCTCATTAGTTCCAGCCTTCCCAACGAATAGGTCATCTGTGGACTATTGCCGCTTCGTTCGTCGGATAGTGAAACATACGTTTCCCAACGTACGTTTTCCAATAGCATTCGAGTTTCGGCGGGCATGGCAGTCCTCACGAATCGTCACGCAGGGAGTCCGAAGAGCTTGGTCGATCAGCCCTTACGGGGGCTCTACGAGCCTTATTGTAGCTCGACCAATTGCTTTTCCGCGGCCATTTTGCGGATGTCTTCGGTGATCTTCATGGAGCAGTACTTCGGTCCACACATGCTGCAGAAGTGAGCGCTCTTGAACGTGTCCTGAGGCAACGTCTCGTCGTGGTAGCGCTGCGCTGTCTCTGGGTCCAACGACAAGCGGAACTGTTCTTTCCAATCGAACGCAAAACGTGCACGTGACAACGCGTCGTCGCGGTCTTGGGCACCCTTGCGACCACGTGCAACGTCAGCACTATGGGCGGCGATCTTGTAGGCAATCACGCCTTGTTTGACGTCTTCTTCGTTGGGAAGTCCGAGGTGTTCTTTCGGCGTGACATAGCACAACATGGCTGCGCCATACATACCCGCCATTGCTGCGCCGATGCCGCTGGTGATGTGGTCGTATCCAGGAGCGATATCAGTGACGAGCGGTCCGAGGACGTAGAACGGTGCACCATTGCAAACTTCGATTTGGCGCTCGATGTTCATCTGGATCTGGTGCATCGGAATGTGGCCAGGGCCTTCGACCATGACTTGTGTGCCCTTGTCTTGGCCTCGCTTGGTCAATTCACCGAGAACATCAAGCTCAGCGAATTGAGCCGCGTCGGATGCATCGGCTATCGAGCCAGGTCGCAGCCCGTCACCAAGCGACCAAGTCACATCGTATTGACGCATGATGTCGCAAAGATCGTCGAACGCTTCGTAAAGCGGATTTTGCTTGTTGTGAGTCATCATCCACTTGGCGATTAACGAACCGCCGCGGCTGACAATTCCGGTAACACGATTGACAGTGAGGTGCAGGTGCTCGAGCATCACGCCACAGTGGATCGTCATGTAGTCGACGCCTTGCTTGGCCTGGTGTTCCACCATGTCAAGGAAGTGCTGTGCCCGCATGTCTTCGATGTTGCCACCGAGTTGTTCGAGCATTTGATAGATCGGCACCGTGCCGATGGGCACAGGGCTCTTGGCAATAATTTGGCGACGGATGTTGTCGATATCCTTACCCGTCGACAAATCCATCACGGTGTCGGCGCCGAAGTGAACGGACGTGTGAAGCTTTTGAAGTTCTTCGTCCACGTTGCTAGTAACGGCACTGTTGCCGATGTTGGCATTGATCTTGCAACGAGCCGCGATCCCGATAGCCATCGGTTCAAGCGAACCAGCGATGTGGACTTTATTGGCGGGGATGACCATCCGCCCCGCTGCAACCTCATCACGGACAAGCTCAACGGCGAGGTCTTCGCGTTTTGCGACGAACTCCATTTCAGGAGTGATTTCACCAGCACGTGCAGCAAGTATTTGGGTCGATGCCATCGGTACGGAGGCTCCGGAGGGCTAAAGCGGAAACGAACAAGTCAAGCTAAGTTATACGCACGATCAGCCGAATCGAGTAGATGCGACCGCTTTGGGGGGCCGTTTTTGGTTTGACTGGTGCTATTTGGCACGTGATAATGGGCCCATGAGCCTTCCGACCACCATTCCAACACGACTGACTTACGAGGCATATTGCTGTTTCCCCGACGACGGGAACCGGCACGAGGTCATCAATGGTGTGCATTACATGAACCCGGCTCCAAGCACCTACCACCAAACGGTCTCACGGAGGTTGCAATTCCAGCTCTACATGCAAATTGAGCTCGCGGGACTTGGGCAAGTTTTCAATGCACCCATCGATCTCCAGCTTTCCGAGTACGACATCATCCAGCCCGACATTGTGGTGGTTCTCAATCGTCCAGTGAACATTGTCACGCCAAGCAAAATTAAGGGTGTGCCTGATCTCATCATCGAAATCCTTTCACCTTCATCGACGCGTAATGATAGCGTTTTAAAAAAGGAGTTGTATGAACGTTCGGGCGTTCCTGAGTATTGGATAGCCGATCCCATGGACACTCAATTGGAGCAGTTCGTACTCGACAACGGTGCGTATCGAGCGATCGAAAAATCAACGGTATTGCAATTGAGCATGCTGCCCGAAGTCACCGTCGACCTGGAAAAAGTTTGGTAGCTCGATCACTTCGAGCTAAGGTGAAAAAGTTGCCGTACGATTTCCGGAATGAACTTCTCCCAACTTCCGCCAAGTTTCTAAGTCGATACTTTCTGTTGTGAATTGCACCGAACCACTGGCAAGTAACAAGTTCACTCCGCCCGTGTGCTGGCTGCTGGCCGACATGATCACTCCATCCCAGGAAATCTTGTTCTTGCAACTCCACTGGCCAGGTACCGCGGCGTGATTGTATCGCGTCCAATTCATGTTCCCTTCTAGCCACTTCATTCCGCTGTTGGAATCTTGAAGTGGCAAGGCGGTTGCGATCAGCGGCGTCAATCAAGCACACCATGACGTCATCGCTGGCTCGGTCCACGTGTTGCCGTCACCCAACAGATCACTCTGGCGGCTGACTTGCCCTTGCTATCCATCGCCCATGATGAGCTCACTAAACGCCGCGACATAGTTCATCCCGTCACGGATCTCCGTTGGACGCAGCATTTTGGCTTGACCAAAAATTCCGTTCCCCGTTCGACTCGACCACGTGCTGCCGTTGCAACTTCGATAGCGGTTGCCGCCCCACGGTCGCCCCATCTGGTTCGAATCGGAAGGACACAGAAACAGCGGTACAATCGTCTGCGCCGCCGCTTCGTTGTGGCCCATACCGGTGACGCGATCCGATACGTTCATGGGTCAATGGATTGGCGCGATCCCCTCGCCGCTGCCCAAGCAGGTTCTAGTGGGAGTCGATGAGCAACAATTGGATTTAGAGAAAGGGTATCCAACGTACTTTCGCGGCGTTTGGTATCCCGAGGGCATGGGGTGGTATTACTTGGTGGGCCTTGTCGCAAAAGAGCAATTGATTTTCACGTTGGGGCTTCAGCTGTTCGTCGTGGGGAGTATTTGCCTCTGGCGAAGACCGTCCGATGAAACGATGCCTGCTTCGGATACATCGGCGCTGCGTGAGCAACGCGGTTGCTGGGAGAAAGGGTAAATGTGTATCGGCTGAGCGGCGACGCCTACAACGTCTGCGAGGCTAGCACCGAGTTGCCCGGTTTTCCGATCTCGCTGATGAATACTCTGCTTTCGCAACGCAGCGAACTAAGTGAACATCAACTGATTTCCGGCTTCGTGAAGGACATGGGCACTTCGTTGAACAGCCAATCATAACGAGCCTCGATTCTAGTCACTGCAGAACTGAGTGACTTCACATACGGGGTCTACTCGCCGAGAAACAGTTCGCGAATATCCAGCGAAACGTCACGAGCGATCATGGGGGAGAGAGTCTGGCCGATGGTCGCGATCGAGCGATCAGCATACAGACGTTGTGTTGGGCTGCGGTAAACATGGACGCACTGAGCATTCGCATCGACGATCCAATATTCAACGATTCCCGCTTCGGCGTAGAGCTCAGCCTTCTCATTTAAATCAGACTGTAAGCTGCTGTACGAAACTTCAATCGCTAGTAACACGTCGCTAGCAGACGGATGACGTCCGCGATATCGCTTCGCTCGCAACCACATCAAATCGGGCTCAGGACGGCTTTCAAGTTCGGCAAGGTTCAAACCAGTCTGGGACGTCACCATGATTGTCTCAGGCGAAGTGGCTCGCGCGGACCAGTTGGTGAGATAGGTGATGAGGTCATCATGAATCGGGCCAGCAGGATTCATTTCTCGAAGTTCTCCGCGAATGAGTTCAATCTTACGATTCAAATGATCAAAAGCACCTCGCTCAACCATCTGGTCGAATTCTTCCGCAGTCAAATGCAATCCGGTACTCACGTTTTCATCACTCCAAATTTACTCGCTACGATGAACATCCCTGGTAGTCTACAGGAAACAAGAATGATTGCGAGCGAATCCGTGGTTTTCAAGGTCGATGACTAAGGGATCGAGATCGAGTTGATCGTTACAGCGTCTTCAAGTACTCCAGCACCGCCGCTTTCTCAGCTTCCGAAAGTCGATCTGGGAAATCGTGGCCCGAATTGCTTTTCCCGAATCGAGTTGTGTCAAAGTACTCTCGTCGCTTAGCGATATCGGGTTCACTCAGCGGCACGCGGTCCACAATCTCGATCTTGAAGCCGACGCGATCCTCGTCCATCGACTCATCAATTCGTCGCCAAACCTTGGGACGCTCACTGGGATGGAGCAGGTGCCACAGCGTGGGGACGCTGCCGTTGTGTAAGTAAGGTGGACTGGCCCAAACACCATCGAGCGGCGGCGCAACGTAGCCGACTGGATCAACAACCGTTGTTTGCTCATCCGTCTCGCCTCCGTGAGCAAACCAGCTTTTTCCATACAACGTCCGTCCAGCGACACCTAACGCATGGAGTCGCACGGGATCCGTGCCCAAGTCATCAATGGGGACGCAGACGCTGGGATAGTTCGCATGATCACGATAGGTACCATGGCACTCGGCACAGTTGCTCTCGAACACCGCCCTGCCCTGCTCTGCCAACATCCGATCAATCGCTTCAGAATACTTTGGTGCTTTCAGCGAGCTCAGGTAAGCAAACACATCGCGGAATTCATCTTCGTGATCACGAAAAAAATCAGGGCCATTTTCAGGGACCAGCATGAACTGCATCAGTCCACGATGTCCTTTTTGGGCGAAGCCGTCGATGTAGATGTAGGGACGTTTCGAAAAGTGCCACCAGGGCGGCGCGTCCATGTCGTGATGCGTGAATTGGGCTGGCATCTTATCCAGCACATTGAGCTTCTCATCGCGATAGTGCATTAACCCCATGCCAAATACCACCGCGTTCGTGGTGCCGACGGTCGTCCCCAGCGGCACCACGAGCGAACCGAGGTCCATCCGCGAAAGTGGCGCACCGACACGGAACTTCGTCGAACGCAATTCTTCCGTCATCGTTTGCAGCATGAAGCGATTGTTCGGCGCTCCTGGTGTCGGTGTGCCGTAAACACTTCCCCCGTGACACGAAAAGCAATTCATGGTCCAGCGACCGTCGTCTCCGACAACATATTGCAGCGGCTTGCCCGATTCATCATTCGGACGCGGGGTCAGCCCGTATCGAGTGAACGCCATCGCACGACGATCATCGAGGGACGCCTCTTCGGCTTGGCTGCGAAGTGGTTCTGGCCATGATCGCCATACTTCATCAAAAACCGATTGATCGAAATCGCTGGTGAGCAGCGGATTTTCAGTGAGCAATTGATAGCCTCGATACGCATCGCCAATATCGGCATCATGGCCGTGAACCATGCTGCCACTACAGCAGCACATACCGGCGATCGTAATCCAACGGCCCAGGTACAACCATATTCTCGAGGATGACATCATGATAACCTTAATACCGGGGACAAGCCGGGCGATTAACCGCAAATTGCGACTGCTATCTCGCGGATACATGAGCGCCGCCGCCCTTGTTCGATCCCCTGCTTAGTCTCCCACATGCTTGAAAGGATGCAACGATGTCGCGTAAGACAAATACCTCGAATCGGAAAAATACCAAAGCGAGATCCAAGAGTTTGCCTCGACGTCGCGAAAACCGAATCAGTCGCACAACGTTGGAGGAAGCTCGCGAGTTGATCGATGACGGCGAGGCGGAGGCCGCACTAGAACTGCTCGAACCCTTGGCTGCTTCAGCGAAAGATGCCCCGCAAGCGGTACTTCGGATGCTGCTGGACGCCTATCACCAACAGCGTGACTGGTACCCGTATTGTAAAATCACGACGCGTTTGGTCCAGATGCAGCCCGACGACGTCATGGTTCGCACGATGCACGCAGGTGCTTTGCTAGCGGCCGGGCGACCCGTCGAGGCGTTGGCGGCATTCGAAGCGGTCCAGAGTACATGGCCGAAGGATCCGTTTGATATCGGAATCGATGCCGAACTCAAGCGGCTTAAGCCAATTGTTCGTCAGCTAGTCGCGGAGTCGCCTTTCTCCATCCATCATCGGGAGGAATTGACGATACTGCATGAGCATTCACTTTCCGCGATCCAAAACCGTGACTTCGAAACGGCCATCGAAGTGAACCGGCAATTGGCTGCGCGGCAACCGGATTTTATCCCAGCGAGCAACAATCTCGCGGATGCATTGGCTCGATCTGGCCAATTGACTCAAGCGACGGAAGTGATTCGAGAAGTTATCCAGTCCAATCCGTCGAACTTGTACGCCCGTGCAAACTTGGTTCGCTATTTCGTATTAGCCGGCCAAACAGATCGTGCGGATCAAGCGGCCCAGCAGATGATTGAGCTCACGACCGGCAACCGGCTCGCCAAAGGCATGCTCGACGCAGTGACCAGGTCACTCGAAGCACTCTCCTTGCTCGGCCGTGACGAGGCTGTGATTGAACTGTTTTCCTCTGCGGAACGCGCAGGCGTTTTCCATGCGTCATCACCGATCGGTGCTCTCGCTCATCACTTTGTTGCTGTCGCTTAAGCGTTTCTCGATGACGCACAGTCAGCAAAAAGGCATTGGAAGAAATCTTGTTCGATGTGCCCTGGTCTCCTCATTGTGGAAAGCAACCTACGGGATCTCACCAATCCGGTCGCCGAGCGGCATGGTCCAGCGACGTTTGACTTGTCGGAATTCCTTTCAAGCAGATCGATGACGGTAATGTTGGAACAACCGACGAACGTTCGCCAAGCTTCGGGTCCGATGCAACGATTTGCTAAGCAGAATCCGGGATTCGAACAGATGCTTCCTGTGCTGTTTGCCCGTGGCGCCGAAGCGGCGTGTCGGATCGCGGCGATGTTCGCAATCGCGATCAAAACTCCATCAGCTCTCGATGCGCTTCGTGACTTCGTCCGATCATCGAGGGGCAGCGATGCCATGCGAGTCCACATGGCGATGACACTGCGAAATCTTGGTGAGTTGCCAGACACGATCAATATTTACGCAAGCGGCGAGTGCATTGAGATTCAACTGATGGCATTTGAAGTCTATAGCGAGCCAAAACCGCCGAGCAATCGGACAGATCGAGTTCACGACTTGGCCAATAAGGGCTTCGCGTTGCTCAATCAAGGCGATGGTGTCGGGGCGGAGCAGTTCTACCGCAAGGCGATCGGACTAGAGTCCGATGCGCCCGATCTTTACAACAATTTGGCAATGGCATTGCATGTTCAAGATCGCGACGACGAAGCCGACGAGATCATCTTGGCAATGCACCATCGCTGGCCGGACTATTTCTTTGGTCGCATTGCAATGGCGAATTTGGCTACCATCCGAAGCGACTTTGAATCGGCAGCGGAGTTTCTCAAACCACTATGCGAACTCAAGAGTCTGCACACCACTGAACTTGTGGCCTTGTGTCAAGCGCAAGTGCAACTCGCGACAGAACGTGGCGAACCAGCGACTGCCAGCCGTTGGCTAAGCGTTTGGAAAACGTTCACGCCAGAACATCCTGATCTTGCTCGCTGGGAACGTCCGCGAATGACAAGTCTGCTGTCGAAGCTACTGTCGCAAGACTGAGCCCTTATCGGGTGTTGATCCGTCGTTCACGATCAAATCCATGTGGCGAGTGTCGGCAGCGGGGTTACAATGCCCGACATGGAACTTGAAAAGATCAACGATTTGTTCGAAACGTCGCCCGCGATGCGTTTGTTGAAGTCGCATCAGGCGGCGTTTGTTTTGCATTTTTTGGAAAGCGCTTTCAAACGCAACGAACCGCCCGCAAGTGGTGCCTTAGAACACGAAGACTTGCGGCGTCGATTGGCGTGTTACCAGGAGGATCTGCGGGAAGATCGCTATGAAGCGATGTCGCAAGGTGCCGATCATTATTTGACGGCGTGGTCCGACGAGGGTTGGTTGCGACGGTTCTTGAAGTCCGATTCCAACCAGCCGTATTATCAACTGACGCGACATTCGGAGGATGCGATCCGCTTTGTCGATTCGTTATTGTCGCGTCAATCCAGGTTTGTCGGTACGGAAAGCCGCCTGCGTTTGGTAATCGATACGCTTAGCGATATTGTACGTGGGTCGTCAGATAATCCCGATCGGCGGGTTGACGATTTGCTGGCCCAGCGGAAAGCGATTGACGAAGAAATCGCGAAAATCCATGCGGGCGGCACGGTCCAGACGTACCAGGAAGCGATGATTCGCGACCGATTCCAAACCGCGATCGAGCTACTCAAGACGTTGCAAGGCGACTTTCGCGCCGTGGAAGATCGCTTCGAGCGAATCGCGCGCGATGTGCATTCTCGCACTCAAGTTCGTGAACAATCTCGCGGCAGTATCCTGGCCAGCGCCTTGGATGCGGAGGACCTCATCAAACAAGAAGACGAGGGAGTCAGCTTTTATGCTTTTGTGGCGTTCCTGTTTTCACCGGCCAGCCAGGAGCGATTGCGTGGGGTGATTGATGAGCTTGTGCAGTTACCAGCGCTGTCGGCGGACCGTGACGGCGTGGTGCGTGTGCGACAGATGTTGCCGTCGCTTTTGGCAGAGGCTGATAATGTGCTGCGTCAAACTGGACGGTTGAGTGAAACGCTCCGGCGATTATTGGACGCTGAATCGGTCGATCATCGACGACGCATCGCGGAAGTATTGCGTGACATCCGCACAGCGGCTGCGGCGTTGACTCGTGCTTCCGGCAACCAAGAACTGTTGCAGCGAATTGGAATCGACATCGAACATCTGCCGCCACTTCGGTCCCCGTTCTCGCGTTCGTTCTGGGAGGCGCCGCAACCGATCGACGGAACTCCCGTCGATGAAACCATTGACTTAACCGACTCTGAAAATGAAGCGTTTAAACTAGCCCAACTACAAAGTCTCCATTGGCGTGAGATGCGGTCGACGCTCGCCGATATGACAGCCGACTCGTCGATGGTCACGTTGGCTCAAGTCGTCCAGACGCGGCCACCGCACGCGGGCGTGATCGAGGTCGTCGGTTGGCTGCAAATTGCTCACGAAGACGGCCACGACATCGACGACTCAGTCGCTGAGAAGATAATCGTGGATGTGCAACAGGACTCAGGTGTCGACGGCCGAGTCGCCACTCGTCGCCGGCTAGAGATCACCGTGCCGATGGTTCGCTATTATAGTGACCGAATCGTGCGTCCCCAACGTGGTCCCCGCGTTCCACGATAAGTCGTTTCCGGATCTTCTCTCTCGCAAAGCCGATGGAGAAGCGATAAACAAATTCGTTCACCCTGTTCCTCCTCGCTCAACTCAAAACCCTATGGATGACGATTCCGGCCTGTTACCCGACCAGCTTCCGGTTGCCGTGGCTTGGTCATCGGCGGCGATCAAGTTGTTGCAAGGCATCGTCTATCACGATGAGGCGGGCGATGCTTGGGATCGCATCTTAGAAAGTGTCACGCCTCTGACTGAATACTTCGTGCGCATCGGATTGCGGCTGATCGTCGACGAAGAAAACGGCATGGCGTACCTTCGTCAGATCGACCCACAAAGCTTTCCGTCGGACTATCCGCCAATGTCGACGCTGTTTCGCAAGACGCGGTTAGGATTCGATCAATCGCTGCTGTGTGTCTTACTTCGAGAGGAATTGCGGCAGTTCGAGGAAGAGATCCAGCACGATGAGCGATGTGTCGTCAACCAATCCGACTTGCTGTCTTTGTGGACTGAGATCAGTGGGCACACCGAAGACGCCGTGCGGCTCAATCGCCAACTCAACGCTCACTTAAAAAGCTTGCAAGAGATGAAGTTTGTACGACAGTTTTCGGCATCGCCGCCCTCGTGGGAAGTGAGGCGAATTCTGAAAGCGCGACTGCCACTATTCCAGTTGGAACAAATGCGAGCAGAATTGATCGAGGAGCTAAGTCGTCGCGGCACGGCTACCATCGATAGCGATCCGGACGCCGACGAAGAGTCGCAGGAGACGGAGGATTGATGAAAAAAGGTAACACCCAGCAAGGATCGTTATTCAGCCAGGACGAACGATCCCATTCGCGGCCACCCCTGCCCGGCTACCGACTCGACAAGCTCGAAGTTTACAACTGGGGCACCTTCGACGGCACGGTTCACAGCGTTCAACCGCGTGGCGAATCGGTGCTATTGGTTGGCGAAAACGGAGCCGGAAAATCGACGCTCGTCGATGCCGTGTTGACGTTGTTAGTACGACCGGGCATCCGCAATTACAACGTGGCTGCCGGAGCGGGAAAAAAGGAACGCGACGAGACCAGTTACATTCGCGGTGCGTATGACAAAACGGCTGGCGAAGACGAACGCTCCCGCACCCAGTACCTGCGCCACGACACGAACTTCTACTCGGCGCTGCTTGCTTCGTTCCGTTGTGCGTCAAGCGGTCGCGTCTTCACACTCGCCCAAGTGATGCATGTGGGCACTGACAAACGTACGATCTGGTACGCCTACGACGAAAAAGAACGCGGCATCAGCGAAGACATTAGCGGGTTTGCGTCGATCAAAGACATCAAATCGACGATGGAAAAGGCGGGCTGGGAGGTCACCGATAGTTACAAAACCTACCATCATTGGCTGAAACGCAAAGTGAGGTTTCAACCCAAGGCGATGGATGTCTTCAACCAAACCGTCGCGGTGAAGGACGTTCACAAGTTAGACGATTTTATCCGCACCCACATGCTCGAAAAGAAGCCTTGGAACGACAAAGTCGATAAACTGCTTGGGCACTTTACCCAGCTCAGCGAAGCATACAAAAAGCTAATCGAAGTGCGACAGCAAGCCCAGTTGCTTGAACCGATCATCCAAACCGGTGACCGCTACGAAGCGCTCGACTTGGAACTCGAAACACTGTGTCGACAACAACAAACACTGCCTGCCTACTTCGACGATGCAACTGTCCGACTACTCGAACCGTTATGTACGGAATGGTCGCGAAAGCTGGCCGATTTAACGTCCGAAATTGAATCGCTCGATGAACTGATTACTGCGAGGCATTCCACCATCGCCAAACTCGGTGTGGAGATTAACCAGCAAGGCGGTGATCGAATTCGGGATCTGCGAAATGAGATGCAGCATCACCTCAGCGAGGCCTCCAGTAAAAAACGACATCGCGAGCAAATCGAAGCGTTGCTGACGGGAGCGGGGATCGAAGCGAGATTGACCAGCGTGTCGCGATTCGATTCCGCACGCGCCGCCGCCAAGTCGCGGATCGAGCAACTGGAAATTCAGAGCAAAACGGCCGAGGCAAAAAAGCTCGAGCATGACTTGCTGTTGGCCGAAACACAGCGGCAATTGAGTCATGAAACGAACGAATTGGAGTCACTGCGAAAGCGACGTAATAACTTGCCAACTCATTTCATCGACGTGCGTGACGCGATCTGTGCATCGCTCGGAGTTTCGGCCGACGACTTGCCATTCGCAGCCGAAATGGTGACCGTCGATCCAGCCAACTTCGATTGGGAAGCGTCGATTGAGTTGGTCCTTAGCAGTTTCGCCCGCACACTACTCGTCCCAGACGATTTGTATCACGACGTCTCTCACCACATCGACCGTAATCGGTTGCTCGATCGTCATGGTCAGGGAATGCGTTTGAGTTACGACCGAGTGGACGTGTTGCCCGAGCAAACGGGCCCCGTCACGACTCAGCAACGCGTCACGAATCAGCAACGTCGCTGTTTGCCGGACATGTTGCAGTATCGCCCCAAGCATTCGCTATCGCCATTTGTACGTGGACAGATTGAAATACGGTTCAATTTGGTCGCTTGCGAAACAATCGCTGAGTTCCAAAAACAAGCTGGCCGAGCGATGACCAAGAACCGGCACATCAAGCTCGACGACCGGCGACACAGCAAAGACGACCGAAATGCTCCCGATGATAGGCGGCATTTCGTGCTCGGTTGGGATAACAAGGCGAAAATCAAGGCTCTCGAAGGATCGATTCGCGATTTGACGAATCAAACCAATGAGTGCTCGATTCAATCGGATCTGCAGCGGCGACGAATGCGCGAGGCTGACGAGTGGATAAAGGACCTGCATCGGTTTTGTGATCTGCCTAGCTTCGAGAGTATTGACGATGGCCAACATGATGCGGAAGCGGATCGCTGTCACCAAGAACTGAAACGTCTCGAAGCTTCCAACGATTTACTGATTGAACTCAAGGCTCGTATGAAAGAACTCGAAGCCGAGCGGAGAGGCTTTGAACAAGACCGCCAAAAGTTGGCTGACCAGAAAGCGGAGTTCTCGCAACAACTCAAACAGGGCACGAGCGTATTGCAAAACGTCAATCGCAGTATCACCGCGCGCGAGGTGCAACCGGATACGACGACGCTTGCCGAGCTCAATGAAGCATGGCCGATTGATGTTGCCGATTTTGTCGAACTGCAACAACGCAAAGACGACGCGAGCCGTCGTTGGAACTCGCTCGTCGAACAAGCCCGCGAGAAACTGCGGCCGGTGGGTGCACAATTGAGTTCACGCATGAATGGGTTCCTCAATCGATTTCCTGCATTCGGCGCCGACATGGGCGTGTCGCCCGCTGATTTACCAGCCTATCGAGTGCTGAAGACAAAGATCGACCAGGACGAATTGCCACAGCACGCACGGCGATTTCGCCAGCGATTGAAGACTTCGGTGTTGCAGGAAATCGGTGTGCTCAACGCGACGCTGGAGCAGGAACGGGCTGACATTCGAAGTAAGATCGAATTGCTCAACAATGCGTTACGTCCCTTGGACTGGGAACGCAACACCTACATTCGACTCGAACCGAAAGACAGTCGTGATCCCGAGATACGAGAGTTCCAAGGTGACTTGCATCGCTGTTTGGATCACACGATGGACGAGGCGAACGAGCAAACATTCAAGCGGATCGAAGCGTTCGTCGAAAAACTTCGCGACGATGCCAAACAGAGCTGGCGCGAGCGTGTGGTCGATGTTCGAAATTGGTTCAATTTCGTCGCTCGCGTCTACGATAAAGAAACGAACGCAGCCGGTGCGGAGTACGACGGTGGCTCCGGCAAATCGGGTGGTGAAAAAGGTAAGCTCGCGTTCTTGGTGTTGGTCGCCGCGATTGCTTATCAGTACGATTTGAAACCCGATGGTGACAACGAGGATCGGTTTCATTTTGTGATGGTCGACGAGATGTTTTCTCGCAGTGATGACACACGAGCTCGGGCGGCGTTGGAGTTGTTTGAACGATTCGGTTTGCAACTCGCCATCGTCGCTCCGCTAGATGCCAAGGCACGAATCGTGGAAGACCATGTCGGAATGTATTGCCATATCGTCAAGGACGCGAAGACGCATCGCAGTCGGATGCTCAGTCTGACGGCGGACCAATACGACGAAGTGCGAACAAAAGTATGATTACGCCCGAACAAATTCGCGAAAAGGCAAGTCGACTGTATGGGAAAGCGATTGCAGCATGGCTAGCCGATGAATCATTCTTTCCCCGCCGTGTGCCGGTGGATTTGAAAGTTCCAACAGATTTGGCTCAGGCCGTGGCAGCCGTTCAGAGATTACGCCAGCACTCCAAGGAGCAGCGACGTGACGGATACCGTATCGAGTGGGAAAGCCGCCGCAGTCGCTCTCACGGACAGAACGATTTCCCCAAAGCGATTGTTCTGGATTCAATGAACGACTTGTGCGGATTGATCGGCGCTTCGCCCACTTGGACGCTGCTGCAAACCCAGGTAGCGACGCTTCGGCTTCGGTTGCCAAGCCTTGATCGTTGGTTGCGAGAACCAGGCAACTGGCGAAAATTGTTGGAGGTCGATGATGCCTTGGACGGACTCGTTTCGTTAACGAGGTACTTTGTCGCTCATCCGCGACCCGGTGTGTTCGCGCGACAAATTCCCGTCGCCTCGTCGAAGCTTCTGGAAAACCACAAATCATTGCTGGGCGATTGGTTGGATCGTTTGCTCCCTGCGGAGGCAATTGACCCGCGATACGATGCCACGCAATTCGAAGCCCGTTACGGGTTGCGATACGCGAGACCACATTTTCTCGTCCGCTCGCTCGACCGGGCGATGGGACAGAGGATCGGATTGCCGTTTGACGAATGTTCACTGCCCGCAGAAACATTGTCGAGATTGGAGATTGGTGACGCCGACGTGTACATCGTCGAGAACAAAATCAGTGTGTTGACCATGCCGCAGCGTCCAAATAGTTTGGTCCTGGGCGGGCTTGGAAACGGAGTTACTCAACTCGTCGAAATCGCATGGTTACACGATCGATCAGTGTACTACTGGGGCGACTTTGATGCCGCGGGTTTCGAGATTCTCAGTCGCCTGCGCGGCTTGCTTCCCGACGTCCGTAGCTGGCGGATGAACACTGAAACGCTCACACGCTACCGAGCACTCGCGACTCATATCACCAAGATTGATCCCAGGACGGGACTTCACCTCACCGACGATGAACGGGCGGGATATGAGTTCGTTTGTCAAAACGGCTTACGAATTGAGCAAGAGCACTTGCCTGATTAACCGGTCGACATCGGTGCTGTGCATCTCACGAGCTCGTAATTTGCTTGCGTCCGTTTGCGTCACGAAGGTCGTGTTTGGAGCCGTGTTCTTTGCCTCGATCCGCAGCATCAGGGTCATGCTGGCTGCGTCCGCTGCCACCGGAAGAAATTAGGGACAAGCCGCATTCGAGTTTTAGCCAGTTTCTGGCGGCTTTCTTAGCGGCCAAAGCCCTTGCGTGAATCAGCGCCGTTTCGCTGACGAGTGTGGAATTCGGATTGCTGTCGCTCGTGTAACGCGGCAGTCCACGCACGTAACCTTCGGCATACGACGCACCACTGCCTCGAGAATAGCCACCGTATTGCAGTTTGGCCGAGGCTGTGATTGTGAGCAGCAATTCACGAAAGAGCGTGATGCAATTTTTGACGTCTTCCAGCGGACCGTAGAACCAAATGAGCGTGCGGTGCCCTTTAATCCCGAAGTACCAATTTGTCATTGGGAAGATTTCGCTAACGACGTATGCTGCGAGATCTTTCTCCCAACAGTAGGCCCGGCGGCCGTTGACGGGACACGCCATGCGAGTGAATCGCATTGAATCAACATTGTCGTCTTCGGTGATATCTTCGCGAGACAGGTTGTGACGCAGCAGCAAGTTCTGCATCATCCGCAGCGCATTGCGTTTCTCGCCTTCGGTGCTTGCTGAGTTATTCGCCGTATTGTCGAGAGAACGGAGTCGATGTAGTACCTTGTCAAACTCATTTTGTGTGAGCGAGGCTTCTGCGCTTGCCGGATGTTGGCGCGACACGATCGGCATTGTCGTGTCACCCTCGATGGCTGGCCGCGTCCAAAAACCTCGGATCACCAAATCGTCATCGTCACTGGGGTTCCAGGTGTCGTATATGACGTGGTCGATGACACAGCAATAATGACCGCTGCGATAGGCTCGGCGGTCTACCAAATCAATGATAATCGGCCCCTTGGGGAGCAACTCGGCACTGAACGACCAAACGCAAGTCGTTTTATACGTCCAACCGAGAGCCTCGAGAAATTCAGCGGACACGCTTGTCGCGACGCCGTTGCGTGGCGTCATGTGAGACAATTCGCCGAGCGAGTTGTAAATGTTGCGATAGCTTGTGCCCGTCGCTATGGCGATTGCCCGGGTGACACAGTCTCCCGTCAGTCCAACGTAACCGGCACTGGAACGTCCACCATCATCCCAAACGAATTCCATGACATCGACTCCTGAATGATCGCGTTAAATAATCCTCGGATTCAAGCCGAGCATCTTAACAAACCTGATTCTACCGAGGAATGTGCAATTTCGGGTTCGTCGAGTTCTGTGCTCTGTCCGCGAATACTCCGTTCGCTAAAAATCGAAGCTTAAATTCAGGATCAGCGCATCTTCGTTTCGATTCGAGCAACCGAGACCCGCCCAAATGATCGCACGGTGATCTTGCTCGTGGTAGCGTCCACAACTTTCTCGATCGACTGTCGCAGTCGCTTCGCTGGACGACGCGAAATGATCCAACTGTCGTGATGCGAGATCGCCCAGTGGCGGATTGGAAGTAGGTTCGAAGCGACTACCGACGGTTGGTGTTTCAGCATATACGGACCTGACAGTGCATACGCCAGATAGGATGCTTTTTCATGCGAGAGCGATGCGGAAACGATGTCTTGGTGCCAAGCGACTTGTTCGATGAGCCCTGGATCGACGACGACGGCATCCGCGAGCTTGACGTGCGAATTCAAGTACGCAACCGCGCCTCGCCAGTCTTCGCCTCGAGTAACCAGCTTGACGTCGAAGCGAAGAATTCGCGGTAGCGTATTTTGGCTCCATGACGCGAGCGTCCACAGCAGTAAAAGTGCAATCATC
This sequence comes from Pirellulaceae bacterium, assembly GCA_041739875.1. Taxonomy (GTDB): domain Bacteria; phylum Planctomycetota; class Planctomycetia; order Pirellulales; family Pirellulaceae; genus JBBSJZ01. The sequence goes on from JBGSNA010000089.1 coordinate 23,525, forward strand.
ACGTTGAGCGAATTTCGGGCCGCCCTGCCCTGCCCAGATCCGCTGCCGACCATCGAGCCGAAACACCAAGCCAACATCGGTAACCCCGCGATCAAAAAACGTCGGTGCCAAAGCGGTGCCAGTTCCAGGTAAGCAATGAGCCACAAACAAAACGATGAAACCACTAAGATCACGGCTAGCAAGAGCGTAAATGAAACATCGGGTTTCGGAGTATCCGAATTAGTCATCTGGTTCAGCAAAAGCCAAGCAGCAGGCAGGATCAGCCCCACAAGCCACGGCCAAAGCTCCCATAGATCATCGATGTACTGGGTACTTGCAAAGCTCGCCCAGATTGAACGCTCGTTCCAAGTTTCCAAAATGTTTCCAGGCAACAATAACAATGCGGTAACGACGACGGCCATCAGCACTACAACATCGGTCTTTTGCAATCGAATAGCACTGCGCCAATCGACCCAGCACCATCGCAAGAACACTGCGACGGGTAGCCATGCCAGAATTCCAAGCGACGTGAGCTGCATGGCTCCTGCTATGCCGATTGAAACGAACAGCATGACCCACGTGGCGCCACGATCAGCTGGCTTGTCATTCCACGCGAAGTGCGCAAAGGAACAGGCGGCGGCCGAAGCAAGCATGACCATGGCATAAGGTCGCAGCTCGGTACCAAAGAAAATCGAATTCGATTCGATGGCTAAGAACATGCCGGAGGCAAATCCCGCGATCAAATTCTTCGTGGATCGAGCAACGGCAACGTTCACTACCACGCTGGCGATCGCTACGGCGAGCACACTTGTCATCCGCAACGCAAGTTCGCTCTCGCCAAACACCTGACGCCACAGCCACAGCAACCCGAAGTAGTACGGTTGCTGGTGTCCGATTTGAGCCCGCGGAAAAACGTCCGTTAGATCGTCGTGAATGGTCCAGGCCGTGTGGAGTTCATCGACCCAGAAACTCTCGCTGCAGGATGGCACGCGAATCGCGATTCCAATCGTAAAGATGATGATCGACGTGATCGCCAACGCGATATAGCTACGCAAGTCGATATTCCAACTTTGTCGCTGATTCTCCGTGAGCGATCTCGGCGAGTGCCTGACAAGCCTCCGTCATTTGCTCGTGTGTCACATCAAGATGCGTCACAAGCCGGATGGCTTGCGGTCCAATCGCGAAGCAGGCAACGTGTCGCTCGGCAAGCTTGGCAACAAATGCCGCCGCTGTACCAAATGCCGGGTCAATGTCGATGACCACAATGTTCGTATCGATACGTCCACCGCGAACGTGGAGCAATTCGTGGCCTTCAACAACGGCGCCGAGACATTTCGCCCAGCGGTGATCTTCGACTAGTCGCTCGCGATGATTCTCAACCGCATACAACGCACCGGCGGCAATGATCCCAACTTGTCGCATCGCTCCGCCAAACAACTTGCGGGCTCGCTTTGCCTCACGCACAAAATCGGCTGTTCCGGCGAGCGCGGAACCGACGGGAGCTCCGAGGCCTTTGCTGAAACATACACTGACAGTGTCAAACGGCGCGGCCAGTTCTCTTTCAGAAAGTCCTGTCGCCACGGCTGCGTTCCACAGTCGTGCCCCGTCGAGATGTGTTTTGAGGTTCTCGGAATGAGCCCAGTCACAAATTCGAACGACTTCGTCCTGGGGTTGGATGCGCCCGCCCCAGCGATTGTGGGTGTTTTCAAGGCAAATCAACCGAGTTCGAACCATGTGGTCATTCTCAGGCCGAATCAGGCCACGCAGTTGGTCCAATCGCAGCACCCCGCCCTGCCCCGCTACCGTGTGTGCCACGAGTCCAGAGAGTTGGGCGAATGCGGCCTGTTCGTAGTGATAGACGTGTGCGTCGGCTTCGCAAATGAATTCGCTGCCGCGGTCGCAATGCAGCCGAATCGCGATCTGGTTGGTCATCGAACCGCTCGGCATGAAAATCGCCGCTTCTTTGCCGAGAATTTCTGCAGTTAATCGCTCCAAGCGGTCAACGGTCGGGTCGATGTCGATGACGGCGTCGCCAACTTCTGCATTGGCCATCGCTGTCCGCATCGCCGGAGTGGGCCGCGTTACGGTGTCGCTTCTCAGATCGATCATTGGCATCCGATTCATTTCAGTTAGATTGTTGCGGGCGTTGGTGTTCAGGCTTTAGCCGTCTTTCCAGGACTTGGGCGGCTAAAGTATGGACACCAACGCCCGAATCCGTTTCGTTTTCACTCGCACACGACCACCCATGCCCCAACTCACAATTTCCCGTGTCGATGCGACCGCTAGTGGTGCCGAGATTCTAGCTGACTTACGTGAGAAACTCAGCCCTCGGGGCGACGTTGTTAGCCCTCGTGGTCGAGAACTGACCGAAAAAGTGTTCGGCAAGCCGCTGTTGCCTAGCCAAGTCGTCCAAGAAATCTGCGAGCAAGTTCGCCTTCACGGCACCGATGCACTCTTGCGGTTCAGCCAAGCCTTCGACGCCTCGAGTCTCACTGCGAACGAATTGCGGGTTCCGGCGGAGGATTTGCAAGCCGCACACGCAAAAGCAGATCCCGAGTTCCTCGCGAGCGTCCGCCGCATTCGCGATAACGTCGCCCGATTCCAAGAAGCGATCTTGCACAGCGACGTGACGCTCGAGCCTTCGCCTGGCGTGCGACTGACCCAGCGTTACGTGCCACTGCGTCGGATCGGCGTGTGCGTGCCTGGCGGTGCAGCCGCATATCCGTCGACGGTGCTTATGACCGTTGTACCGGCGCAAGTTGCTGGAGTGAAGGAAATCGCTATTGTCGCGCCACCGACAAAATTTGGTGCCTTCAACGATGACATGCTCGCAACGTGTCACGAACTCGGCGTCAGCGAAGTCTATCGAGTGGGCGGAGCTCAAGCCGTCGCAGCGATGGCCTATGGTTGCGATTGCTTACCCGCCGTCGACAAGATTGTCGGCCCTGGAAACTTGTTCGTCGCACTCGCGAAGAAATATGTTTACGGGACCGTCGACATCGACTCGTTTGCTGGGCCGAGCGAAGTGATTGTTATCGCCGATGCCACCGCGCGAGCTGACTTCATTGCGGCTGATTTAATTGCCCAGGCCGAGCACTCGCCTGGTTCAGCGATCTTAATCACATGGGAAGCGGCGTTGATCGATGCGGTGCAAAATGAGTTAACGAAACAACTTTCAACGCTCTCGCGAGGTGACTTGACCATCGACAGTCTCAATGCGTTTGCTGCGTTGATTCTCGTGCGAGATGCTGAGCACGCTTGTGAGTTGACCGATTCGTTCGCGCCGGAGCACCTGCACATCCAAACGGTGAAACCACGAGAATTGATTGCTAAGATCCGAAACAGCGGTGCGGCATTCCTTGGTCATCACACACCGGTCGCGCTAGGCGACTACGCGGCCGGTCCAAGCCACGTGTTGCCGACCGGCGGAACGTGCACCTGGGCCGCCGGTTTATCAAGTAACAGCTTTCTGAGAAGTGGCAGTGTGACTGAGTTTGACGAAGCGGCGCTCTCGCAAATTGCAGCGGACGTTGAGCGTCTCGCCGAGAAAGAAGGGCTGACCGGTCACGCGAATTCAGTGCGGATTCGCCGAACTTAGCTTGTGCTGGTAGACTCTTGGTGATTGGACCGTCGCCAAAATCGCTTCCTTACAACTTCAAATACAAATTCCCCAGATCTCGATGTCTGAAGCCACTTCCGGCGCCTTGCCAAGCCGTTCGTCCCAGAACCAGCCTGCGGTGTTCCGCCCTGCCCTGGCCCAGATGATGCCCTACACGCCTGGCGAACAGCCTCCGCCAGGCAAATTTATCAAGCTCAATACCAACGAGAATCCGTACCCCCCGCCGCCAGCCGTTGTGGATGCAATTTGTGCCGCCGCCCGCGGGCCGCTGAATCGGTACCCCGACCCGATGGCAACAAGTTTTCGCCGCGCGGCCGCAGACGCTCTCGGTTTGCCTGGACCTGAGTGGGTACTCGCGGGCAACGGCAGCGACGAGATCTTGACGATCCTTGTGCGAGGTTTTGTGGGCGAGGGCCAGCGATTGCGACTCGCATATCCGAGCTACATTCTCTACCGCACGCTCGCAGACATCCAAGGCGCCGGGTGGGAACAAGTCCCGTTCGAAGACGGTTGGAAATTGCCTGCAAGCTTCTCAGAACCGAAACCTAACGTGCGGCTTGTGCTGCTTCCCAATCCGAATAGCCCTTCCGGAACCATCGTCCCTAAAGACGAAGTCCGCGCGATTGCCGACGCGCTCGATTGCCCACTCGTGGTCGACGAAGCGTACGTCGATTTCGCGAATGAATCGTGCATCGATCTAGTCCAAGAAAATGAACGTGTCCTCGTCACGCGGACACTGAGCAAGTCGTACGGACTCGCTGGGATGCGATTCGGCTATCTCGTGGCACAACCCCACGTGATCGCTGAGCTAACCAAGATCAAGGACAGCTACAACTGTGACGCGATTTCGATCGCCGCAGCAACCGCCGCGATCTCGTCGCAAGATTGGCTCGCTGATGTCTGCAGCAAAATGAACGCGACACGCCAGCGAATGGAAAAAAAACTCGCCCAGCTAGGATTTTCGGTAACGCCATCGCATGCCAACTTTGTATGGTGCCAGCACCCAGACGGCCAGCATCGCGAACGATACGAATACCTCAAGCAGAACCAAATTCTCGTGCGTTACATGTCGTTTCCCGATTGGGGTGACGGCCTGAGAATCAGCGTTGGCACGGACGAACAAATCGATGCCTGCCTGATGATGCTCGAACGTTTCAACAAGTCCGCATGAATAACGGACGCTTGGAGAGAATGTGATCATGTCGACAGCAAAAAACCTTCACGGCGATTCTCCACAACGAATGACTTGCGAAGAATACTTAGCTTGGGAAGCGAAGCAGTCGCGACCGCATGACTTCGTAAACGGCGTCGTGTATGCCCAAGCGGGAGCAAGTCGCGATCACGTTCGAATCCAATCAAATTTGGTTGCACGACTAGACGAACAATTGAGAGAAAAGCCAGGTGATGTGTTCGCCAGCGATATGCGACTGTGGATCGAGGAATACAACGCTTACTATTACCCCGATGTCGTGGTTGCCTGTGGTGATATTCAATTCAATGGCGACTCACCGGATACACTGATCAACCCACTCCTCATCATTGAAATCGCTAGCCAAAGCACATTCGGCGTAGATCAAGTTCGCAAACGTCGCTACTACCGCACGATTGCATCACTCGTGGAATATCTTCTTGTTGATCAAAACGAACCCGGCATTGAGCGATTGAGACGAATTAACGACGATTCATGGGAGTCCGTTGAGTTCCATGGCATGGACGACTTCATCGAACTGAGAAGCGTTGGTGTCACACTGAAAGTCTCCGACATTTATCGCCGAGTCGACTTCAATCAAAACATGACGCCCCAAAACGATCCTATTTAGCCTACTACCAAACAAGACAGCTGAACTTCATGACACGAACTTCTACGATCCATCGCAAAACGGGCGAAACCGACATTCGCGTATCCATCAATTTGGATGGTACCGGCGCAGGCAAACGCGAAACCGGAATTGGTTTTTTCGATCACATGCTCGACCTGTTTGCGAAACACTCGCTCATTGACCTTGATATGAAAGCCGTCGGCGATTTGCACGTCGACGACCACCACACGAGCGAAGACGTCGGTATCGCTCTTGGTCAAGCCATTCACGAGGCGCTCAGTGATCGCAAGGGCGTTCGACGCTACGGACACTTCACGTTGCCAATGGACGAGTGCCTTGTCACGTCCGCCGTCGACATGGGTGGTCGCTATGCGTTTGAATACAACGCACCCATCGGTCCAGCCAAAATCGGTACCTTTGACAGCGAACTGGTTGAACACTTCTGGCAATCATTCGCGGCCAACGCGAATTGCAATTTCCATGTGGTGTTGCACTACGGTCGCAATAGCCATCACATCGCCGAAGCTGTCTTCAAGGCGACTGCACGAGCCATCCGCATGGCGTGCGAAATGGACCCGCGAAGCAACGGGATCCCGAGCACCAAAGGCGTCTTGTAACGCCGTGGCTATGGTGGTGTCCGATGCGACCCTAGCTCGCGTCCGATCAAGGCGACCCCTAGCTCGCCCCGTGCTGGAACATCACTTCTTCATAGGGTTGGACGACGACGAAACCGTTCCCTTGGAACTTCAGTTGCAGTGACTCACCGGAACCACGGCCGAGAAACGTCTTGAATTGCAAGTCAGTCTTGATTTCTGGTTCAAGATTTCCCGACCAGAGCACCGTCGCATTGGGGTCGGTGATCACGGGCTGGGATGGTGTCACCATGAGAGTGAGCGGGTCGTAGTGGCTCGTGACTGCGACCATGCCACTACCTTCGAGCCGAACGTTGAACAGACCACCCGCCAGCACCGCAGTCATTCGCTTCATCATCTTGATGTCATACTTGAGCGACATTTCAAATGCGAGCAAGTCGTTGCCGTTGACGCAAATCGCCTCGTTGTCCAAGTTCAGGATCGTGATCTTCTTGCCTGCGTCGGCACAGAAAACGGATCCATTGCCGCTGACTTTCGTCAGTGCTGTGCCTTCGCCCGAAACGGCTTTCTTCAGTAGATTGGCCACGCCGCGAGAGAGAATTCCTTCACGTTCAAATTTGACTTGGCCTGTGTACGCCACCATGGCTCCCATCTTGATCCAAACTTCGCCGTTGAGATTAATGTCGAGCATCCGCTCTGACTCAAGCTCAAACAAACCTTGATTCAAGTCCCGATCTTTGGTCTTTTCCAAAAATGCTTGCAGTGAATATCGTGCGTCCGACATAGCATACTCATTCGTGGTGAGGGTTGACTGGAGACGGCGATTGTAGCACTTAATGAAGCGAGTGAGCTACTCATCGCCAGGCTTCAAAAGCGACTCGCTCGTGGACTTCGAAAGTTGCTGTTGTCGGCGTCCCAGTTTCCAAGCGACGACGGCCCAAACGGCAGTGACGGGAACCGCAAACCAATTCATCGTCGTCACACTCATCTCGAGCGATCGCAACCATCCAAACAGTTGCCCGGACGCGGCATCGCCACCGCGAAGGACAACGGTGTCAATGAAACTCTTGGACTTGTACTTCTCCTCGCGACTGACCACTGTGAATAACACTTCCCTTGCCGGGACTGCGATCCCGTATCCAAACGCCCGTGTGGCGATCATGGTGACAATCAGCGTTGCTAAAACTGGGTTTGATGCAAGTGAAGCGAAACCAACAAAGTAGATGATGGGCAAGATCGCCAACGCAACGCTGACACCCAGACGTCGTAAAATCACTCCTGAGACCAAGACTTGAAGCAACAACGTGAGCACTTGCGCGCCTAGATCAAGATAGGCAAACAGTTGCGTGCGAGCTTCTTTGGTCTCGATTTCCGCAGCCACAATCTCGGCTTGCTGAAAGTAGAGCTGCGTCCCACACGCCTGGGCAAAGAGCAAGAACACGCAAATCATCGCCAGGTACGGTGAACGCATCACGTGCGTAATACCAGAGAAAATACCACCTCCGGCGGCCTTGTCCGTTGGCTCGGATGCTTGCGTATCGCTACACCGGAGGATCGACGACTGTTTCTCAAGCCGCCACGCACAGCACAACCCAAATTCGAGAATCAAGGCGGGCAGCAACAGCAGCGTGCTGGTTGAGAGTATGCCGGCCAACTGGCCTGTGACAATCGAACCTGTGATCGCACCCGCCGTGCCCCCAGCAGCGATGAAACCGAATAAGCGTTTGCCTTGCGAACTTGTAAACAGATCCGCCAAGACACTCCAAAAAACGCTCGTCGCAAAGAACGCGAATACGTTCACCCAAACAAAAAAGATCCTTGCTGACCAAATGCGAACCGGCGCTGAATCGCTTTGCATCACGAGGAAAAAAGCGACCAAGGACGCAGCGAAAAAATGGTAAACGACTCGGACAAGCCATCGACGAGGCAGCTTCGCGACCAGAACGGAATAGATCGGTACCGCAGCAAGCATCGCGACAAAGGTTGCCAGCATCATGTACTGCAACTGCTTCGTTCCCCCAATGCTTCCCATCGTTTCACGCACCGGACGAACGATCAGGTACCCTAGCAAGATGCAATAGAACCAGCCTGTTGCCCAGCCAACTGCGACTCGCTCACGTGGCTCGATCTTCGACCACCAGGACGTTTCAGTCGATACCGTATTCATCGATGCTGGCTTGGGATCGAGTTGCGTCATTCTTGGGCACGCCATGCAATTCTCGCACGCCATGCTGAAAGCCGAATCACAGCACAAGACAATCCAACGAGGCTGAGCGTCACCGAAAACAGCATGAAATTACTGGTCAACGGAATCAGAAGCATCAGCACCAACGCGAACCATCCGGCGACTCGCGGTGGCAAACACCACAGCGTGAATCCAGCAACGGTCTCGATAGCGATGATGCTTCGGCTGTACCACATGGCAATCGTCAACAGCTCAGTTTGTACAAAGCGGTCACGCAAAACATTGAACAACCAAAAATCGCGATCACGAAAATAGATTTCATGGAGCACGGTGCCGGACCAGTACTCTCCGGTCCATTTGCCCACCGCAGCGCCGAGCATCACAAGCGATAGAATGACACACCCCAACTTCGTCGCACGGCGACAGGTCCGTTCCGTATCCGCGACGTGGGCTTGGGATGACACCCACAAACACCAAACCACCGCCCACCATGATGTGAGGAACGTCGCATCGTTGTAACTTCCTTGATGCACTAGCAACACGCTGAGCGCGAGGAGTTCGACAATCACTACGCCGACAAGGTTGTTGCGTCCATGTGCGAATACCGCGGCGATGCCAATCAGCACTGCTGTCGCGAATGCAACTCGCAGCGTCCACTGCGACTCGAGCCAGTCAGGAAAAAACGGGTCGCTCAAGCGAAAGTCGAGGTAGACTTGATCGGACCAGATGAAGAACTGGATCTTCCAAAGCAGACCCATCACGACACAGAGCTGAACGATTCGCTGCGCATTCGCTAGTTGCGAGGTCGTGCATCTTTCCGAGCCAGCATCCGTGTTGGTAATCGCGTTGCTCAATCGAATCGCTCGTCGAGTTTGATTTGGATTTCGTAATCGCTTTGCCAGCGGTGGTAGTCGTCGAGCATGTTGTTCCGGATGCAGTCAGGTGCAGTACGCATTCATGCACTCTGCTGGTTTCCCTAATCTAACAAGTCACGTATCGAATCGAAAGTTCCGCGTTGATCGCTTGCTTGCCACCGTGGATCCGCTGACTAAGGCTCGATATCGGTTCGCGTGACATTGAACTGTCCATCGCCCAACGCTTTCAATTCAGTCAACGTTTTGACGCGTTGTCCTCGGTAGGTCGATGTCGTCACGAGCCAACGATCTTGGTTCGGACCACAGCAATGAATTCGCTGGCTCGAGAACGTCGCGACACGAGCGGGAAAGTGGTTGATGTGGTCACTATGGAGTTTACCAAAATCCGGTGTTTCTCCCTCTGCTAAATCCAGGATTTGATCCACGAGCAGACTTCCAGCAACATGGGGTGGCCATTGTCGAATCTCGTAGGTGTTTGCGAAGTTGTACATCGCCGGAATCGGCTGCTGGATCGCCCACGCGCCGAACGAAGGGTGCGTCAAATGAAACCGCCGCATCGAAGACTCTGCCACGCTCGGAACCCAAGGCATCAACAGCACCCAAAGTGCACACGCAGTGATGAGTGAGTAAATCGCGATAAGAAATGGGCTTTGAGACATTCGTGGTTCGATCATGTCGAATTGATTTTGGCGAGCAACGTCTCTCGAACGAGTTGTGGGTTGGCGTTGCGATTCGTTTTTTTGGCTTGGCCGATGAGCATGCCGAGGGCCTGCATTTTTCCGGCGCGGACGTCTTCGATGACTTGTGGGTTGGCAGCTAAGAGTTCGTCGCAAAGCGTATCGATTTCGCTGGTGTCGACGGCCTGGATGCCGAGGGCGTCCGTTGCCGATTCGACAGTCGCCTGCGGATGATCGAGCAAGTAGTTGAACACGTCCCGTCCGCGTGTGGTTTCTAACTCGTTCACCGAGATTCGACGGATGAGCTCGCCGAGCGATGTCGATGAGATTGGGAACGATGCAATCTCGAGGTCACGCTCTTTCATCGTTCGCATCACGTCTTGTTGCATCCATGCACTGGTGCGGCGACCATCGTTGGAGACCTCCGCCGCAGATTCAAAGTACGCGATCATGGCGCGTCCTTGGTTGACGATCACGTCAACATCGTACGCTTTGATCGAATACTGTTGCTCCAAGCGTGTTCGCGTTTGCGCAGGAAGTTCACCGAGTTCGCTGCGAATTTGTTCAATGCGAGACTCGGGGATTCGAAGCGGTAACAAGTCGGGGTCCGGGAAATAGCGATAGTCAGCGGACTCTTCCTTCTCACGCTGCGGAAACGTTTGCTCTTTGCCATCGTCCCAACCGCGTGTGGTCTTGGGGTTCTTCTCAATCGTCGCGCCGGTTTCAGACCACACTAAGTACTGCCGCTCCGTCTCGTAGGCGATTGCACGCTCAACCGCTCGGAACGAGTTCATATTCTTAATTTCGACGATCGGAGTCTTGGCGATCTTCCCGTCAACGTCGATGTGCAGATTGACGTTGGCGTCGACTCGCAGGCTGCCTTCTTGCATTTCGCAATCGGAGACGTCGAGGTGAGTGAGCAACAGTTTTAATTCAGTCAAAAAGGCCTTCGCTTCAGCCGGCGTTCGCATGTCAGGTTGGCTGACGATCTCGAGCAGCGGCGTTCCACAACGATTGAGATCAATGCGTGACTCCGCAATGCCGGTGGACTCGTCATGCATGCTCTTGCCAGCATCTTCCTCGAGGTGCGCACGGATGATGCCGATGCGCCGCGTGGATTCTGGATCGATTGGATCCGCGATGTCGATTGCACCATCCGCACAAATCGGTAAATCGAATTGGCTGATTTGGTACCCCTTAGGCAAATCAGGATAGAAGTACTGTTTGCGATCCCACTTGGTCATCGAAGGAATATTGCAATTGATGGCAAGGCCCGTGCGGATCGCCAGCGTAATTGCTTCATCGTTGAGTACGGGCAAGGCACCGGGAAGTCCAAGGCAAACCGGGCACACATTCGTGTTCGGTGGTGCTCCGAATTCGGTGCTGCAACCACAGAACAGTTTCGTTTGCGTCTTGAGCTGGACGTGGACTTCAAGGCCGATGACAACGGTGTAATCGTGCTGCATCATGATGCGCCTCCGATGTCGCTAGGCCGTGCGGTGTGGTGTGGGGTGGCTTGTTGAAACGCAGCCGCAGCGAGTAATAGACGGGATTCTTCTAAGGCCGGCGCTTGCAGCTGGATGCCAACGGGCAATCCGCCCGCGTCGTGACCGCCAGGAATCGAAATGGCTGGGATGCCAGCGAGGTTGGCGCCGACGGTAAACAGATCGCACAAATACATTTGAATCGGGTCATCAAGCTTGGCACCGAGTGCAAACGCAGAAGTCGGCGTCACTGGGCCGAGTAATAAGTCGACTTGCGAGAAGGCGGCGTCATAGTCCCCGCGAATCAAGCGGCGAACTTTTAACGCTTTGGAGTAATACGCGTCGTAGTAACCGGTGCTGAGTGCGTACGTGCCGATCATGATCCGGCGTTTAACTTCGGCGCCGAATCCTTCTTCGCGGCTGGCACAATACGTTGCAGCGAGCGGACCGAGCGGGCTCTTGGGATCGACGTTCGTGGCACGGTGCCCGTAATGAGCGCCGTCGTAACGCGATAGGTTGCTGCTCGCTTCGCACGGAGCGATCACGTAGTACGTTGGAACAGAGTACGCGTTGTTCGGTAAGTTCACATCGACGATTTTGGCGCCGAGGCTCTTGAAAACGTCGATGGCCTCGTTCACCGCGCATCGTTGCTCGTCATCAAGGCCTTCGCTGTCGAGCGAATCTCGGATGACGCCGATCTTCAAGCCGCGAACATCTCGCGACTGGATTGCGGACACATAGTCAGGAACGTGACGATCAAGCGAAGTGGAGTCGCGCGGTTCGAACCCAGCGATCGCTTGCAGCAAAATCGCCGTGTCCTCCACCGACCATGCCATCGGGCCGGCTTGATCGAGGCTACTAGCGAACGCGATCAATCCATAGCGGCTGACTCGGCCATACGTCGGCTTTAATCCCGTGATACCGCAAAACGCTGCCGGTTGTCGGATGGAACCACCGGTATCTGTGCCAATGCTCAGCGGCACACAACCTGCGGCGACACAGGCTGCTGCACCGCCACTGCTGCCGCCAGGCGTTCTCGTTGGGTCCCAAGGGTTGCGAGTGATGCCAAACGCACTCGTTTCCGTACTCGCGCCCATCGCGAACTCATCCATGTTCGTCTTTCCGACGATAACCGCGTCTGCGGCTCGCAGCTTCTGGACGACGGTCGAGTCATACGGCGGCCTAAAGTTCTCGAGCATTCGAGACGAGCACGTCGTCGGCATGTCTGCGGTACAAAGCACGTCTTTCACAGCCACTGGGACGCCGGCGAGTGGACCGAGTTTCTCCCCAGCCCGTCGCCATGCGTCGATTTGGTCCGCCTGTGCGAGAGCGGATTCACGGGCGACGTGAGTGAATGGATTGAGTGCAGGCTGGATCGCGTCGATCCGATCCAGTGAGCGACGCACGACTTCGCTGGCGGTCATTTCGCCAGACTGCTGGAGCCGAAGGATTTCTATTGCGGAATCAAGCATATGGATTGGGTTTCTCATCCCCGAGGCGTTCTAAGCTCGCGATTCGATCGATCGAGCGGACGCCTAGTATCAACAAAACTGGCCACGCCGACTACCGTGGAGTCGAGAACACTCGAGACACGAGGTTTTTAACCATCGAAGAGCCTTTTCACGACGCGGAAATCACCCGAGCCCTCTGGGTAGCTCGCTAACGTAAAGGAATGTTGAGCCGTAGGGCGTGCAATCTGACCCGCGTCTTTGGAACGGGTCATGTCGAGGAGCTTGTCGACACTCGTTCAATCGTAGCTTGCGAAATATACGCAGTAGAAATACCGCAAACGCATTCGATCGAGGGAAGCGACACGACCGAACCGAACACAAGCCATCCAGGTCTCATACATCAACAACTCGATCACCCATCGTTCCTGCCCTGTCGATGCAAAGTCACGACCACTCGCCACATGACAAAAACACTTGCAGTGAAACTCGGTAACCTGTGCATAAGCCTCACTTGACGTTCTGCCGCGACTGTCTCGCTCTTGGAAACTTAGGTTGCTCAAGAGCAAGCGTGCCCCACGCAACTCGATCCAGGCTGAGAATCGAGCTCAACCGAAAAAGATCGCAGCCCGTCACGTCGTCTTCGTGAACGCCTCAGCTCAGCTGAAACCCGAATCCCGAACCTGCCTCCACGCGTAGCGTTTCCTCCAACCTGTATCGACGATACACCACAGCGACGCTGGCGGAGGTATCGACCTATTTGGGACTGAGTCACCGCGACAGTTCAGGCGACTTGGTCCGACTCGCAAAACGTGCGAGGCGCGAGAATGCGACGACGAACGTTCGAATCACCCAAACTGAGAAAAAACTGTCCGCCAATCCCGAATCACGCGTCTGACCCCATGCGAAGCATTTCCCTTCGTGAACGCCTCAGCTCAGCTGAAACCCGAATCCTGAACCTGCCTCCACGCGTAGCGTTTCCTCCAACCTGTATCGACGATACACCACAGCGACTCTGGCAGAGCTATCGACTCATTTTGGACTGAGTCACCGCGACAGTTCAGGCGACTTGGTCCGACTCGCAATACGTGCGAGGCGCGAGAATGCGACGACGGACGCTCGAATCACCCAAACTGAGAAAAAAACTGTCCGCCAATCCCGAATCACGCGTCTGACCCCATGCGAAGCATTTCCCGACTACGATCGCCATTAAGAATTTTCAGAAAAATAAACTTAGGTTGAGAAAAACACATTCACTCCGAGACCAGTCTGTTCCAGACCGGCGCGAAATGAGTTTTTCCGTCAAGCGATCTGAGACGCAAGTGACGCCGAATGCCCGAGCGTGAATCCGCTGGAACGGAAAACGGCAACTCTCAGGTGCTCGCTATCGCTTGGTATGAATGACGAACTCATTAGCGGGGACGCGGACATCGACCCAGCCCATGCCGGCTTTGAATGCGGCTTCAAAGCCGAGTGGTGAATCTTCGAAGACAAGACATCGCCGGCCCGGAACGTTGGGGCCACCCATACACTGATTTGCACCAATCGCCGCAAACGGTGTACTTTTTGGATTCACTCTGTCGGGTGAAGGAAAGGCGGTTGGGCGAGATTTCGCTTTCTAAGCGATTTGTAGCTTCCGAGACGCTAATTCTTCGGTAGCGACAGGGTCACGACGCATCCGGCGGGGCCGCTGGTGAGGGTGATGTCGCCATGGTGGAGACGAGCGATGCGGTAGGCTCGGCAGAGGCCTAGTCCGAGACCGCGGCCAGCCTCGCGACCGCTGTAGTAAGGATCGAACGCGTGTCGTCGAGCTTCTTCGGAAACCCCTGGACCGCTGTCGGCTATGTGGAGTTGCCAGCAGGTGTCGGCATCGACGATCGACATGACGATCGTACCCTCACAGGCAATGGCCTCGATCGAATTTCGCACGAGTGCGCGAATCGCTTCACCGATCATCGTGTCATCGACATGAGCGTGCGTCGCTTGGCCCGGAAGCTCGAGTTTCAGCCGAACGGTATGCCGTTGGGCTTGCTGGGCAAAGCTGTCCGCGACCCGCTGGATCGTCGAACGCAAATCAGTCGATTGTGGCTGAGGCTTCGGCGGATTCGCATAGAACATCAAGTCTGCAATCATCTCGTGAGCACGATACGTTTGGTCAACGATCCGCTGGAGAATCGCTTGCCGGCTTGGATCCGAATCGCTGCGTTGCAATTGTTGCGCACGCGTCGAAATGTTGGCCAGCGGATTGTTGATCTCGTGGCTGAGTCCGTAAGCGAGTTGCTTCAAAGCGCCGAGTTTGTTTCGTTGCAATTGCGCAGCGAACGTCGACTCCAGAGTGCTCTGTTGAAGCACCAATCTCGCGAGTTGCTCTAGAAACGTGCTCGGATGTAGTGCAGCTTGACCCAGGCTGGGCTCATCCTCATCGTCGACATCGTTCTCGAACTCTTCGTCGACAAGACTTGGCCACCGGCTTTGCCAAGCCTCAGGTACCGGCGGACCGCAGACTTCCAAGAACAACGCAGCTTCATCAAGCCAACGTGTCCATGGAACAGTGTGATAGTACGAACTCAATTCACGCCAACGAGCGATCGTCGGCATATCCATCGCGGGGCAGCCAAGGGATGCATCGCCGGATGCAAAGTGCTGGATCGCACGAGTCTGCAACCACACGGCCAGCTGCTCTGGGGACGTGTCTTCATCGCTCTGGTGAAGAGCGGCGTAGATCAACAGTGGTGGGTCGTGCTTGAGTGCGGCGACAAGTGAACGACGCAGAGATGAATCCACGCTGCGAGATTGTCCCGAATGGATCAAGCAAGTGCCCAAAACATGGGCCGAAGACGCGGAGATTGGTAACCACCAACGGCTAGCCTCCCACCTCAGACACGGCAACCAACCAATCACGCTAGGATCCCCCGAAAAACGACATCACCTGAGCGTTTCAAAACCACTTGATTGAACCGTCGACTCGTTAAATCGCGGTTCGTTCAATTTCGAGCAAATCGCAAGAACGATTGATCAGGTCCTCGATCGCAAACGGCTTTTGCATAAAATCGTTGGCACCCGCAGCACGCAGGGCATCGACTTTACTGTGCTCGACCATACCGGAAATGCACAGAATCTTGACCATATCCAATGCTGGATCGCTTCGGACTCGCTGGCAAACTTCTTTGCCGTTGATATCTGGAAGCATGACATCGAGCACGACGAGGTCAGGTCGAAATTCCTTGACGCCCATACCGGCATCAAAGCCGTTATTTGCGGTACGAATATCGAATCGTCCGTCGCGCTGGAAGCCTTCGCTTATCAACTCGACCAAATCCTGGTCATCGTCAACGATGAGAAGCTTCTTTTTCCCGCTTTCGAGTGCGTCAGTCGGAATCCCGTTGTCCCGCATGAACATATAGAGCTGTTCACGTGGAATGCGACGAAATTTACTTCCGGGTACTCGGAAACCTTTGAGCGACCCGTTGTCAAAACAACGAATGATCGTCTGTTGGCTTACCTTACAAATTTTGGCGGCTTCGCCTGTCGTAAAGACCGTTTTAGTGGTCATGTCAGAAACAACCCTCCCTGCATGACTAACAAGCAAAATGTGAAGTCGAAACGAGGTTTAGCAAACCTCCCGGTCTACCGCACTAGCACATTCCTGTGCCAAGCTGCGTGAAGAACGCAAGCAGCAAGGTCATCCGGGCCTTGCTGAATTGCCAAACTTGCCTCGACAGCGAATTCTACCGAATCATCCAACTGGGTCAAGATCGATTCATTCGCTGTAAGTCGCTATGGCGCATTCGTTTAACGCAATACGCCGCTACTTTGCTCAAGATTTCTTGAAACGTTTTTTGTTTGAGCCGCGCGTAATCCAGGGCAAACTCGCCACATCGCGGGTGCTTGGCCGCGGATGATTGCGTAGTTCAGCGAATCCGAGCGGTTCATTGCGACATGCAACAAGGCAATGATTTGGGTATTTGGGTCAAGATGCGGTCAGCATCCAAGCCCACTGCTCAAATCCGGAACTCATGCTTCGAGATGCGCCAGCACAAGAGCGATATCCGCCGGAGTGATACCACTGATGCGACGCGCTTGGTCTAAGCTCAGCGGCCGAATGCGGCTGAGCTTTTCCTTCGCTTCTGTTCGGAGCGAACCGATGCGGTGATAATCGAAAGCAACTGGAATGCGTTTTTCAGCATGTCTTAACTGTTTGTCGACTTCCATTTGTTGACGACTGACGTAGCCTGCGTACTTGATATCGTAAACGCATTGATCGGCAACGTCCGCCGATGCGTTGGCGAGTTCGGGGATCCGTTCACAGATTTGTGGCCACTCGATCTCGGGCCGACGCAACCACGCTTCACCCGTTGCATTGTCGTAGCGAGTGGACTTGAGCAGCCCGATCGCCCAATCGATTTGTTCGATCTTGGACTTAAATCGATCGCGTCGATTCGCACTGATTAGCCCGAGTTCGTCGGCGGCGACAGTCAACCGGCGATCCGCGTTGTCTTGGCGCAGTAGTAAACGGTACTCGGCTCGGCTAGTAAACATTCGGTATGGCTCGTCCGTGCCGCTGGTGACCAAGTCGTCGACCAAAACTCCGATGTAGGCTTGATCGCGACGCGGTACCCATGTCGTTTTACCAGCTGCGACTCGGGCTGCGTTCAAGCCAGCGATGAGCCCTTGTCCGGCCGCCTCTTCGTAACCCGTTGTTCCGTTGATCTGGCCAGCAAAGAACAGTCCGGCCACGGTTTTAGATTCTAGGTGCGGCCAAAGTTGGGTCGGTGGACAGTAGTCGTACTCGACGGCGTACCCGTACCGCATGATCGAGGCGTTTTCTAGTCCAGGGATCAGTCGAAACATTTTGTCCTGAACATCGCGAGGCAGACTGGTCGAAATGCCGTTGACGTAGACTTCGCTCGTGTTTCGGCCTTCGGGTTCGAGAAACAATTGGTGTTCGTTCTTATCTGCAAAGCGAACGACTTTGTCTTCGATGGAAGGACAGTACCGCGGACCACGCGAGTGAATCTGGCCGCTATACATTGGCGCTCGATGCAAGTTGTCGCGAATCAATTCATGCACAGCCTCGTTGGTGTACGTGATATGACAAGGAAGCTGTTCGAGATCAAGCTTGTCATTCAGGTAGGAGAATGGTTGCGGATCATCGTCACCCGGTTGGATTGTGGTTGCGGAGTAATCGATCGTGCGCGCGTTGAGACGCGGCGGTGTGCCTGTCTTGAACCGATCAATTTCAAATTCAAGTCTTGCCAAAGCACCGCTGATCCCCGTCGTGGTCCCCTCCCCTGCCCTGCCCCCGGCGGTCTTTGCATCGCCCGTGTGCATGATCGCCTGCAGAAACGTTCCCGTGGTCAGCACGACGGTAGGTGCGATGTACTCCGCATCACCACGAACTCGAACCCCAACCACTCGCTTGGACTGGCCGAGTGCCAATGCGTCTGCGTTGCATGTTTCGACGATCAAGTCTTCGACCGTCTCTTGCTTGAGATCCAGGTTCGGTTGTGACTCGATGCGTTGTTTGATCCAGTTTTGATAGGCCTTCTTGTCTGCTTGAGCACGGGGGCTGTGCATGGCAGGACCTTTGCGACAGTTAAGCATTCGGAATTGAATTCCGGTTGCATCGATCGCCTCACCCATCAGTCCACCGAGAGCATCGACTTCGCGAACGATTTGGCCTTTGGCGACGCCGCCAATCGCTGGGTTGCAGGACATCTGACCGACGGTATCGAGATTTGTCGTCAGTAACGCTGTCTTCGCGCCCAGGCGGGCAGCGGCAGCGGCGGCTTCGGTTCCGGCATGCCCAGCACCGATCACGATGACGTCGTATTGGTAACGCATGCGGTTAGCTGTCATAGAAGAATTCGTCGTTTTCCAAAGTTTTCTCAAGTCGCGAACTGCGACATGTCGAAGCCGAGTATGTGGAGCTATCGACACTTCGGGGGATTTTGACGTCTACCCCCGTGTTTCACACCCGTGTGAATGCGATTTTCATCCCCAGCGACCAAGTAATTGTAATGCGTCTAGCCAAACACGCCTTCATCGCCATTGCCTGTCTTTCCTCTGTCGAGGTCGCAGGCGTATTGCAGCATAACGTTGCTTGCGCCCAAGTCACGGGCACTGCGGCCTCGGTTTCGCCCCTCTCCGCACGGCCAGTACCCCAAGCAGCCCACGTTACTGGCGTTGTCAATCCGACTGGGCGAGTCGCTGCCCACGCACCAATTTCCCGCACGTCAAACTCCAGCACGCCCGTATCGCAACCGTCCGCGTCTGCGACGCTTCTGAATTCAAGATCATTCAGTATTCCGTTCACAGTCGATGCTAGCGGAACGCAACCGGCCAAGGTCCAACTATTCGTCGCACGGCACCATTCTGCTCAGCCCGGCGCGGGAATCCAATGGGAATTATTTGACGAAGCTCAACCGGAAGCGAAACAATTTGAATTCACAGCTCCCGGCGACGGTCTCTATTTTTTCACGACGAGAACGATCGATGTGACCGGTCGCCCACATCCGGTGGGCAATACCCTCGAAGTCGTCATCAACACGGCTGGGCCCGATATCAAACTCGATGCGGATACCGACGCATCGGGCCGGGTCGATTTGAGCTATGTCATCCAAGACGCGAGTCCCGTCACCGAGGTTCAGCTGCAATACATGACGGACGTCGAGCGAGTTTGGCGACCGATTGACACCGCGAACGTTGCACCAGCCGCGAAAGTCTCGTTCACACCCTCAGGGGCCTGGGACCAGATTTCTGTGCAAGCTACGGTTGTCGATGCTGCCGGAAATCGCAAAACGATGCGACGGTTGGTCCAGCGTCCCCGAGTGGCAGTGGTGCCTACGAACCGATTCAGCTCCACGGGCGTGGACTCACCAACCGCTCGACCAGCACCCTATCGAATTCCTGGATCGGAACAGCACAGTCAATCGAGCCCGTTTCCACCGCAACTCGTCGGACAACCGGTTCAGTGGAGTGGTCAATCACCGCCATCAACTACAAACAGCTCCGGTGGCGTGACGGTGACAGCCGTTCCATCAGGCGCCGTTCCATCAGGCACCGGATCGTCGGAGCCGCCGCGTGGATTCGAAAGCATTCCGCTTCCGACCGGAACACCTATAGAAGCGTCGGCTGATCATGGTGCGACGGGACTTGGTTTGGAGCCACCACTGCAAGGCTCAATGTTTGGAAACCCCACGGCGAACTCGCCGAACCAGTCCATCACACCATGGAATGCTGTTGCCTCGCCACCAAAGATGGATGCTCAATCGACACGGCCGCGAACACCAGCAGAAGCGATGCGTCCGCTTGATGACAGCATGCGAGAGTCGATCGGAAATGCGACCAGCGACGGACAAATACCTTCCACGGGAATGCCCGTACCGAGCGCCTCAAACTTTGGCTCGGCGGAGCTTGAACAGATACCACTATCCGAAGAGATCACGAAAGATGCCAAGTACGCGGCCGAGCGAGCTGCGGAAAGCTTGCCCGTCCAAACTGTGATCGATTCGCGAGTCCCACTTCGATACAGTGAGTCGGCTCGCTTCAGTCTTGAATACGAACTCGAGGCGGTGGGAAGTGGCGGCGTCGAAGCCGTCGAATTGTGGGGCAGCCTTGATGGCGGAAGCACTTGGAAACGATGGGGTTCGGATCCCGACCGACAAAGCCCTTTCGATATCGAGACCAATGGCGAAGGCACCTACGCTTATCGCATCGTCGTTGTTAGCTCCAGCGGTTTGGCGAGCCCTCGTCCGCTTGCCGGCGAAATTGCCGACATCGCAGTTATCGTTGACTCGACGAAGCCAGTCGTGAAGATAACCGGTGCCAAGTACGGTGAAGGTGACCGCGTGGGATCGCTTGTGATCAAATACGCTTGCGACGACACGAATTTATTGCCGCGTCCAATCGCACTTGCCTTCAGCGAAACACTCGACGGACCATGGACGACAATCGCCTCAGGTCTTCGTAACGATGGCGAGTATGTCTGGCCAGCCGATCCGCAGTTGCCACGCCAGTTCTACTTGCGAATCGATAGCACGGACGCCGCAGGCAACGTGGGCTCCAATGTGCTTGATCAACCGATCGACGCCCAGGGCCTCGCACCGCGAGCACGTATCCGTGGCCTGCAATCGTTGACTGGCAGCACACCCCCAGCCGCAACTGACCAAACCGCGACGCTTCCCGCAGGTGCCTTCAAGTAACGGATTCGGCGTCCTCGTGCAAAATACTGGGACAAACCCCCGAAATCGCTCGGCAAACCCTAGGTTATCTGTCCTTCTTGCCTCGACCACCTTTTCCTCGATCGTTCGCATGCCGTAGGCGTAGGCGATTTCTGGATTTTTGCCTTTCTTGGGACGGGACTTCGACTACCGTAACTCTGGAGTTGTATCGCCGATGAGGAACTAGCTTTCCCCGTGGGTCACGAGCGGCACGAGTTGGAGCGTAAGGATAACGAATCAATCCGGTAGGCCGTAAACTCTCAAGACCCTTGGTACAACTTGGACTCGTGATGCGTCTGCTGCTCTGTCACAACTTCTATCAACAAGCGGGAGGAGAAGATGCCTGCTTCGCCGATGAAGGGCGACTGCTAGAAAAGCATGGCCATACGGTCGTTCGATATGAGCAGACGAATGACCACATTTCCGGTTTCCGCGTGGTCACCACGGCGGCTCAGGCGATCTGGAATCACCAAACTTACCGAGAGGTTCGCCAGCTCATTCAAGAGCATCAGATTGATTTGGTGCACTGTACCAACACCTTTCCAGTTATCTCGCCGTCCATCTACTACGCCTGCAACCGCGAACGTGTACCCATGGTTCAGAGCCTGCACAACTATCGTATGGCTTGTGCCAACGCCTATTTTCTACGCGAGGACAAGGTTTGCTTGAAGTGCCTGGGTAAACGTTTTCCAATCGCTGCAGTTTCGCACGCATGTTATCGCGGAAGTCGCTTGGCATCTCTGGCAGTTGCGACTATGCAAGCGACGCATCGACTGTCGGGAACGTGGCGTCATCGCGTGGATCAATTTATTGCATTGACCGAATTTGGCCGAGAATTATTCATTCGACACGGGCTGCCAGGCGATCGAATCTTTGTGAAGCCAAATTTTGTGGACCCAGTTCCGGAACTGGGTAGCGGCAGCGGCGACTATGCGTTATTCGTTGGACGCCTGTCGCCTGAAAAAGGCATTGAGCTGATGTTGAAAGCTTGGCGCAGCGAAGCGATTCAGCTGCCGCTTCGGATTGTCGGCGATGGCCCTTTCCTTGATCGAGTCAAGTCAGAAGCGGCTTCCAATCCGTTGATACAACTGACAGGGCATCTATCGCGAGCCGAGGTGCAAACTCAGATGCAACAAGCCCGTTTCTTAGTGCTGCCGTCCTTGTGGTACGAAGGATTGCCGCGAACAATCGTCGAAGCGTTCGCCGTCGGAACACCGGTAATCGCATCGGACGTGGGCCCGTTGACGCAGCTTGTTCGGCCCGATGGCGGTGGCATGACCTTTAGGCTGGGGCGTGTCGAAGCGCTTACTGCTGCGGTCCAAAAACTCTCAGCATCACCCGAAATTGCGAGGGCAATGCGACCGCTTGCGCGCGCCGAATTCGAGAACCACTATTCTGCTGACGAGAATTACCGATCACTCATGACGGCTTATGCCAACGCTCAAGCGGTGAGTGATCGCCGGCACACGCGTGTCAAGGTTGAGCAAAGCTCAGCTATCTAAAGACGGGTCGCACCACTTTGTAAAACGTTAGCCGCGTCGCACTGAAACGGCGTACTCTACCGCTTCCAAGAACTGCGATGCCGAAGTCTCAGGTGTGCGAGTTACGGCTGATTCGCGTGAATGGTGCATCATCTCTCGCCGCGACAGCTCTGTCTGGTAGAACGCTAGGTCAAGGATCAGAGATAGGGAGTTCGCATCTTCGGGGTCATACGACCATCCGTTGCGTCCATGAGAAACAATCGTCGTTACAGCCTGGCTGTGAATGCTTCCAAGGACTGGCAGTCCCGAGTGCAACGCTTCGTCCACAACGAGCCCCCATTCGTCGCCCAGCGTGGGGAACAACAGAAAATCGTTGTCACAGTAATGCTTGCGAAGGAAAACAGCGTCACAGTGTCCGTGGAAGTTGAGTTCTAGATTTGGCGGCACGGCGAACTGGCGCATCTCAGATTCAAGCGGGCCACTTCCAAGCAAGTTCCACTCGATTCGCTTCGTTGGATTCGCGGCCGTCCATTGAGACAACTGTGTAATCGCTTCGATGACTCCCTTGCGTGTTGAGAGCTGCCCTACCGTTAGCAACTTAATTCGCGACGGATGAAATGTCCGCGAAATAGTACCAGTGTAAATTTTCGAAGGGTCAGCCGCGTAGTCCCACGCCGACAAATGCTTTGCTTGGCCACCCTGCCCTAGTAAGTACTGTTGGCAACTCGGGCCATTGTAGGTCGCCCAATCCACAGTGCGCAAAATTCGTGTTCGCGTAAACCGACGCAGCACGCCACGCCCTGCTTCCGTTCGTTCTGAAGCACATACAGCAGCGACGACAGCACATCGCCGGTTCAAGAACCGATAGCCAAGGGAGGCGATCGTCCGTGCCCCCATTTCTAGGGAAACAATGGCATCTGGTTTTAAGCGTCGCAATTGCCCGATTGTGTCCAACGGGACATGAATATAATTAACGTCCTCGTAACCGCTTGGATGACGAGCTTTTCGGGTGAAGGTTCGTGTCTTCTGAACGATCACGTTGAAATCATTGGGTTCGCTCTTGAATTCTCGATTCGATTCCATGGCCACGGATGAGAGAATCGACAAACGGCCAACATGACGCTGCACCTCGTTAAATACAGCAAGATGGTTGGGAGCTACAAAATTCACCAAGAACACAACGTGCAGAGGTTGAGCCGAGGAACGGATCGCAAGGGTCGGACGTGTGTTGATTTCGGACAAGATATCAATGACGGTGTGTTCTTGATCGAATAAAGCGAACCCATAGCATAATCTCAAACGTCGAGTATTCACACGGTTGAACGCGTTTGCCTTATAACCGGCGATTGATAACCGTATGAACCGTGAGCGAGACACTGACTCGCTTTACAATCCAGATTTGCTACACTCCTTTCAAACCGTAACGAATTTTAGCCGCTGCTCTTGCCTTCGCTTATTTTGCTATCTGATTTGAAGACGACCGACTCATGACGCTTCAACACGCTTTTGACTTACTTGGACAAAAGTCCGCAAGCACACCGGCTGTATGCGCGATCTTTGGCAGTGATTCGAGCATGCGTGCTTGGTGCTTGGCGGAGTTGACTCGAGATGGGGATGTGACCCAGTTTGATGGTGACGTCGTTCGCTGGGCCGATTTGCGGGATGATTTGGCGACGGCGTCGTTGTTCGACTTTGGCGACAAAAGAACCATCGTGGTTCGCCGAGCGGACAAGTTCGTGAGCGATCATCGAGTTGAACTTGAAAAGTTTGTCGCAGCACCATCGGATGCGAGTCGTTTGATCCTCGAATTGGACACACTCGCATCCAACACGAAACTCTACAAAGCAATCGACAAGAGTTTCCTTGTTGTTCAATGCACCGCGAATGTCGACAAGAAAACGGGCGTCACTGCGGTCAAGCGAAGAAAGTTTTTAACCGACTACCTTGCTCCAAAACATCAAACGAAACTCACGGCCGGTGCCGCAGACTTGCTCGTCGAATTGCTGGGTGAAGAAATGGGCATGCTCGATACAGAGATCGCGAAATTGGCTTTGTACCGCGAGCCTGGGGCGACGATCGACGAATCGTTGGTGCAGGACGTCGTATCAGGCTGGCAAGGCAAAACTGTTTGGCAAATCACTGACGCGATCGCGGCCGGTGACGCTGCAGAAGCCTTACGGCAACTTGACAAGCTCATGAGTGGTGGCCAGAAACCGATCGCACTGCTTCCGCAGATTTCCTTCTCGCTTCGCCGGCTCGGTATGGCGACGGCGATTGTGCTGCATCGCGAAGCATCCAACCGTCCCGTTCAGCTCGATGATGCATTGTCGTCGGCGGGGATTCGTTGGCCCGCAGAACTTCAACGTGCCAAAGTGCAATTGAAGGGAATCGGACGTCCTCGCGGCAAGAAACTTCTCGAATGGCTACTGGATGCTGACTTGAGACTCAAAGGGACGCACAGCGCCGACGGACGTGATCGTTTCTTGCTTGAGCACTTTGTCGTACGTCTCGCTCGTCATACTTGATGCCAATCGCTTACATCCGAGTGCTTGTACCCTTGGTGAGCGCCATGAATGCGGATTCGAGGTCAAGCTGCTCTTCAGTGAATTGACGTAATCGAACTCCTTGGTTGATCAGCAGTGATGGCAGGTCGGTGTAGTCTTCCACTTCGGACTTGAGTACGACGCGAACGGCGTCATCACCTAATTCAGTCGCTTGAACTTTTTCGTGCCCTTCGAGCAGTTCGCGGATCCGATCCAAGTCCGAGCGATCAGCCGGTTGAATCACGAGCACCGTGTGTTCACGAACCATTCGAATGATGTCCGTAATTTTCGCGTTCTGTTTCAATTCACCTCGATCGATGATCCCGACTTTATTACACACGTCTGCGAGTTCAGGCAGAATGTGGCTGCTCACGATGATCGTCTTGCCCATCGCACCGAGCCGTCTCAGCAAGTTGCGCATCTCGATACGCGCACGGGGATCGAGACCTGAAAGCGGTTCGTCCAAGAGCAGGATTTGAGGGTCGTGCAACAGCGTTCGTGCGAGTCCGAGTCGTTGGGTTTGTCCGCGAGAGAGCGTATTCGCGTACGCGTCTCGTTTAAAGTCCAAGTCGACGACGTCGAGCATTTCGTCAACTCGTTTTCGTCGAGCCTCGCCGTTGATGCGGTATGCAGCTGCGAAGAACTCGAGATACTCAGTGACCGTCATGTCGTCATAGACGCCAAAGAAATCGGGCATATATCCGACGAGACGTCGAATCTCTTTGGGTTGCGTATGAACGCTGTGGCCGCACACGTACGCTTCGCCCCAACTCGGTTCGAGCAGCGTCGCAATGATGCGCATGGTTGTCGTTTTGCCTGCGCCATTAGGACCGATGAAACCAAACAGGTCGCCTGGCTCGAGATCCAAGTCGATGCTGCGGATCGCGAACGCGTCCCCGTATTTTTTTGTTAAGTCGACGGTCTTGATCACGGCCGCTCTGCTTCTTTGAACGAATGTAGCGAAAGAGTAAAAATAAAATGTCTAGTAACGACTCGTTGCACGCACGGGGATCACCAAACGCATGACGGTGTGGCTGGTCGTTTCTGGAAACGTTTTGCGGCTTGATTCATCTGCGGCAATCGAGGAGTCGGTTTGAGTCGCGATGGACAATCGGCTTAGCGGCGAATCCAAACGGCCAATCAGCATGCATCGATCGTCCACGAGCAAGTTGCTCAGATCCAGGTCGCCGAGCACTTCATGATCAAGCTTGGTGTATCGACGTCCGCCGACCGCATCATAAAACATGAGCATCTCAGCAACGCGACTGATGATTTGTGTGTCCGAAGGATTCCAGGCTTCAGTCTCGCTCGAACTTTCAACGGCGCGTTGACGGGAGAGTTGCCAGCGGAAGTTTTTCTGTCGCAGTGTATCGACAGATTCGATGGTCGCGTTGGCGCGAAATCGAGTCGGTAAGATGTAGGCCCAATTGCGATAGATCAACATGCCGTCCAGTAAGTCGAACGGTAGCGGATTCGTAATCGAGCCCTCAAGTAGCTCGCTGCCGCGTCGCCGTTTGACGGCAATGTTGTCCGGGAGGTTGGGTTTGAACTGGTATTTCACAGCGATCGACTTGCTACTGCGAGGTGCAAGCGCCAATTGATAAATCACTGAGCTGAATTGACTCTGCTCTCCACTTAGCTCAACTTCGTACGCTGGCATTCGTGAATCGTCACCAACGATTTGGATGCCACCGAGCGAGCGTCCCGGGTAGCCGAATGGAAAGAGCAACCGCATGGGCATGTCGCTGGAGAGTTGACTGAGTTCGGGTGTCGTTTCACTTCGAAGGGCAATTTGTGTTGCTTCGTGGGTATAGAGATAACTCCACGTTGTCCCGCGGCCGAATCCCGTCTCGACATCGATATCCACAAACTCGACACGGTTGTTCTGTAATGGCACCGGCGGACTTTCGGACCGAACTGGGATGCCGTTGGTTGACGCCAAATCGGATGTCGGTGTGAGTGCGTTTGCCGTTACGGGTTTTGATTGCCAAACCAAGAACACGGACAAGCCGATTGCGACAAGCGGGAATGTTAGCCAGCCGAGCAAAGGACGGCCCAAGACTCGATTGACGACAAGATAGTCCAGAGGCCCAACCAACGCGATCAACGCCAAAATGATCAACGAGATCAATGAAAATCGGAAGGGTCGCTTCATTGAAAACTGGTCGAGCGAGGCCTTGAGTTGACCTGCCAAATCGCTGTAGCTCGTCGACTGTGATTTTTGGCCAGGGTCGATGGTTGTCGGAACCAGCAACGTGCCCGTGAGTCGTGTGATCAAGTCCAAACGCTGGGGCCAAGCTTCGAATAGTGCCGAGTCAAGATCAGCGGCGATGACCGTTACCCGCCCCAGGCCTACGACATAGTCCACGACAATGGGCGTGCTGATTTTGCGAGTTGTTCGTCCCAATACGAGGACTTGGCCTAAGTCGCGTGGTAGGTCGGCGCCTTCGAACGGTTCGAGTTGTGTTTGCGATGACGTATAAGCTTCGAGAGCAGACGGGTCAATCATCGTTGTCTTGATGTCGCCAAATTTTTCTGGCAGCAGCGTCGATACCCATGGCGAGTCGCTAAAAAGCTGGCGTGCCGATTCACCTAGCGTCAAGACAATTCGTCCACCGCCCAGAAGCCAAGATCGCAATGCGAGTTGTTGTTCGACGGTAAAGTCTTTAAGAATTGGCGAACCACTTCCGTTGATCATGATCGCGTCGACACCGTCGTAGCCAATCGACAGGCTGGGAAAAGCGATGCTCGATTTAGGTACCGTCACCGCGACGCTAGCCGGTCGATTGAGAAGTTCGTTGGCCCCGATTTTGTCGATGCCTAAAGGGTCGCCGGCGACGATCAACCACGGCATGGTGCGCGGAATCATCGATGGTCCGTTGGCGGGTACGCTGCTTTCTGGAAAGCGAGTGGAGACGAGGGTCTCTTTGCCGCTACGCACAACAAGCGGCGCCGCTTCGCTACCTGGAACGATGTAACCCATGCCACCGCGAGCAAACGTGTCGGTCTGGCGATAGAGGACGCGAACTCCGTCGCCATCGAGCGTTTCTATGGCCAAGCGATCGCTGCTGGCTGTCGGTGCTGTCATCTTCACCGCCGTCCAACAACCGACGCGATAGTGTCCGTCGATGCCGACAGTCATCAGAGTCGAAGCACGGTTTGTCGCAAGGAGTTCCTGGGCCAAACTGCTGCGTTGAAATGCTCCGGCCAAAGCACAAACAAAGAGCATGCACAAAATTCGGATATGAAATCGATAGATCATGGTTTCTCCGAATCGGGGCATTCGCAAACCAATCGTTTGCAACCAGGACAACCGTGTCCGTATTTGGCAACTAAAGCCGCATTGAGATCCACACCAGCAACGTTAGCGATCGTCGTCAGCCACGCGAAACAGTCAGCGAATTCCTCCGCCAAATTCTCCTTGTCGGTGCCACGCAGTGCCGAAGCGAGTTCACCCACTTCTTCCATCAGCCACATGAACGTACCCTCGACGCCACGAGCAACATCTTTCTCGTAATACATCGTGTGAATGTGGCGTTGGAGGTCGGCGACCGACAATTCATCGGGTTGAGCCACGTGGGGGTCTGTCATGAAAAAGCGTTGATGGCGGAAAGGACTTAATGACGGTATTGAGGTTTTTCTAGGTGCCCCATCCCGCCGCGGGCACAAGATTCGTCGATCTATCGGGACCGAAATGGCTGCTGGAAGCGAAGTGCGACGATTGTAACTACAGACGGACTGGCCAAAACCCGTCGCCTTCACTTTGACCATGGCCCCCCGAATGCGGGACGTTTTCTCGGTCAAGTGGGCGCGGACGTCTAGCAGGCTGCAAAGGTGACGCTGAGTAAACTACAGTACTCACATCGTTCTGGTTCTTGATACACGAGCAAGGTGGCCCGGTTCTTGACTGAAAATCCAACCCGCGAGACCTCACCCACCGACCCAACGCGGGTCGCACAGGCTGACATTCCGTCGCGGCCTGCGAATGAGAAGCCTTCGCCGTCGGCGACTAAAAAGCCCGAGTATCATTCCTATCCATTCTATTCGCCAAGATTTTGGCATGGTATGCGGCCCGCCGCGTTCTGGAAGCTTCTTGGTGATAGCGGCTTTCGCATTCATCCATCGCGAATTCCACTCGCAATCGGTGTCGCCTTTGCAACGCCCGCCAATACCGTCTTGGCGTGGCTCCAGCAACTCATTTTCGGTCGCAAGCTAGCCCAGGCGGAACTTCACGGGGCTCCCGTCTTTATCATTGGCCATTGGCGAAGCGGCACGACGCTGCTTCACGAGTTAATGGTGATGGACGAGCGATTCAGCAGCCCATCAACGTTCCAGTGTTTCGCGCCGCATCACTTTCTCGTGTCGGAATGGTTTTTCCAGCGGTTTGCGACTTGGCTTTTGCCGTCCAAACGACCGATGGACAACATGGCGACCGGGTGGCAGCGGCCTCAGGAAGACGAATTCGCGCTGATGAACCTAGGCTTGCCCAGTCCCTATCGACGCATGGCTTTTCCGAATGAGGGCTCCGTCGACATGGAGTACCTCAATTCAGCTGACCTCGATCCGACTCAGTTGCGTCTTTGGGTACAAAAGATCCGAAGTTTTATGCTCGGCGTCAGCCATGTGACGGGGCGCCCCCTGATTATCAAAAGCCCCACGCACACAGGCCGGATTGCCGCACTAGCGGAAGCCTTTCCCGAAGCCAAATTCATTCACATCACACGAGATCCTCGAGCGTTATTTCCGTCGACTTGTCGACTTTGGCGCAGCCTCGATGAGATCCAATCCTTTCAAAAGCCGACGCACGATGGTGTCGAAGATTACGTGATCGAATGTCTCCAGCGAATGTATCGCGGATTTCGTGAAGCGAGCCAGTCGCTTGGGTCACAGAGATTCATCGAAGTTCGTTATGAAGAACTCGCCGCCTCGCCAACAGGGACGCTGAGTAAAATTTACGAAACGTTGCACTTGGCGGACTTTGAATCCGTCGAACCTATCATTGAAAATTGGGTCGCGACAGAACACAAACAATATGAAACGAACCGCCACCAACTCGCCCCCCAGCAAGAAGCGAAGCTAAAGCAAGCTTGGTGCGATTACTTCCAACAATTCGGTTACGAGTAACAGTCATGTCACGCTTGTCAAACACCTATCCGTTTTTCATTTCCTTGGCGCTGCTCACCAGCGGATGTCAAAAGACACCATCGCCAGTCGCGGTTGCACCCGTTGCGAAACCCCAGGCCACTGCTGAGGCCACTGCCGAGATCGACGTCACACCACAATCCTACGAAGCGACGGCAGACGAGTTGCTCGCTGCACGATTGCCCTTGGAAGAAACGTCGCAAGGTTGGATACGGCTGTTTGACGGTCACACACTATTCGGATGGGAAATCGCTGGGCATGCCAATTGGCGGATCCAGGATGGAACGATCACCGTGGACCAAGGCGAGAAAGGTTTTCTCTGTACCAGCGTTCCTTGGCAAGACTTTGAGTTAACGCTTGAGTTTAATTGCGATGAGCAAACCAATAGTGGTGTCTTCCTCAGGACGCCACTGAAGCCAGAGAACCCCGCGATCGATTGCTATGAAGTCAACATCGCTCCCGACGATAATCCGTTTCCAACGGCAAGCGTCGTGCAGCGTCAAAAAGTCGATGCCGAGAAAGCTCCAGCTCAGACCCCAGGCACTTGGCGGCGAATGACGATGCTGCTCGAAGGCAACCATCTGCAGGTCTCGCTCGATGACACGGTTGTGACCGACTACACCGACGTGATGGGGCTAGAGAACGGGCGAATCAGCTTGCAACACAACACCGGCAGGGTTGCTTTCCGGGATATTCGGTTGCGACCGATCGGTTTGACAGCACTCGTTGATGCGGAGCTATCCCAATGGAAACGCTATCCCAAGATGCCAGGCGAATTCACTGTCGATGAGGACAACGTACTGCAAGTCGATGGCGGCAAGACACAACTAGAAACCAACGACATGTTTGGCGATTTCCTGCTGTTAACGGACTACAAAACGGCCGAAGCGAAAACCAATTCAGGCATTTTCTTTCGCTGTATCCCTGGCGATGAAATGATGGGTTACGAATGCCAAGTTAATAACGAAATGGTCGATAACATGCCGCTCAAGCCAGCTGACTGTGGCGCTGGAGGGATTTTCCGGCGACAGGACGCGAGAGTTGTCGCGGGCAATCTTGACGATTGGTCATCGCTTGTGCTCGTCGCTCACGGATCCAAAATGGCTGCGTGGGTCAATGGCGTCCAAGTTTCGGACTTTCAAGATGACCGACCCACGCATGAGAACCCGCGTAAAGGAAGTCGGCTCGACCCAGGCACCCTCATGATCCAAGGCCACGACCCAACCACCAAAGCTTGGTTCCGTAATCTCTCGATTCGCGAGACCGCGATTGGTCCACACAGCAGTGACACACAGCAGTGACACACAGCAGTGACACACAGCAGTGACACACAGCAGTGACACACAGCAGTGACACACAGCAGTGACACACAGCAGTGACACACAGCAGTGACACACAGCAGTGACACTGAGTAAC
>JBGSNA010000121.1:0-9511 GCA_041739875.1 Pirellulaceae bacterium
ATCTTTCTCAGTGACAACGGGGCCAGTCCCTATGATCATGGTAAGGTCACTGCTCGCAAAATCGAATCTCTGCTCGATGGCACCTCGAATCTCGGCTATGGACTCGGATGGGCGAATGCGAGCGAGACGCCGTTTCGCCACTACAAACGCAATATGTTCAATGGCGGCAGTTCCACGGCTTGCATCGCATCGTGGCCAACAGTGGTAAAACAACCGGGCACGCTCACTGACCAGCGTGCACACATCATCGATCTGATGGCGACGATTGTGGATGTCGGCGGCGGCAAGTGGCCTTCGGAATTCGCAGGCGAAAAGATCGCGCCGCTGCCTGGCAAGAGCCTTCGTCCGATTCTCCTCGGCGAACAGCGTGCGCCGCACGAGACGCTTTACTTTCAGCTCTTCGATCATCGAGCCATGATCGCTGGCGACATGAAGCTCGTCTCCGACTGGGGCCGCCCGTGGGAGCTGTTCAATCTCGCAAACGACCGCACCGAACTTCACGATCTCACGAAAACCCAACCCGAGCAGGCGGCAAGCTTGGAGAAACTTTGGAATGACTGGTCCGCGCAAACGGCCACGCGATTGCGCACCGCTGGAGGGGAACCGATCTACCGGCGTCTCACGGACGAGCAAGAAAAGTTCGTCGGCGGTGGCAACGACACCGGCGATGAGAAGATGCCGAAGCCCGAGCGTAAGTCGAAGGGCAAAAAAACGGGCACGCAAACATCAGCGCCGACGCCCGCCGTGAAGGTCAAGGCGATCCGCGCTCGCGTTGGCACCACGCTCGCGATTGAGAATGGGCAACTCGTTCTCACCAGCACAGGAGACGATCCGGGACTAACGTTCGACGCGTCGGATATCAAGGCTGCCGGCCCCTACACGCTCACGTTTCGCCTTCAAAGCAGCGCCAGTGGCGATGGCGAAATCTACTGGACCACCGACGCGGAAACCTCGCTGCCCAAAGGCCGGCACCAAACCTTCAACGTCACGCACGATGGCCAGTGGCACGACCTCACGCTGAACCTCGACGAACCCAAAATCCTCCGTGCCTTGCGTCTCGATCCCTGCGCGGGCAAAGGCGTCGTGCGTCTCGATTCACTGCAACTCATGGATGCAAGCGGTCGCACGATCAAGGCCTGGCCGTAACATTCTCAACCTGATCTCCAAAGTTTCCCATCGTCTATGACTCGATCCATTCTGTCTCTACCCACTATGAAACTCTCACTCATCTATAGTTTTCTCGTCTGCTTGTTCACGATTGCAGCGGCCCACGCGCAGTCCCAAACGGATGATTTTCGCCCGCTCTTCAATGGTAAGGACCTCACAGGATGGGATGGCAATCCTGAGCTATGGAGCGTCGAAGACGGCTGCATCACGGGCAAGACAACGGGACCGGAACAGTTGACGTACAATCAATTTCTCATCTGGCGCGGCGGTGTCGTGAAGAACTTCGAGTTGCACGCGAAGGTGAAGCAGGTGGGGAACAACACGGGCATCCAGTATCGCAGTAAGGAACTTGCCGAAGTCGGCAAATGGTCGGTCGGGGGCTATCAGTGCGACATTCATCCTGCGCCGGCGAACAACGCGATGGTCTACGGCGAGAAATGGGGCGGTATCCTCGTACAAAATGGGCAGAGTGTGGTGATCGATCCTGATGGGGCGCGTTGGCTGGTTGCAGAGCGCGAGCCTGTGAAAGTCGAGGTCGCCGAATGGCATGAGTACACAATCATCGCGCAGGGGAATCACCTGGTACACAAGATCGATGGGCAGGTTACGATCGACTTGCTCGATTTCGGCCCGCAGACACAGGCATTGGAAGGCTTGCTGGCCTTTCAGATACATCGTGGTCCTGCGATGAAGGTGCAGATCAAGGATGTGATGCTTAAGGAACTTCCGGAGGGCGGCGTAACGGTGTTCGATAAGTCGATGCTGCCACCGGATGCCAAGCCTGCGGATCGCAAGAAAAGTAAGCCCAAGGGGAAGGCAAAGGCCGAACCCAAAGCCAAGTCTTCTGCTTCGAATGCAACAACTCCATCGGTTTCTGAAACCCCGGCGGCGGGTACTTGGAAGTGGCTCTGGAACGATTCGCCAACACCAGGTTCGGGCGCGCGATTGAAGAAGGAATTCGAACTGGCCGACGCATCGGTAAAAGAAGCGGTCTTGCGCGTGGACTGCGACAACGGTGCCAAGGTTTATATCAACGAACAACTCGTTGCGACCAATCTTGATTGGCAGAAGCCGACGATCGTGGATGTGTCGAAAGCACTGCGGGCTGGAAAGAATGAGTTGCTCGCCGAAGCTACCAATAAAGGTGCGGCAGCGGCTTTCGTCGCATCGCTCACGCTAAAACAATCAGACGGTACGGAGCGGACGATTTTGACGGATGCTTCATGGTCCGCTGCCGCGCCAAATGGTGCGGATTGGAAGCCTGCTAAAGTCGTTGCTGATTATGGAGCGAGGCCGTGGGGCGACGTATTTGGCCAACGAGATGATTCGAAGAAGAAGATGACGATTCAAGAAAAAGGGAAAGGCAAGTCGAAGCCCAAGGGGCCCGTCTCGACCGAGCCCCAAGAGGTTGCTCAGCCGGCAGACATTCAAAATTTAACAGGCTTTCAAGTCGAGTTGGTCCACACGGTCTCGCGGGCCGATGAAGGCTCCTGGGTAAGTCTCACCGTCGACGACCAAGGGCGGTTGATTGCCAGCGATCAGTATGGCGGTCTCTATCGACTGACACCGTCACCAATCGGAAGTAAAGAGCCTGCCAAGGTTGAGAAGCTAGATGCAGAGATCGCTGGCGCCCACGGACTGCTCTATGCGTTCGACAGTCTCTACGTCATGGTCAATGAGGAACCTCACACGGCAGGTATCTATAGACTGCGGGATACAAAGGGGAACGGGCAGTTCGATGAGAGAGTTTTGCTCCGCGAAATCAAAGGCCGCAAAGAGCACGGGAATCACTCGCTCACACTTTCGCCTGACGGCAAAAGCATTTACATCGCGTGCGGCAATAGCACAGAACAACCCACGCTGGAACATACGCGGGGCTCGCGACCCTTTGGAGATGATCAAGTCATTCCACGGATTGGGAAGGGCGCCACTTTTTCCGACACCGAGCCGCAGGCTTTCACTTGTAAAATGTCGCCGGACGGCAAGCACCTTGAGATGGTCGCCGCCGGGCTTCGCAATCACTTTGATATTGCCTTCAACGCGCTCGGCGATCTTTTTACCTATGACAGCGACATGGAGTGGGATTCTGGTTCGCCATGGTATCGGCCCACTCGGATCTACCAACTTGTAAGCGGCGGCGATTATGGCTTTCGCGAATCAACAGGCAAGCTGCACGAATATTGCCCGGATATCGTTCCCCCCCTCATCAACGTCGGTCCCGGTTCGCCGACGGGTGTTGTGTCTGGCCTAGGTGCGAAATTTCCTGCCAAGTATCAACACGCAATCTTCGCTTGCGATTGGACTTACGGCACGCTCTACGCGGTGCATCTCACACCACAAGGCGCAGGCTACGAAGCGACGCTTGAAGAGTTCGTTGTCGGCAAGCCGTTGCCTTTGACCGATGTCGTTATCGGAAAAGACGGTGCGATGTACTTTGCTATCGGCGGACGCCGCACGCAGTCCGCGGTCTATCGCGTGACCTACGTCGGCAGCGAAGCCACCGTTCCTGCCGCCGCGCCGATTGCGACCGCCGAGCACAAACTGCGCACCGAACTCGAACGACTGCACAACGAAGGCACCAGCCACGAAGCCATCGACAAAGCGTGGCCGCACCTCAGTCACTCCGATCGTCTCGTACGTTGGGCGGCACGCGTCGCTATCGAACGTCAACCGGCTCACCGTTGGGCCGATCGTGCCATAAAACAAACCGAGCCATCGGCAGCTATCGAATCGGGTGTCGCACTTGCACGCATGGGCGGAAAGGAATGGCAAGACTATCTGCTTTCGATGCTTAACCGGATCGACTTTGCAAAGCTGACCACATTGCAACAACTCGCCCTGGTCCGCACCTACCAAATCACTATCGCCCGCAGTGGCGTCCCCACTGGTGATGCTCTGGCAAGAACGACCGCCCGACTCGATGCGCTGTATCCTGAGAAATCGAACGACCTCAATACAGAACTATCGCGTACTCTCGTCGCGCTCGGTTCGTCGAGCGTTGTCGCCAAGACGATAAAGCTCATGAGCAGTGCGCGCGACGATGAAGTTTCTTGGCTATCCATCGAACGGCTTGCTCGCAATGATCGGTACGGTCCCAAGTTTCTTCGCACTGATGAGAAGCGTCCGAACGTTCAGCAAATCGCTTATGCTTACGCATTGCGTCAAGCCAAGAACGGTTGGACGCCTGAGTTGCGGCGTTCCTTTTTTAGTTGGTTTGCCAGTACGGCATCCTGGGAAGGTGGCAACCAGTTCCGCGGATTTCTAGATAAGATCCGCAGCGACGCTCTCGAAAACGTCACCGATGCCGGCGAGCTCAAGCTCCTCACCGAACTATCTTCTACTAAGCCTGCGTCTACTTCCACAGCACCTATCGTGCCCCCGCATGGTCCCGGCAAAAACTATAGCGTAGAGGATATTCTCGCCTTTGCTAAAGTAGGAATGGAGCATCGCAATTTCCAGCGCGGTCGAGAGTTGTTCATCGCCACCAGCTGCCAAGCTTGCCATCGCCTCGGCAACGATGGCGGTGGCCTTGGGCCCGACCTGACCGCCGCCGCAAGTCGCTACACGCTCCGCGACCTTTTGGAAAATATCGTCGAACCCAGCAAAGTCATCTCCAACCAATACGAAAGCACCGTCATCGTAACCGAGGATGGCCAAATCATCACCGGCCGCATCACCAGTGAAGACGACAGCACACTTCATATCGCCACCAATTCCAACGATCTCAACGATGTGACCGTAGTCAAAGTCTCCGAGATCGAACGACGCAAGGCCTCGCCCATTTCACTCATGCCGCTGAGTTTGATCAATGGCATGAACGAAGACGAAGTCCGCGACCTCCTGTCCTACATCCTGTCCGGCGGCGATGCGAAGAGCGAGGTCTTTCGCTGAATCGCAAGTAACTCGAAGTCGCCGTGCAAAAAGTCCTGCCGTAACTTTCCATCCCATTCAATGCCGCACCCCATCCATCCGATGAAAAAAGCCTTCCTCCTTCTCGCCACGTTACTCCTGACGTCGCCTACGTCGCGTGTCAGGAATTAAGAAGCGATTTATTGACCTGTAGGAGTGTTTAGACGGGGCCTGTTTGATTGGCTCGTTATGTCTGAGTCGCTCAGACGCATTCTTTTGTTCATTCTGTCCTCTGTAAGTCGTAGAGGTTGGGCCACCCGCCTGTATGCCCCCCGGCATGGCGTCAACTTTTGCGACAACAACGATCTTCTGGAATTTCCAGCCTGCTCCGGAGGCCGACGCCGGTGCATTCAGCGACCTCGCTTCTGTCGAGCAAGCCGACGGCAATGGTGGCGACTCGGTTCGTGAAAGACCTTGCGTCGACAGAATCAGCAATGATTCCGATACTAAATCGTGTTCGTCGCCTCCCAATGTTTCGCCATTGTCAATTGCCTGAGGCGTTCGTGTCATGTTGCGGTTGGTCATGCGATAAACTGCTTCGGAAGCGTGAATCGGTGCCACTCCAATTTGAAATACGGACGTGCGAGTGGTGTACCGCGTGCCTACCCTTACAAGTTTCTGGCAATTTGGAGCAAAGAGAGATGGAATCATGATGCAGTGGATTGACAAAGATCGGCTTCGAAAAGAACTGCTCGCGGGCACCTTTCTGAATTTAAGCTCAGCCAATGCTGTCGAGATCACAGCAGGGATCGGTTTCGATTGGTTACTGATTGATCTGGAGCATGGCTCAGGATCGTTGTCGGATTTGCGGGGTATGCTGCAAGCTTGTCGTGGCGCCGGTGCTGCACCGATTGTTCGTATCCGATCGGTCGATCCCGACACCGTCAAGTTTGTGATGGACAGTGGCGCCGCTGGCGTGATGTTTCCCTTTGTCAGTTCCGTCGAACAAGCCTGTCAAGCGGTTCGATGTCTCAAGTATCCACCACTTGGCGAGCGAGGTGTTGCCGGTGTGATTCGAGCGACTGGATATGGGCGAGATTGGAAGCAATACTTCGGCGAAGCGAACGACAAGAGTTTGGTCGTCGTGCAAATCGAAACGCCAGAGGCCGTAGCGGCATCGGATCAGATTGCTGCGGTTGACGGAGTTGACGTGTTGTTCGTTGGCCCGTTGGATCTATCTGTGAACCTTGGGCATCCCGCACAATTTGATCATCCCGAGGTTGTTGCTGCGTTTCAGCATGTCATCGCGGCATGCGAGAGACAAGGCAAGTCCGCCGGTATTCTGACTAAGGATGGTTTTGTCTCTCAGCACAAACAGATGGGGTTCCGACTGTTGGCATTCGGCTCCGATTCTTCCGCCGTGATCAGCGGCATGGAATCGTACTTGTCCCAACTACGCGACTAATTGACGGGGCCTAACTGGACAGCGCCGGGTTAAGCTTTTCGGGAGCTGCTAAGTCTCTGGTACGTCATGAGTTATCGCTGTTGACAGCGAAGGTAAAAAGAAACGACCTTCCGCGTGTAATTTGTTTCACGACGAAACCACGGAAGGCCGTCTCATGTTGGTTAAGGATATCGCAAAGCTGGGCAAATTGCTCGGTCAATTTCTCGCTCGGTTCTCGGATTGTTTTGCTCGCCTCGAAGGCCGTGGTCTCTTGGCCGTTTACGTTCGCGGTTTGCTTTCGAGCGTGCAGCGAAAGAACGCCGAAGCGATTGCACTCCAGCAAGGCGTCGCACCCAGGACACTGCAACGGTTTCTTGAATCCATCGTCTGGGATGAACAGAAACTCCGCGATCGTTGCCAAACCATCATCGCCGCCGAACAAGCACACGCCGGCGCGATCGGGTGCATCGACGAGACCGGCACGGCAAAGAGTGGCAACCACACCGCAGGAGTCAAACGACAGTACAACGGGAATCGAGGCAAAATCGAAAACTGTATCAACAACGTTGCCATCGCCATCTCGCAACCCGACTTCCACTGCCTGCTCGATGCTCAATTGTTCTTGCCCGAAGAATGGACTAACGATCCGGAGCGCCGAAAAAAACTATATTCCCGAAGACGTTGTTTTCAAAACCAAGCCGCAAATCGCACTGGATCTCATCGATCGAGCCAAAGCCAATGGTATCCGAGTCGATGCTTGGACGGCCGACGAACTGTATGGCCGAAGCGGTCCATTTCTCGATGGGCTGGACGAGCGCGGCGAAGCCTTCGCCGTCGAGATCCCGCCAGACGCCCATGTTTGGCTCGCCAAGCCGAAAGTACTGCGAAAGCCGCCGAAAAATCACAAGGGGCGTCCCAAGAAGTATCCGCGTCTGCGTGCCCGCGATGCCAAACCAAGCGAAGTACGAAACCTCGCCAAGTATTCACCCGGCTTCACCGAGCAGCGAGCTCAGCAATACAAAACGAATGATGGCTCGCGTGGTCCCGAGGTTTGGGAGATCAAGTGGCACACCTGTTGGCGGAAGTCCACGGGATCGAAGCTGGTGAGCAAGCAATGCACGCTGATCGTCGCGAGAAATGTATTGACCGACGAGGTGAAATACTTCCTTTGCAATCGAGTGCCTGGTCGCGACGGCTGGACGCTACGTCGGATCTTGCGAGCTGCTTTTGGTCGGTGGGCCGTGGAAGGATGCTTCCGGGAAGTGAAGGAGGAACTGGGTCTGGATCACTTCGAGTGTCGCGGCTGGCGATGCATTCACCGGCACCTCTACACGACGATCTTGAGCCAACTGTTCTGTGCCCAGACTCGGCAGCGACTATCACCATCGAAAGATGTGCACAGCGGCGAGTTACTGACGATGGAGCAAGTGCGCCGCGCGACCGATGTGGTGATCGAAACGATGGGTCTGAATCGACGCGATCGGGATCGAAAGCTGGCTGCGGAGATATCGCGTCAAAACTACTACGCCCGACGCAACGCCACCGCCGCGAAGTCGCACGAAAAGACTCGCCGCAAACGGCTTG
Source organism: Pirellulaceae bacterium (assembly GCA_041739875.1). GTDB lineage: Bacteria > Planctomycetota > Planctomycetia > Pirellulales > Pirellulaceae > JBBSJZ01. The sequence goes on from JBGSNA010000121.1 coordinate 8,045, forward strand.
CATACCTCGGAATCGACCCTGACCAAATAAAATCAATCAACGTTTCACGACCTAATGAATCGCCCTGAAAAAGTCGTAGTTGGCGCTGTCCAGCTAATCGAGGTCCAATAGGACTGAAAATCTGTCGCACGGCAAGATCTAGCGATCTAGTATGGTCCGTGAGACCATGATCCTTCGCCGCTTCGAAAAAGTCGATGACCGGTACGAACAGCAACACGGTGCCCGCGAGTGAAAACGCTCACATCCAACGTTAAGCAGTATCAATTGTTCGACACGACAACGCGTTGGCAACGGCTTTCGCTGTTGGTCGAGCTAGGTGGGCAAGCGCTGGACGAACTCCGAGAGCATAGAGCTGAGCCGACGCTCCAGCCTTGGTTTGTCGCCGTCAAGGAAATGGCAGCAATTAAACAGGTCAACTTTTACCATTCTGACGGTGATTGGTTGTGGGACGTGCTGCGGTCCGAACCCTCAGTGCAACATGAACTTGGTTAGTTCGACTTTCGCAGTTTTAAGTCCTTTGCTAGCAAATGGTTGTAGAGAAAGCGGCCCCTAGGTTGCAGGCTTGCGCCTGTGTTAACCAACCCTTTCTTGGAGGCCGCTTTCAATGGATATTGCAACATCTTTCATGCCACTTCTGCAAGTCTTCGTTGCCGCGATGACCGAGCCCACCGGCGATTCCTTTCGGCAACTGATCACAGGATGGATCTTTGCTCCCAGGCGAACCATTCTCGGCGCGCTGCGAGCTACCCAGCCCACCAAACATTACAGTTCTTAACATCGCATCTTTGCAAACGCGAGTTGGTCCATCGACCGAGTCGGATTGGCCGTCTTCGACCTCGTCGTGATGAAGCTTACCGGGCACGCCACCTACTACCTGGTCGGTGACGATACACTGATTCACAAAACTGGACTCAAAGTCTACGGCGCGGGGATGCATCGCGATGCCTGCCAAAGCTCCGGCGGGTTCACCTAGTTTCGTTGGGGTCACCGAGGCAGTAGAATTTGGATGACGTTGACTCGCCCTCGCGGGTATTGATATTCAAGAATGTCGAATTCAATGCCTGAGCTGGATTCGCCGCCTGTTACCGGGGTGGGTGTTTCGACAATTCTCCTTGCCTAGCTTCTTGCTCCCCCACTGCGACGCTCGCCCCGGTTTCCATTTGCATGTGCCATTCTCGACAACCCAGGGGAACGGTCTATCTATCCATAAATGAACGACAAAATTTGCGGGAGCGGATGACGCGACATTTTCAGAGTTGACGGTATGATCGCTCAGCAATGAGCCGCAATAGTTTTCGTTCCACGGCTTTAAGTTCGAGCAAGAGCGACGCCTCTTTCGTCACGTTAGGCCGGATTTGCTCGCACACATCTTTGAGAGCACTAGCAAAACTACCGTTCGCGACAAGGAGGTTCAATTGCGGATCATTCATACCCCGGCGAATGTGATCGCCAGTAAGGCAACCGGCA
>JBGSNA010000162.1:0-69256 GCA_041739875.1 Pirellulaceae bacterium
GCTGCGTATCTACAGCTCGGGATGTCAATCCTGTTAGCCACCGGTTGCGCGCCGACACAACCATTTTTCCATAATGAATCACCCGATCTCAAGCATTACTTGAGCACGGCGACGTCGATTGAATATCCCGACGTCGAAGTGGCAAGTCTCGCCGAGACGACGGAGGCAATCCGTCCACTCACAATCGGGAACCACGACTACGAATTCTGGGATCTTTCCTTGGAGGAGTGCGTGTCGATTGCGCTCCAGAACTCCAAGTTCTTTTTGACGACTGGCGGTACCGCTGAGTTTCGTCAAAACGTGAATGCGCAGTTCCTCAGTGCAACCGCTGATCAAGTGGGAAGCATTTACGATGTCGCTATCCAGCAATCGACGACCCAGTCAATTTCGTTGACCGTTGACGGTGCTGGTAACCGCACACTTCCTCGAGGCGTTCTGCGTGCCAACCAAATCGGTGGTGTCGAAGATGCATTGGCTGAGTTTGATGCACAAGCCAGCGGGTTCATTAACACAGGGACAACCGACCGTCCTCAAAACGTTGGTGCCGCCAATACGATCAACCCTCAGTTCTTGCAGGCTGCTGATACGACACAACAAGCCGCGATCAGCAAACGACTGGCGACGGGCGGTGTGGCGACATTACGTGAACAAATCATTTATGGTCGAAACAATGCTCAGATCAGTCCGATTTCGCGGGCGGTTCCGAGTACTTACACGGCTCTTCTTGAAGCCCAGGTCCAACATCCGTTGATGCGGAATCGTGGAACACTCGTTAACCGCATTCCAGTGGTATTGGCGAGTCTTAACGAGGACCTGTCGATTGCTGACTACGAAATTCAAGTTAGAAACTTTGTTCGCGACGTCGAAGTTGCGTATTGGAATTTGTATGTTTCCTACCGAGCCGTCTCGACGTCGATCATTGCTCGCAATAGTGCAATTGCCACTGCACAATTTGCTCGCTTGAATCTCGATAACGGTACCGGCACGGTCCAGGAACTTGCTCAAGCCGTCGGCCAGTACTACCAATTCCGTGGTATCCTCGAATCCTCTTTGGCGGGTGCGAACACACCAGGTGCGGATCGTTTCGGTGTGTATGGCAACGAACGTGCGTTGCGAGAGTTGATGGGATTGGCGGCCACAGATGGACGGCTTGTTCGACCGATCGAAGACCCGTCGCTCGCTCGCGTAGAATTCGATTGGGACGAATGTGTTTGCCAAGCGTTGTACCTCAGCCCCGAACTGCGTCAAAAGAAAACACGGATCAAGCAATCCGAGCTCGAATTGATTTCGGCGAAGAACCAAATACTGCCGGAAGTGAATCTGTCGCTCCTTTATCGCTGGGTCGGTGTGGGTGACGAACTGGGCATTGGAGCTGATTCCAATCAACCGTTCCCGGCGGTCGGTTCTACCGCATTAGAAAGCTTGACGAACGGCAATTTCCAAGAGGGAGCTGTTCGAATCGACATCACGCCGTCTGCGTTCGGTGCACGTCGCGAGCTGACTCGTATTCGTGGATCGCAGCTACGGCTCAGTCGCGAGAAAGCGAAGTTGCAAGAAGACGAACGAATCCTCGTGAGCTTGCTCAGTGACGCAGTCGCCAAGACGAGTACTCATTATCAACTCGCTCAAACCGCTGCCCAGCGTTGGCAGGCCGCGGAGACTGAAGTCGAAGCCCGTTTGGCTGAGTTCAAGAATGGTCGTACGCCAGTGAACGTCGTGCTCCAGAGTCAACAGCGTCGCGCAGAAGCCCAGATTGATTACTACCGTGCTTTGGGCGAATACAACAAGTCGATCAACTACGTCCACTACCTCAAGGGGACAGAGCTTCCGAACAACAATATCAAGCTTGCCGAAGGACCATGGAACACCAAGGCGTATTGGGATGCACTTGAACGAGCACGTGAGCGAAGTGCTGGGAAGCAATTGCAGTACGGCGTGACACGTCCAGGCGTGGTTCGCCAAGGGCCGATGAAGAGTGCGGAAGACGCCATGGAAATTATCGGCAGCGGATTGAACACTTCCGGTCAAGGCATGCCGCCTCAAGAACTCATGTTCGGTGGCCCAGACGGCAGTCCCTTGGGACTCGATCTTGAGCCATACCGTGGTCCGGTAGAAGTTAACGACATGCCGCTCGGTGATTTAGGTAACAGGTCCAGTGACCTGCTCGGACCAACCGGTCCAGTGGATCGCTTGTTACCGAGTGTGCCCGGTGGTAATGCAGAGCAACTGCCGAAGCCCGATCCAATACCCAACGCAGGTTCAGTGTTGGAGCGATTCAACGGACCGAGCAACTCACAAGTCGAGCCGATGAGTTACAGCCAACGTGTCGACGACGGCGGCTATGAGCCGCCACCAGTACGACGCAAGCCTGTGCCAAGTCAACAACCTTTGCAACGTTAAGCAGCGTCGCTACCAATTCCGTGAAGGGGCGGAGAACTGCAAGGGTTGCCCAACAACGCGCTGGGAGCACAACCTTTTGCACACGACAAGCTCGGGAGCTGCGCGATAAGTCGCTGCACCCCGAGCTTTTCGTCGATAGATAGGTAAATCGCTCGATGTTTTAAATGAGTGCGATGTTTCGACATGCCTACGCAGCAGACAACACAGAATTTGCAGATGAGCGGCGACACTGATCGGCGAGCTAGCTTACTGACATGCCGAGCGAGTTCTCGCGGGCACACAGCCAACGCTTGCCGCTGCGAATCGCCTCCTGCGAGAGGCACTCTGGCGTTCCCGCCGCACGTTTGAACACGCGTCCAAACTTCTGCACTACATCACGCCAATCCCAAGCATCTAAACCAAGGTGACTGAGGATCGGCGTTAAGAGGGCATCTGGAAATTTGAGTTGGCTGGATAGTTTTATCCGAGGCGTCGGCTCAAAACCGCCATCAGCCTAAACTACCTTAAGCTGCGATTGATCGTCGGCCTTACGAAAGACCAGCTTCGCACCATCTCGATCTTGGACTGAGGCAGTGGTCAGCACCACTGCAATGATCAAGCCCATCGTATCGATCAGCAAATGACGCTTTCGACCTTTGATTTGCTTAACTGAATTGTATCCCCACTCACCGCGAGTCTCGGTGTTTTCACCGACTGGCTATCGACAATACCAGCGGTTGCTGCGGGCTTGCGACCATCCTGAAGCCGAACTTTCGCACGCAGCGAGTCATGGACTCACTCCCAAGTTCCGTCACGTTGCCAAGCGAGATAGTACTCATAAACAGTCGATTTTGGCGGGAAGTCTTTGGGCAACATTTCCCATGAACAGCCCGTTCGTGAACGATAGAAAACTGCGTTGACAATCTGACGCAAATTCACGAATCGATTCCTGCCACCCTCCTTCTGCTCAGGTAGCAAAGGTTGGAGTATTGCCCAGTGCGAATCCGAAAGATCGCTGAGATATCCATATTTTGACGCCATAGAACCATCCTTGTAGATTGTGGCGGGAGTCCAAACACGTAGGAGAATTCACTTCCCAGAACATTCGCAATCTGAAGCCCGATTTGCTAATAACCACCTGCCTATCTACCACCAAAGTGCAAACCCGTCCACCGCATCACATCCAAGTTTCCAGACGCCTTCTGAGAGCCCGACTCAATAAATCAGCCAAAAAAGAGCCCTGCAACTATTCCGCTCTCATAGCGATCAAACACGATTTAGACCTCCCGGCGTTCGGCGCCGATGATACACCCAACAGGCCGATGCCAAAGCGAGCAAACCAACTGAACCGGGCTCAGGAACTGCGGTGGCAACCGTCAATGATGACTGGGACGGATTGACGCTGAAGGGGATTGGTTCGAACAGGCCATCGTTTAGCTCACCCACGGAAATAGATGCACTTCCTGGTCCTATCACATCAAAGGTAATAGCTGCCAGCGAAAAGGTTTGATTCTCTCCAATCGATAGCGGCATAAAGTTTGTATCAGTTGCGGATAGTTCCGCCGGATTAGCGTTTGCCGAAACTGGAAAGATCGTTTCAAAGGCGCTATTATAGGCCACGCTGGAAAAATTCAGGTTAGGACTTGAGAAGTCTAGCGAGAGATTGAAACCGCCTATGATCTCTGCTTTGCCTTGGGCGGTTGCAAAAACGTTGAGCGTGTACACGCCTGCGCCGGAAAAGTTGATTGACTCGCCTGAAATAACAATCGCCGCATGCGCAGGAAAGCTTGTGAGTAGGAAAGTAATGGTGGCGACAAATTTTAAGTACAGCAGCATTGTGAGAGTCCATATTGTGAAAGCGAATCCCGCTGCAAAACGCTTGCAGAGTCGATTGGCAACTCATTCTAAAACAGTTGATCTGCAAACACCTCGTCGACCAATTGCTCCCAGTCGCTGTTAGCGTCGAGCGTCATCCTCGCGAGGTAAGTCCGAGAAACATTTTGTGGAGGTGGTATTACAACGGGATCGCCGCTCGGCAGCGCGTCGAAGTTTTGGAAGTTGGTCAGCCCGACATCCGCAGATGACGTGTTGCCACTAGCGTTGAAGTCATAGAACGGGTCGTAGGTGTAGCCAAGTGTGTTGGCTTGCTGTCCAAACGATGTGAAATTTCGGAAATTGGTCAGGCCGACGTCGGCGCTGGAAACATTTCCGCTACCGTTGGCGTCGCCCGGCAACACGTCGATCCGTTGCGAAAACGCTCCGCCCTCGCTGGCATCGCTATTACCATCAAGCGAATTGCCCGCCATGTCCGTGACGCCTCCGTCAAATATGTGCAGCAAAAGCTTGTCGATGCCGCTCGTGGCTGGTCCCAAGTCGTTTTCCGGGAGGCCAAACGGACTGGCCATGGTGATGGTTGTCAATGATCCCGACGTGGTGACGGTAAATTTGCCCACGTAGTCGGCGACATCGACACCAAAGAGGCTAACACCACTGACGTTCACATTCTCACTAAAACGAATGTAGAGGGTGTCGACGTTTGCCCACGGGATAGTGCGAGTAACGCCGGATACTGCATACCCCAAACCGTTACCGCCACCAAAACCATCACCGTCCACGGCATCGATGAAGTAGTTCGACCATGAACTTGACGCTACGAATACATCCGTAACGGTCGGTGGTGTCACATCGATATACTCTTGAGCCCCAAGATCAACGTTAGTGTAGAGAACGCGGTCAAATCCGGTTCCGCGTGAATCAAAAGGAATCACTTCAGTTGTGTTGGCATCAAAGTCGAGGTCATCAACATCCAGCGGAAGCAGCAAATTGTCGCCCGCGTTGATCGCCGGACTGGTGATAGCCAGTGCTTGAGTTGGAACGGGGCCGCCATGGTCTTTTAAGTCATTTGAATCGAACTTTCCGTCACCATTTTCGTCAACGAATACTGTCGTTGGATCAATGAGATTGAAAGGGAATGTACCAACGATCATTCCACCAAAGCCGTCGCCTGGGCCGATGTAGTCATCGTCATTGGCGATCAAATTGTGACGTGTCGTTGCGAAGTCAAACTGACCGGCAATATCGTCGGACGTTGTTCCTCCTGAAATCGTATTACCTGCGACGATGGAGTTGCGCATGGTCGCAGGTGCTCCACTGTGCGAGATTCCGCCACCGTTTGAGGAGCCAATGTTGCCCACAATGGTCGAGCTTTCGATGATGAGTTCGGCATCACTATCGATTCCGCCGCCGCTTCCAAAGCTAGCCTCATTGCCGGAAATCGTGCTATTGATAACGTGGATCAAACTGGTGCTACCAAAGGATCCAGAGATTCCACCGCCAGAGAACTGAGCTACATTCCCAGCAATGGTGCTGTCGACCAATAGAATTTCAGCGCCGGTAAAGAAAGGGCCAAAGAAACCACCGTTACCGATGCCGCCGCCGAAGCCGTCATCCGCGTGGTTGCCGAAAACGTGAGAGGATTTTAGTGTCAAATACCCATCATTGCGGATCGCACCGCCGTAATCTTGATTTACATAGCCGCCGGTCATACTCACCCCAGAAATCTCAGCAAATTTTCCCAGGATCTCAAAGATTCTGGATTGACCGTTGGCATCAATCGTAAGTTGGTCAGCGCCGAGGCCTTCGATTTTTAAATCATCCACGATTGTTGGAAGTTGCGTGCCTCCAAGCAGGATCGTACCGCCGGCCAAACCGGGCGCAAATCGAATGAGGTCTAGAGGAACACCGTTAGCATCGCTGCCGACTCGACCCGCCGGCGCTTCGTTGACGGCGGTGTTAGTGTTGGCTGCAATGATCGCTTCGCGAAGCGAAATCAGCCCGTCGACCGCAACGACGTCCGCCAGTGTCGTAACGGTTACGCTTGGTGGAGGTTGGACTTCGATGGAGAAAAACTTGTTTGTGCGATCGACGCCGCCGCTTGCTCGCCCGCCGTTGTCACTGACGGTAACGACGACGGATGCTGTACCTCCGGCACCCACCCGAGGAGCATACGTTAAGTTGCCCGTGGTAATGTCAATCGTTGGCTGAATAGTAAATAGTTCATTGTTGGTGTTGATGAGTCTGACAGAAATCGATTGCCCTGCTTCATCGACTGGACCGGGAAGAGCGTCGGTAAGGAATCCGGTCACGACTTGGATTCCCGCGTTGTGGACGACGACTTGATTAGGTCCGATCTCAAAGGTCGGTGCCTGATTTGGTTGAACCTCGGTCGCTCCCAGGTCCACATTCGCTCCGCTACCTTGATTGACAATTCTCGCTTCAGGATTGCCTCGCTGGTCCCAACTCAAAGGTGCAAACTGCTGATTAAGCGCCAACGCGTTGTTCCCTGCGTCAATTGCGGGGCTGCCCGGCAATAACATGTGTGAAAGGGTCGGTCCGCCATTATCAGCAAGCGGACCGAGAAAAGGATCGCTGCCTACCAGATTACCTCCGATACCGTTGATGAGTCCGCCAGCGGTTGCGGCATCCCCGATTAGCGAATGGGAACTTGAAGGGTGCAGTAGTCCCGAGATATCGTCGGGTGTACTTGAGGCGCCAACGACGTTGCCATACACGATCGAGTTCGAAACCGTTACCGTGGACTCATCGATAAAGATTCCTCCGCCCGTAGCGGAGCCGTTTCCTGTGGAGTTCGCGTGATTGCCCGTGACGGTACTGTTGACAATCGTCGTTGTACTGCCAGCAAAACTCTGAATGCCACCGGCGTTGTCGCCCCCGTTGTTGCTGCTCACGGTCGCGTTAATCAGAGTTAGGTTGCCGGCGTTGATCCCGGTCGTGCTTGGGAAGCCAACTGAGAATCCCGGACCATCATTCACCGCTATCAATGACGACACGACGATCGCGGTTGCGCCTGTCTGAAGTTCAACGCCTCCGCCTGTGTTGCCTCGAATCGTTGTATCGACAACTTGGAGCCAACCGTTTGATGTCGCGGCGTGAAGCGTTTCGGATGCCTTAGGCAGCCTGCTCATCCCGATATTATTCTCAATGACGCTATCGGTGATTGTTGCATCGTTCGTGGTATAGACTGCGCTTCCGTTGTCCGCTTGATTGTCGTGAATCTTTACGCGAACGAGTTGCAGGTCGCCACTGTTGTAGACTGCGCCTCCGTGACCAGGAAGATTGATTGGTGGCAACGACGGCAGTACCACAACCGATCCAGTTGCTATGTTGTCGGTAAGTGTGACATCGCTAAGTGTGAGCTGGCCGGCATTGAAGACTCCGGCACCTTGGGACGTCCTTTCTCCACCGCGAATCGTGATCCTTGAAATATCGACGACAACACCGCTAGATACATTCAACACGCGTGATTGATGATCACCACTGATGTGAAGCATTGTCGCATCTGGACCGAGAACACTCATATCGTCCGTAACGTCAAGTGATGCACCGCCCAGCGTAAGCGTGGCCGGTCCGTTGGCGAAAAGCGAAGGATCGAAACTGATTGACTGTGCACCGGGCAGCGCATTGGCCTCTTCAATTGCTGCTCGCAGCGACGTGTTGCCGGACGCGTCCTCGGCGACGCCGTTGCCTGCAATGGCATCGTGCGTGTCGGCTAGTGTATTGACAATAAAATCGCTGGGAATGACGAAAATCACCACATCGTCACCGTCGCCGCCTGCGTAAGTAATCATCGCATCGACTCCGGAAATGCCAAGAAAGTCAGCTAGCAATGCACCTTCTTCCAAGCCAGCGAACGTGCCCGCACCTCCGTTTCTATCAATAATAGTGAAGCTATCACCGGGAATCGGAACAAAAGAATTTAGCGATGCTAGACCAAGTGTGGCTCCTGTCTGAATCGTAACAGCACCAGTGGCGATGAGTTGGTCGTGGTGATTGCTTGCTGTGCCAGGAGCAGTGCCCGCGATTTCAATCAACAGCTGTTGTCCAGCGCCGATCGTTGCGTCACCTGTGACTGATAACACACCCGGCGACGCTCCTGGTGCGATCGTGGCTTGAAACTCCACCGTTGGTGCGATGATGTCGTCCGCAGAGCCAGCATCTCGCACTATTGCGCCCGCTAGTATCACTGGGTCCTCAAGCGACACCTGACTGATAGTGATTTCACCCGTACCGTTCGACACGCTTCCAATCGTGATGGATTGGAAGCCATTGACAATGTGTGACAATTCCAAATGATCCAGTTGCAATCCACTATTGACCGCTCCAACGCCAAGATGAATGTCGGTACTTGCTACACTCGGCTGAATCACCAATGTGCCATCCGACTCGATGCTTGAACCGCCCGTTAGCGAGACCGAATTCGCAATGATTATGATCGGCCCTGTGGCCAATGGGCCACCGATAACACTATTGCCCTCGGCAAGGAAGGCCGTTGACGGAGCCCCATTGGCCGTCCCCGTTATGGTGAGCGGAACTTGACCATTATTTAGGATCGCAGTACCTGAACTGTGGGATAGCCGGACTCCCGTTGATTCACCGCTTGACGCTGTTCCCGTCAATGCCAGAGACCCTAACGAACCGCTGATTGTGATTGGCGACACCAAATGGACACCATCGTTTTCATTTGCTATGCCAGTACCGCCCTGACCAACGATCCGAATCTCGCCGTCCACGCTGTTTAGATTGGTCGTGCTTCCGATTGTCACCACACCCTTATTCCTGAGCGTTCCCAATCCGCCGTTTCCATCAAGCGAAATCTTCGCGGCATTGGCACCGGTTCCCAGGGATGCGATTGAGTCAATATTCAACAGCAAGATGCCATTGTTATTGTTTTCCGAACCGTTGCCACCTTGACCGCTAATCGAAATGTCGCCATATCGGCTAGTTACATCCGATGTGCTGCCGATCATCGCCACACCATCAAGAGCAGATGTTCCGCTACCTGCGTTCCCATTGATTTCAATAGTTGCCGCTGAGACGGTTATTCCGAGCGATGAAATCGTTTCAATATTAGTCAGCAAAACGCCCCGGCTAGCACTGCCAGAACTGCTTCCGCCTTGGCCGGTGATCACAATGTCGCCGTCCACACTGGTGACATCGCTCGTTGGACCACTGATCACCGTACCGACATTAAGACTATCTCCAGTACCACCCTTTCCGTCGATAGTGATCTTTGCTGCGGTCACGCCAGTCCCAGTGGATGCAACGGCATCGGCATTGACAATCAGCACGCCGACATTGTTCGATCCGGTTCCGCCACCTCCCTGCCCCGTGATTGAAATGTCTCCGTCCACGCTGGTAATCGCCACCGCGTTCGCGATTGCGACGCCGTGATTTGCACCGTCACCAGCTCCGCCCGTGCCGAGTATTTCAATTCGACCTGCTAAATTACCAACAGACGTGGATGAGACTGAAGTTCCGTTAACTAGAGAGATGCCCCGTTGATTGCTGATCCCAACATTATTGCCACCCGATCCCGTCAATCGAATGCTCCCGACTCCAGTGGTTTGTATGTTAGCGTCGTCGACGGTGATGCCTGTGAATATTCCGCTTGCTGAGCCAGACGCGTTTGCCGACAAATCGATGTCGCCATCCACCGTGGATATGGACGAACCGGGGTTCATGCGAATGCTCTGGGCTGCTGTCAACGTCAACGACCCTGTGCCGGTTGTTGCGATACTTTGGCCCGCAGCAAGATCGATCTGGCCGTCGGCGCTTCTGATCATGACGTCGACGTTGGTCCCCACCGAAATCTCGCTGATCGTCAGTGAATCGCTCTCAGCAAGGAAGATCCCGCCACTGTTCGCCGTGGCTTGAAGCGTGGAAACCGACGTTTCGATTGCATTCGCATCGCTTCCAAAGGCTGTACTCGTGTTAGTAATCAATTCCGATGCCGTTATGTCAACACCCGTTTCACCGCCGTCGACGATTCCGCCCGTAAGCGCGCTTAATGAGACCGCATGAGCTGCGTTGCTGAGTTGCGTGACTGAGATACTGCCGCCGACAATGGATAGAGGACTGGTGAAGGTCGATGCGGTGATGTCTACCGTTCCTGTACCGGCGATCGAGTCACCGATCTTGATCTGTTGGAATCCCGGCTGCAATCGCGCCAGTTCCAAATGATCTAGCTGCAATCCCAAGTCGGCTGCTCCGGCTCCCAGTCGAATATCAGTGCTAGCGGTTCGCGGTCGGATATCGAGCTCACCAGTGGATTGAATGATGACAGTATCGTGCAAGTCGATCCTATCGGCCACGATCGTGATCGTGCCTTGGGCCAATGGGCCACCGACAACGCTCACGTCACCGGCTTCAAAGTCAGGCTCGCTACCGCTTCCGGTGCCGGTGATTGAAACTGCACCGCCGCCGGTCGACAAAAGATGTCCGCTGGATATGTTTGATAAACGTACGCCTTCCGAGTTGCCTGAGCCGGCGGTTCCGACAACGGACAACGGGGCATTGGCGACGGTTACCGAAGCTCCATTTTGGACGTTAATTCCCCGATTGAAATCGCCGGAACCAGTTCCGCCTTGACCAACAATCGTCAGGTTTCCGACCGTGCTGGTGATGTCGGTCGTGCTCTCGTCCAAGAACACTCCGTAGTTGTGTTCCGTTCCGTCACCTCCCGTTCCGTTGATCGAAATGGAGGCTGCAAATTCGCCAGTTCCCGAAGAGTTGATTGTGTCAATGTCGCTCAGCATGACCCCGTGGTTGCCAGACTCGTTTCCGCCACCGAGACCAACGATACTTATGTCACCATCGAAGGCTGTGATTCGCGTGGTGTCGAACTCGAGTGACACGCCAACGTTGTCAGTTGTTCCCGATCCGCCGGTTCCATTCAATGAGATAGTCGCAGCATGCGGTCCTGTTCCTAGTGAGGAAACCGTCACGTCCTCCAAGGCTATACCACGATTGAAATCTTCAGATCCGTTGCCGCCTGTTCCAGTAATGGACACTGCCCCATCGAAGCTTGAGATACCTACGCTACTACTGCTGATCCAAACCCCATTGTTAAAACGCGAGCCGCTGCCACCGGTACCCACGAGATCGATTGTTGCAGCGTCTTCGCCCAAACCGCTGGAATGAACTCGCCCGAAGTTCGTCAGCGAGATACCCTCATTTTCACTTCCGGTGCCGTTGCCACCCTCTCCGACAATCGAAATCGCTCCTTTGACACTCGTGATCTCGGTCGTCCCGCCCTGGATACTCACTCCGTCGTTATTTGAAATACCGATTCCTCCGTGGCCCGTGATGCTAATCGAGCCCGCGTTTGAAACCGTGGAAGTGGAAGTTACCGAAGAGCCGTCACGCACAAGCACGCCATAATGTGATGACGTGTTGACATCATTCCCTCCTTGTCCAGAAACAAGGATGTTGCCGATACCCGTTGTCTGGAGGACCGAATTACGCAGATCGATTCCGACGAAGTCGCCGCTCGCCGTCCCTGCGGAATTGGCGTTCAATTCGATACCGCCATTCACGGTCGAGATACTGGAACCGGCAACAAACCCGATTTGACGATCCGCATTCAAGGAAACAGAACCTGTTCCCGTAGTACTGACACTCGTGTTCGTTCCGGAGAGCCAAATGGTGTCAGCATCAACACTCAACGATCTTGCCGATGCCAATGATACTGAGCCAACGATGAAAACACTGTCGGTACCGCCTTGCCCGTCGAGATGAAGGTCAGCATCGAAACCGCTTGCCAAGCTACTGACGACAATGGTATCGCCACCGAGGTTACCAGCGATAATCGTAAGTGAAGCTGTGGGGTTGGCAAGTGACAAAGGGATTGCAACGGTCGAAGCAAGTAATGTCGCACCGCCACCTAAGTCACTGAGCGTGATTGTCTCTGGGAACGAGTTGTAGTTGACTGTAGCGTCGGTGGTTGCAACTAGTGATTCGATCGAATCGAGATCCGCATAGTGAATCAATGCATTTCCGGCGATGTCGATCGTTCCGCTGGTGAAATCGTTTAAATTGAACGCGGTTGCCGCTGGCGATGCTAGATTGACTAGCACCAGCTCATCGAGAGTTCCGACATTTGCTCCTGCGGAGAATCGCACGGATTTAGCGAAACTGCCGCCAGAGAAGTCAATCGTTAGCGAGTCGTTACCACCCAGTGTCGTGAAGACAATTCCGGTCGTTCCCGTGATGCTCGCAAGTGGAACTTCGACTGTGTGAGAGTCAACCAAACTCGCACCCAACCCAGCTTCTAGAACTTGAGCCGGATCGTGGACACGAACATTCAGTCCGTTGATGGAAACCGTAAGTGAGTCATTCGAGGTCCCACCGTTGATGTCGGTAATCTTTAAGTTGTTTGCCAAGTCCAAACCGACACTCGTTTCTGCTACATCCACTGTGTCAATACTCAGCTCAGCCTCGGACGTATAGTTCGTTTGAGTGTTTCCAGCCGAGTCCAACGCGCCGGTGACGTCGATGTGAATGTCGTTCACGTTGACGTTTTGATCAGCAAAATCATATGTTGCCACAAAGGTCTTGTCGGTCGTCCACTGTGCCGCGGCAAAGACGAGCGATGGAAGTGGTCCGCTAGTCACGTCCGGTGCGAAGACAAGCGTGGGATCTTGGTTTGTGTCCATCGACTCGTTGAACGAGACTGTCACCACGAATGCGTTCGGTCCAGCATGTACATCAGTGAGTACGGGATGGTTGACACTCACGTCAGCAACCGACGGAGCGACATTGTCGGTGACAGTTAAGGCGAGAGATTCAACGAGTTGGTTTTCATTTGGCGCGATACCGCTGCCGCTATCGGTAACTGTCCAAATTAAGTTACCGCTGCCGTGCGAGTCTGGAAGCGTTTTGTACGTGAGTCCCTGAAGCTCACTGGCGGTGACGGTGTTATTGACGAGAAGTTGAGTCGTGCCATCTGCTTTGAATATTTCCACGAACGATGGAATCGATGTGATCGTGTAGGTCAACGTCTGAGTCGACTCATCGCTTCCACCACCGGGACTGTACGTGAGGCCAGCGAATCCGAGTGTGGTTGCTGTCGTGTTGGCACTGTCTTCGACGACGTTGATCGGCAGCAGTGATCCGCTGATTCGCTCTGGAGCATCATTGATCGGCGTAACGGTGAGCGATGCGGTTTCGACAGCGGTACTGAAAGCAGTTGATCCACCGTTGTTCGAGTTGGATGTATCGACTATGTCGCCCACAGAACCAACGGACTGATCCCAAGCGAGGTAAGTGAATGTTGCGGGCCCGGCGTAGTTGGGGTTCGGTACAAATCGGACTTGGTCGATTGAGCTGAGCAGTCGAGCTGCAGACGGCGAAGGACTCGCGAAATTGGTCCAGTTGTTTCCGTTGTCGATTGAATACTGCCAAGTACCGTTGGTTTCGTCGGCACCGGTAACGGCAATGGACTCGGGCGCCGAGAGCGTGATATTGAGTTGAGGTCGATTGGAAGTTGTCCCATCGCTTTCCGCAGCAAAGCGTGCAAAGAGAGCATCAAAGCCAGGCGCGCGGGTAAGTGTTTCCACGGGTTCTGGTGCACGAAGCAGCAATCGCAGTATTCCATCACCAGTCAGCGCCGCTTCAATCGCTTCCCGGAACGCGACCGAGTCTCCGATCGTAATTGACTGGTTGATTACTGTTGGGTTAAACGACACCGAACTCGACAAGAGCGTCGAGTGAGATCCACCGGGAGTGGCATCGGTCGCACTCGGCGCGATCCAAGTTGCCGTGTTTTCGTTGATGTCGTGGTCGTATTCATAGACGTCGATACTCAAGGGTACCGTGGTGCCGTTGCCTATCCTTTGTCCCGCCTGAGTCGCCGTTCGCAAGTTCAGGCTCACGTCGTCGATGACAAAGTTCGCCTGGCCGAGCGAATCTTTCAAGGCTGTGATGTCAAATTCCAATAGCCCCCGCATCGTCTCGATTTGCGAGTTTCCATCGCCTCCTGCTTCGTTAAACCCGATAAGAATTTGGTCCGAACCGTTGGTGTTCGTGTTACCTGCAAAAGTCGTTCCAGTCCATTGACGTATCGTGACCGCATCGGTGGTGTAGTTAGCTCCTTCAAGGCTCGAGTTTCCTTCCTGGAAGCTCGCGGAGTTCAAGACGTCAATATCCGTGATGGAATCGTCCAGAACAAAAATTGCAACTGTCTCGCCAGTCGGATTAGTGTCGTCCTCATCGCGCGGTGCGAGTGTCGGTGAACCAGCGATGGAAAGAACTGGTGCATTATTGAGTTGGATGAACTCTGTGACTGTGATCTGACGCGTCACCGCATTGCTATTTGCGACGCCGTCGTCAACTTGGAAGCTGATCGTTCGCGTTAACGTATTTGGGTTATCGCTGGTGTTTGTGTAGCGGACGACTCGCAGGGCTGTTTCGTAGTTTGCTTTGGAGGCACTGCCGGTTAGGGTCAGCGTGCCAGTGCTTGCATTGAAACTGGATGTGATTCCACTCGGCAATCCGGTCGCTGAAAGCACGTCTTGACCGCTTGCGTAGTTAACGCTGATCGCTGCCGTCGCACTAGCGATGTTATCACTGTCGACGTCACTTACAGTGATAGAGTTAGTGATCTGTGTCGCTGCATCGCCTTCAGTGAAATTGAGTAATGTGGATTCAATACCACTGAGAGTTGGCGCGTCGTTCACGGCCGCAACAGAGACCTGGCGCGTCACCACGTTGCTATTTTCGACGCCGTCGCTGACTTGGAAACTAATCGTTCGCGTCAACGTACTCGGATTTTCGCTAGTGTTTGTGTAGCGGACGGCTCGAAGGGCTGTTTCATAGTTTGCTTTGGAGGCACTGCCGGATAGAGTCAGCGTGCCAGTGCTTGCATTGAAGCTGGACGTGATTCCACTCGGCAATCCGGTCGCTGAAAGCAGGTCTTGACCGTTTGCGTAGTTAACGCTGATCGTTACTGTCGCGCTAGCGATGTTATCGTTATCGACGTCACTTACAGTGATAGAGTTCGTGATTTGGGTCGCTGCATCGCTTTCGGTGTAGCTGATCGTAGACGTTTCAATACCACTGAGCACAGGCGCCTCATTCATTACCGAGGCAATCCATCCCAGATACGAATTGACGACCATGCCGCCGCCTTGCGACCCGAACAATGGTGCCACGGGAATGGATCCGCCACCCTGAGAAAATGTATTTACTCCAAAAAGACGCAATTCGTTGGATGAAATGTTACTGTCGTTGTTCGCATCGTCCCAAATGAAACTTGGGCCTCCTGAATCACCACTGCCGATAGTAACCTCGAGATCATTGCCGTGAGTCAATCCATCGTTAAGCGTATTTGTTGTTGCGTCGGGGCCATCAAAATCAAACAGGAAGATTTCTTTCTGGCCCAGTCCTTCGTCATCGATTTCGAACTTCTCGGTGAAGTTTTGGCCGGTACGCTTTACAAAGAAGTCAGAGCTGTCTGTGATGTATCCTGTGATTGCATTTCCCGTTAATCCGTATCCTACAAGGAAAATGTCGATAGCGGAGGCGAATGGAATTGTCGAAAGTGAGTACTGGGGCACACCGGCAGGTGCTGGTTGGCTGAGCGTGATGATCGCGATGTCGTCATTGATGTTGGCTCCACCAGAAGCATTGACATTGTTGAAGCCGTGCCAGTCCGGATGTATGGCGATCGCTGAGACATTCGAATGAATCGTCGCCCCAGTAAAATGGCTGTCGGGATTGTTGTGATTGAAAACAACAGCGATGTCGCCAGGCTCGAAGTCGATGACCCCATCACCCGTCTCTTCTTGGCTTGGTAGTGGTTCCGCGCCACCTGCGACGTCGACACAGTGAGCAGCAGTGAGCAAATGAGTGGGTGAGATTAACGTCGCTGTGCAGAGACCACTGCCATGTGCAGCATTGTGAGGGTTAATGCTCACAACGCCAGAAAACGGCGATGTTGACTGATTCGGATCGATTCGGTCACTCGGAGTAACCGCTGGTGTTCCCGCAGCGTCGCCTACGGCGATCGCCGGTTTCGCGTC
Organism: Pirellulaceae bacterium; assembly: GCA_041739875.1. Lineage (GTDB taxonomy): Bacteria > Planctomycetota > Planctomycetia > Pirellulales > Pirellulaceae > JBBSJZ01. The sequence goes on from JBGSNA010000162.1 coordinate 16,260, forward strand.
CAGTAAACTGCCCGCAAAACGCGTTACCGGCCTCGCGTCGGTTTGAGCCTCCGGCTTGCGATAGGCCGGGCTCGAAGGCTGCAGATCTCTAGCCGATGGTCTTGGAATTTCCACAGTTTGAGGTGCCGACAGGCTGTCAGTGGAATCGTTGAGCCAAATTGAGTGCACGACGAAAAGCGCGTCTGCGGCTGTTAACGATCCATCGCCATTGGCATCATAAAATGGCGATTCAGCAAAGAGGCGACGATCATGCAAGCGGGAACCCTGGTGGATCACTTGCCGCAAGTTCAACTGATTGATCACGACCAACGCGTCAAGAGAACTGACACGCCCATCCGCATTAATATCCGGAGGTGCAATGGGGTTTTGCCAATCTGCTGACAAAAGCTGGCGTTGCTCGAGTCGCTCAACTATCAAAGTTCGACGACGCGTTTGCGACGGCTCGCGGCGCGATTTCGCTCGACGTATTAGACTCGGCGCATGATGCGACTCAGTCCGACCCGTACTTCGGTGCCGAGACCGCCTACTGTTGAAATCTGTCATGCCGCTGCTTAATCCTCGCCTCGAAGTTCTGAGCGATCTAAACCGGTCCCTTCAGAGTTAGGCGAAGTTCAGCTGCATTGCTTAGGTAGGATTCATTAAAAAATGAAAAAGAAATGTCTGGTGACAAATGTTCATTCTTCAAGCTGCGCGTTCCATACGATGATTCCGCAGGGCTGGGTTGCTGAGCCGTAGGTGGCAATCAGTTGCCTGCCGTCGCTGGCGAACCTCACGTTGAACACCCAGCCTTGTTGCGGAGTCGCGAGTGCGGCGCGCTGCATTCCTGTTTTCGTGTCCCACAATTTGACCAGCCCGCTCCCCAGGCCACTGGCCAAGATGGAACCATCTGGCGAAAAGCAAAGCCCGTAGTTCCCGCCTGGATTGCCTGTGCGACTGTGAACGGTTTGCAGGGTCGCGGAATCCAGTATTGCCACCTCCGTGCCGGGACGGCCCTCGAGCCAATGCGCCCAAGTGCCAACACCCAATTGCTTACCATCCGTCGAATATGCAAGTGCCGTAATTGCTGATGATTGTCGCTTGCTTTGTCGGACAAGATTGCCGCTGGGCACGTCCCAAATGCGAATGACGCCATCGTCATGGCCGGACGCCAGTTGCGTTGAGTCTGGCGAGAACGCTACGACTTGAGAACTTTGGGTTTCTAGAACCGATCGCCAAATCAACTTCCAGGAACGCGCGTCCCAAACGCGTACTTCTGATGTGTATAATTCCGGAGCAACGCCAACGGTGGAACCTGCGATGTAGTTGCCGCAGGGAGAATACTTGATGCTGGCAAGAGCACCTTCCTCATTATAAAGTTCAACCGGTTGTGAATCGGTCTGCCATTCAATCGCGGCTAAGAAGCCTTCGTTGGCACTCTGACGGCCGCCATAGATGAGCGTTTCTCCGTCGGGCGACAGTTCTGCTCCTTCGCCCCAACCATTCAATACTTTGCGTTCAAACAATAACTCTTTCGTTTTCCAATCCCAGACACGAATCATGCCGCTACGATCGCCGGCAGCAAGGAAACGCTCGTCGCGATCCAGCGAGAGTGCGTCGATCTCACTCTCGCCCACTGGATGAACGTAAGCGGAATATCGTTTTGAGGTATCCCAAATGCGAATGCTTCGATCTTCGCCGGATGTCGCGACAATTGGAGCCGATGGTGAGTAGGCGCCCGCGAGCAAAATGCCTTGATGTCCAGACAAAGAGTCGTGCCAATGCGATTCGGAAACGTCCCAAATTCTTGCGGCACTGGTGCGACCAGAAACCACCAACACAAAGCGATTGTCCGGCGAGAATGCAAGCTGACTCACTTGATCCACAGGGATTCGCGAGACCTCCGAACTATCGGATACGTTGCATATGGTTGATGGCCCTCGCCAACTTCCGATTGCACAGAGGCTATCATCGCTCGACAGCGCAACCTCCCGTGCGTCAACAACGGCCTGGCTTACAACCGTACCATTCGTTTCGCCAATGTTCCAAAGCGTCGCGGCGCCACCGACGTGCGCGGCCAAAATCTGGTGGTCGTTTGCAAGAAATTTCATTGAGGTTGGCTGAGTGACGCCCTCGCTTATTTCCCAGATTTCTTTAAACGTACTGCAGTCCCAAACGCGAATTTTCCCGGGCGAGGTCTCTGGGACGTAAGCGTTGTAAGTGCCACTGCCTCCAGCAAGCATGGAACCGTCGTTGGAGAAACACACCGAGAGTGCGTGGTCAGGAATTTGTTGCTCGAATAAAGTATTGCCTTGCGGGAACCCAATCACACGAAACGTATTGCAGTTCATAGCCAATGCAATTTTTTCACCTTGAGGGGAAAACTGCATTGCATTGACGGGACCTTCATCAAAATTCTTGCGAAGTGCCGGACGCCAGTTCGTCGTGTCGTAAACAACGAGTTCGTTGTTGTTCACACTCGCCAAGTATTTGCCATCGGGCGAGAATGCCAGTTCAGATACAGGTGACGTATGTCCAAGAATGACATGCTTGGCGGCGTTTACTTGACGATCAAGATAACGCCACTCGAATCCGCGCAAGTCGGTTTGACGTTGCATAGGCACTTGTTGTTGCAGAAACTGGCGAACCGATCCGATGTCGGATTTCTCGAAGGCTTGCATCGCCAAGTTCATTTCCGCGCAATACAACTGCACTCGCCGTTGCTCGGCCGCGTGTCGCGCGCGAGCTCCGTAATACAGCGACAATAAACCCAGCAATGCGAGCGTGAGCACCAATGAACACGCTAAACCCGCGACAAGTTTCTGGCGAACCATCCAGCGGTACACGTGGCCAAGAATCGGTGTGCGTCGCGCAAGGATTGGTTCGCTGGCGAGTACCCGTCCGAGATCTGCGGAGAACTCGGTGATCGTGCTGTATCTCTCTTCACGGTTCTTCGCCATGGCTTTGGCAACGACCGTTTCAATGTCACCACGGCATTGTCGAACGATTCGCCCCAGCGGGATCGGTTCCACTTTGCGAATGCAGTCCGCCAACTCGATACTGTTGCGCACGACTTCGCTATACGGAAGCTGGTCCGCAAGGACTTGGTACGCGACGACGCCAAGCGAATAGATGTCGCTTCGGGTATCCACATCGTCGGGATCGCCCGCCAATTGTTCGGGGCTCATGTACATCAACGTACCGAGCCACTGTCCCGCGCGGGTGTGCATGGTGGTATGGTCGTCGGATGCATCGATAATACGAGCGACTCCGAAGTCCAAAATGTAGGGAGCGCCTTTCTCGTTCACCAGGATATTGGCTGGTTTCAGATCACGGTGAACCACGCCACGTTGATGCGCGTATTGGACTGCCGCACAAACTTCGGTGAGTAACCGCAACCGATCTCGAATCGACAGTGCACGGTCACGACAGTGCGTGACGATCGAAGTACCGCGAATGTACTCCATCGCAATGTAGGGCAGCGAGATTCCGGCACAGTTGCACTTGCCGTAGCCGACGATTCGTACGATCCCATGATGCCGCAGCTTCGCAAGTAGCTTGGCTTCGAGTTGAAACCGGCGGAGCAATTCATCGCCTACTAGCACCGGATGAAGAACTTTAATGGCAACCGTATCACCAGAAGCCGTGTGAATACAGCGAAAGATCGTCGACGTACCTCCGCTGGCGATGACTCCTACCGGTCGGTACGCGTTTCCCTCAAACTCCATCGACGAAACCACATTGGCTTCACCAAACTCACTTGAGTTCGGTTGACGCAACAATGCTTCACGAAAAGCGCGTTCGATACAATCGTCTTCGTCAGACGCAGACGAGTCGTTCGGGGTGGGATCAGTCGTTTTGCTCACAGAAATTTAGGCGAGAATCTACAGCGATTGCTCAACTCCTATTTTTCAAAATTCGTGAATTTTCTCGAAATCGGTCCATCGAACTTGGTCTCGTTCACAGCTGGTCCAATAACAAGCGGCACTGACGAAAAATCAGTTCATTAAGAGGCCATTGATCGCAATTTCACACGCTGTCGAAGTCGAGACAGCGCGGCGTTACGACGCATGAACGCTGCGCCGAGGCTGCACCTTAGCTCCTGAGCCACTTGCTCCATGGACATGGTGCCTAGATCGTAGTTAAAGACGATAAACTGGTAGGCATCTGGTAACTGTTGAATTTCGTCTCGCAACAAAGCGATGAGTTCTTTACGACGAACTTGAAACGACGGTGTTGAGTCATCTGACAGGAGCTTGAAAGCAAGCTCTGACCAGGCGGTCATATTGCTGATCGAATCGGCTGACTTGGCTTGGGCGTTTCGCTTTTTCGCATCGCAGTAGCGAATCAAGTCCTTCAAGTTATTTTCAGCGACCCGATACAACCACGCTTCGAAAGCATGTTGCAACGCTCCCTCTGGCAGCGTAAAAACCTGGGCGTAGGTTTCCTGCATCACGTCGTCGACGTCAAAAAACGCTTGGTACCGAACAGGAGTTCGAGAAGCGATGCGATGACGAACATTGGGACCATGTTCTTTGAGCAATTGTGTCAATTCTGTGCTGCGCCCATTCATTGCTGTTAACATCGCCTTGTCTCCCATCGCCTTAAAATCATTCCAACCTGACCCATTAAGTATACAGAGAACTCACATAAGGGGGGTGCTGCGACGAAACTTTCGCAGTAGCAAGTAAAGTGAACATGCTACCAGTACTGCGGCGGCTTAATTTTCGAAGGTAGTTTCCAGCACATGCAGCTTCCAGCACATACCGTGAGCCGCCTCTTTTGTCGCTTGTATTTGCAGATCGCTTGCTTCACGTCATCACGCAGCCACGGTGTAGGACGTTCGGCGGACGAGCGGAAATGCCACAGAAGGATTTATGTGAGATGCCGAAGTGTTGAGCTTGATGAACAAACTGCGTTCCTGAATGCAGGCTTGGATGAGTTAGTACTGGGAGTTGCTCTCGTTCGTTGGATTAGTCGTAGCTGCGATGTTTTTTGCACTCTCAGTCGCGCCGTCATTGCTCCCTCGAGTCTATGTTGTCCAAGGCGTTCTGTCAGGTTTCTCACTGGCGATTGGGTACGGCGTCGGAGTGGCCCTTGTTTGGGGATGGCAGTTTCTTGAACTTACTCGTCCCACGGAGCGTGTCGCGTTCTGGTCCAAGCGAGTCACCACGATTGTTGCTGTTGGTGTGCTTTTGCACTTCATTCGGCAAGACGAAGAATGGCAAAACTCGATTCGGCTACTAATGAACATGTCCGCTCTCGAGAGTGCCTATCGAACGGTTATCACCGCCGAACTGATATTGGGACGAAAAAGGCCCTCAAGGAAGATGAAGGTTCTCACACCACACCATATTCCGAAAGAGCCAAGAATGGCTAAGCGTAAACGCTCCGGCAAACCGCCGCAACCTCAACATAAGACCAAGTCGACACACTCGCGGCATGATAAGCAGCAACGCCTGTCCACGCCTAACCCGCTTCGTCAATCGACCAAATCTGCCTCGGTGCCACTGGTCGGCGGCATCGCTGGGCTCGTCGTTGCGATGAGCCGATTGCTCGACAAGCGGATTGCCTTTCGGCTTCCCATCGTCATTGCAGACGCTATGCTCGCAGGCGGTTGACGCACTGCCGCCAATTGGTTTCGTTGTGCCGGCGTCAAAGATGATTGGGATCGTTTTCATGAAGTGCTCGCCTCGATAGGCAAGAACACCACATCGGTGATGCTGCCTCTACTACGATTCATTCTGTTGAGGTTCGATCCAGGTGAAGGCGGCTACTGGACAATCGCTGTTGATGACTCGCCGACAAAGCGTTTCGGACCTCGCGTCGAAGCTGCCAACATTCACCACAACCCCACGCCTGGACCCGGTGATGGCGAGTGGTTGTACGGTCACAATTAGGTCTGCTTAGCGATGTTGCTCAATCATCCGTTGTTCGGCGTCATTGCGATTCCGCTGTTGTCGCGTCTGTACGTTCGACACGTCGATATCGCCAAGCTGAAAGAGCGATACCGGTGGGAATTCCGCACTAAACACGAACTCTCGCTCGAAATACTCAGACGCGTGATTCGATCACTGCGAGCGATGGGCAGCAAGGCAGGCTTCGTCGTCGTTTTCGACGGTGCTTATGCTGCCGGTGAAATCGTTTAGTCGCTGATGGCCGAAGGTGCGGTGGTAGTTACGCGGCTGCGGCGTGATGCGAAGTTGTTTGATCTTCCCGTGAACGAACCAGGCAAACGCGGTCGGCCTCGCAAGTACGGAAAAAACCGTTTTAACTTATCGAAACTAGCAGACGACAGCACGACTTGGCTCTCGATTCGTTACGCTTGCCGAGGCGTGATGGCGGAAGGTCGCTACAAGACCTTCCTGGCAACGAGTCACATCGTCGTAGGGTGTGGTGCGAGTGGTTATGCTTGAGCACGCCAGCGGCAACTGGGCAACGTACATCAGCACGGATACAGCGATGAGTGTGAAGTCGATCTTGAGGGCAGTTTCTGATCGCTGGGCAATCGAGAACAGTTCCACGATGTGAAGGAGGTGTGAGGCGCGGGCGAGCCGCAAGTTCGCAACGTGTGGTCAAGCGTTGGTTGCTGGAACCTGTGTGGCTGGTTGTACGCATTGGTAGAATTGGAGGGTTGGAACCGCAGCGGCGAGCAGCTCGTTGATCGAAGTGACCGGCCATGGGACAATCCCTCCGCCGACCGTCTCACGCGGACAATCCTTCCGCCGACCGTCGCACGCGGACTGTCGACGTCAAATCGCCGGTGAAATGCTACGAGATAAATTTTGATTGATCTGCATGTCGATCTGGATCACGCAAAAATCCGCCAACGTTTTGAACGAATTATGGTATTGGCCGCATGACGAAAGACATCCCTACAACCGTTCGCCTGAAGTGCAGTTAGTTGGCCTCGGCGACGTTGACAAAGACCTTGAGGGCCTCGTTATCTTCGACGAGTAGCCGCATCATCTCCTGGTATTGATCCAGACCGTTAACTGGTGTGGTGAGGATCTTTTCCAGGACGCCGGGATACATCACGTCACCTAGCGCCAGATCGCGAATGCCGCTTTCAAAATGTGTGCGATTCGCATTCACACTGCCAAGAAGCAATTTGTTGCCAAGCACCCAGTTGATGTTGATTGAGTCCGAAGGTATCTCAATCTTCTTCGAGCCTCCGGTGATGCTTGTCCAAACCACGACACCGTTGTGGCTGATGTGTTGCATCGCTTCGAACGCCAACGCACTGCTTCCGGTAGCATCGATGATCAAATTGGGGCGACCTGTTTGTTTGACGAGGTCCGTCATCGATGTTTCGCGAGTGCTAACGTAAGTCGCTTCGAGTCCCTTGACGATTTCGCTCTTGAGGTTTGGTGCTTCGCCTCGGGCAAGTGTGAAGACTTCGAGTCCACGAAGCTTCAGCACCAATGTCGCCAGCAATCCGATTTGGCCAGCGCCGAGCACGTAGGCGACTTTGGGGCGCCAGACCTTCATGCGCCGTTGGGCTTCGTACGCCTGCTCGATCGCTTTGACCGCACAGCTCATTGGCTCCTGCAGGACATGCAAGTGCTTGAGTCCCTCAGGCACGCGAACGATGTACTCTTCTTCGTCGACAAAGTATTCCGTAAGAAAGCCGTGACGTAGATTGATGCCGCGTTCGTAATAGGTTTCTTCGCTCGTCATGTCATTGGTACCGATCAAGTCATAGATCGATCCTCCCGGGCGACGCACCGTGGCGGTGACATAGTCGCCCGGCTTGACACGCTTGACATTCGGTCCGACCGCCTCGACGATCCCGAACGACTCGTGCCCGATGACAAGGAAGTCGTCTCCGTCCGGGGCATTGCCGTATTGGGCTTCATTGATCTCGCGATCGGTGGCATCGACCCCGACTTTGAGCACTTTTACAAGGACTCCGAGTCCACCGGCAACTTGATTCAGTTGTGGTTTCTCGATGTCGCGAAAGTGGACGCTGTTCGGGGTACCGGGCGTAACCGCTACGGCTTTCATCAGATTCGACTCGGAAAAACGTGGATTTTGGGGGTGGAGTGATCGAAATCGGATCGTATCAGGGGCTGGGGATCCTCGTGAGGGGATCGCTCGCACAATCGAAGCCTAAAATGGGGACTTTTATTTTACACAACACCAGTTGTCAAAAAGGCGTCTAGTCGTAAGGATACATGGAGAGAACTTCTTGGCCCCGAAACTTTCGGTCCCGAAACTCTCGCTAGACACGTTATTTCCAGCCAGCTTCATAATCTAGACCTAAGTCCGCGAACTGATGAACAATACCTCTCACCCCGAAACGAGCGATTTGCGGTCTGTCGACCGTCAATTACTGCTCGCGTTGCGAATGGGTGAGGCGGTGGGGATTGGCGAGTTGACGGATTCACTCGGCGTCACTGCAACGGCCGTCCGCCAGCGTGTGGAGCGGCTTCTGGAGCAGGGGTTGATTGAGAGGGAGAAGCTCGTCGCGGGTCGCGGAAGACCGACGTTTCGCTATCGTTTGACGAGTGCTGGGCACCAACGTACGGGTACCAATCCCGTTGAGCTAGTCGACGCGATGTGGCGTGAGATTGTTGCGTTACCCGATGACGCAGTTCGTCGTCGATTGCTGGAGTCAGTCGCCGGTCGCCTTGGCCAACGTTTCGCAGAAGAACTCAACCAGCCGAGCAAGGGCGAGGAATTTCTCGCTACTCCGATTGCAAGTTCAAAGGACGGCGAGGCGGTCGCATTTGAACAGCGAGTGCGTAAGCTTTCCGAAGCGCTTACGGCGCGACAAATTGACAATGAAGTCTTGCATGACGGTGAACTACCGGTGCTGGATATCGGTTCATGCCCTTACCCGTCGCTAACGAATGTCTCGGACGATCGGGCGATGTGCCGGCTCGAAGAAAAAATGTTCTCCGAAGCCCTGGGGCGCCCAATGCACTTGAGCAGTTGCCGATTGGACGGCGACACCTGTTGCCAGTTCACCCCGACGACTGTCGCCGCAGTGGAAAGCACGACAACGGCGGTCCAAAGTCCGACTTAGTTACGAATGACAAAACAGACACCACTTACTCAGACGAATTAACACTTACTCGTTCTAATTTTTGATGGCTATGACTAACGTATTGAAGATTGAAGATTTGCACGTTTCCGTCGGTGAGAAGCCGATCCTTCGTGGCGTGAACTTGACGATCAAGCACGGTGAAACGCATGCTTTGATGGGCCCAAACGGTAGCGGCAAGAGTACGCTCGGTTTGGCAATCATGGGACACCCGAGCTACGAAGTCACCGGCGGTTCGATATCGCTTGACAATGAGGACGTGTTGGCGATGGCGCCCGATCAACGTGCTCGTGCGGGCATCTTCATGGCATTCCAGCGTCCAATGGCGATTCCTGGCGTGAAGATGGCTGACTTTTTGCGTCATGCGACAACCAATGTGCGTCGACCGGATCGTAAAGAAGGCGAAGAGCTAATTCCGATGCGCGAGTTCCGCAAAGAGCTCAAAGAAAAAATGGCCCAGTTACGTATCGATCCTGAGTTTGCACGCCGTTATGTCAACGATGGCTTCTCAGGTGGTGAAATGAAACGAGCTGAGATTTTGCAGCTCGCAATGTTACAGCCCAAATTCGCGATCCTTGACGAGACCGATAGTGGTTTGGATGCGGACGCCGTGCGTTTGGCAAGTGAATCGATTGCCGAAATTGGTCGCGAGAAGATGGGCTTGCTCATTATCACGCACCACGACAAGTTGCTCGAGCATAACCCGCCACAGTACACGCATGTGATGCTCGGTGGACGTCTTGTCGAAACGGGCGGTAAGGAACTTGCTGACGAATTGCATCAGTACGGCTATGACCGTATTCGCAAAGCGTATCCGGATGCTGAAGCCGCGAACCAAGAAATGCTCGCCGAAGAAGCTGCTGTTTAGTGAATTGAAATGGCTGCGAGACAACCTCACGCGGCTTGAAATGTCTCAGCGACGTTGTCGTTGAGGTGAAGAAATACCACAACCACTCCAGGGACATTCCCATGGCTACTGATATTACCGAATCCGCCGAACTTGGCGAAATCAACAAGTACGACTTCCGCACAGAAACTCACGGCGTTTTTAAAGCGCAAAAGGGTATCAATCCGGAGATCGTTGCCCAGATTTCGGCGATCAAGCAAGAGCCGGATTGGATGCTTGAGTTTCGTTTGAAGTCGCTTGAGATTTTTGAATCCAAGCCGATGCCGAAATGGGGCGGTGCAATCGATCTCGATTTTCAAGACGTTTACTACTATCTAAAGCCAACGGATCACCAAGGCAAGACTTGGGATGACGTGCCTGAAGAAATCAAGAACACGTTCGATCGACTCGGAATTCCGGAAGCGGAAAAGAAATTCCTCGCTGGCGTGAAGGCGCAATTCGAGAGCGAAGTTGTTTACGGTTCGCTCAAAACCGAGTTGGCTGACCAAGGTGTGATCTTCACGGACACCGATACCGCCGTTCGCGAGCACCCTGATTTGTTGCGTGAATATTTTGGCAAGGTGATCCCGCCAAGCGATAACAAGTTCGCAGCCCTCAACAGTGCGGTGTGGTCCGGTGGTTCGTTCATTTATGTTCCGCCAGGCGTCCATATCGAATTCCCGCTGCAAGCCTACTTTCGAATCAATGCGGAAAGCATGGGCCAGTTCGAACGAACACTGATTATTGTCGATGAAGGTGCGAGCGTGCACTATGTCGAAGGCTGTACCGCGCCGATGTACACGACCGAAAGTCTGCATAGTGCTGTCGTCGAAGTCATCGTCAAACGCAATGCACGTTGCCGATATACGACGATCCAAAACTGGGCCAATAACATTTACAACCTCGTCACTAAGCGTGCTTACGCCTACGGCGATGCGACGATGGAATGGGTCGACGGCAACTTGGGCAGCAAGCTGACGATGAAATATCCGGCTGTTCACATGATGGAGCCCGGTGCTCGTGGTGAAATTCTTTCGATCGCATTTTCGAGTGCTGGCCAGCACCAAGACGCGGGTGCAAAGCTGGTTCACGCTGCTCCGCATACGACTGGGCAAATCATCAGCAAGAGCATTTCCAAGAACGGTGGACGCAGCAGCTATCGCGGGTTGGTTCGTGTCGAGCCAGGTGCTCACCACAGCAAGAACAACGTCGTGTGTGACGCGTTGATCTTGGACCCGCAAAGTCGAAGCGACACGTATCCGTACATCGAAGTCGCCGAGCAAGACGTGCAGATTGGTCACGAAGCCAGTGTTTCACGAATTGGGGAAGAACAAATGTTCTATCTGCTCAGCCGTGGACTCTCGGAGTCCGAAGCGAGCACGATGATTGTGAATGGGTTCATTGAGCCACTCGTGAAAGAGTTGCCCATGGAATACGCCATTGAAATGAACCGGCTGATCCAGTTGCAAATGGAAGGCAGCGTCGGGTAAGCGGGCATCAGGCTCCAGGCATCAGGTTGTCCTGGTATTCAATCAGCGTTCAATCGTTTTTATTTATCAATTGACTTTCATGACACAGACTATCACTCAACATAACTTTGATGCTGCGGGTTTCGACTCGTTTTTGAATTCACGTATCGAACCGTCTTGGCTTGCTGAGATGCGACGCGAAGCGTGGGCACATGCCGACGCAATGGCCTGGCCAGACCGTCGTCACGAAGAATGGATTCGCACCGATATTCGAATGTTTCAACTTCAAAAGTACGCGCTTTCGGGAGCACCCGCAGCGGCAACGGAGATGGCGCACCAGCTATCTGGTGGAGTTGACTTGGGTGGTCGCGTCGAGACGATTGACAGCTGCGTCGTGGCGGAATCGCTCGACGCAGACCTAGCCGCCAAGGGAGTTGTGTTTGGCAGCCTCGATCGGCTTTGTGCTGAGCAATCTGATCTGGTGCGCAAGTTCTTGTTCACTGGGTTCGATCCTGATTACGATAAGTTCGCCGCCCTGCATGCTGCGTTTTGGTCAGGCGGCCAATTTTTGTACGTGCCGCGTGGTGTGGTAATCGAGAAGCCGCTGCACATCGGTTCGATGTTGAGCGACGGGGCGACAGATACATCACACACGCTGATCGTTTTGGACGAAGGCGCGGAAGCGACGGTGCTACATGAAGGCGATAGCGTCACGCACGAGGCCGCTGGGTTGCACTTGGGTGCCGTTGAATTGATCCAGAAGCCCGGCTCGCATTTAAGGTATGTCAATTTGCAGGAATGGGGTCACAAGACGTACCATTTCGGGCATCAAAAAGCGAAAGTGGATCGCGATGCGACGCTCCAGTGGACGATCGCGGCGATGGGATCGTTGTTGACGAAAGTGAACCAGTCGGTGGATCTCGTGGGTCCAGGGGCTGATTGCCAGGTCAACGGCGTGATGTTCACCGAAGGCCGCCAGCACTTGAACTACAACACGCTCCAGCATCACCAGGCTCCTAGCTGTCACAGCGACTTCCTGTACAAGTCGGCCCAGCAAGACAAGAGCCGCACGGTATGGCGCGGGATGATCAAGGTGGATAAGGTCGCTCAAAAGACCGATGGCTACCAACGCAACGACAACTTGGTACTGTCAAACTCGTCCCGTGCAGATTCCATTCCTGGTTTGGAAATCGAAGCAGATGACGTACGCTGTACGCACGGCAGTACGACCGCGAAAGTCGATGAAGAACAAATCTTCTACGCGCGATGTCGTGGCTTTACTCGCAAGGAAGCCACGCGAATGATCGTGAGTGGTTTCTTTCAACAGATTTTTGACCGAATTACCATCGAAAGTGTCCGCGACGCATTAGCGACGGCGATTGCCCGACAAGTTCGCGAATACGAATAAGCCATCCCTGTTAAAGTCCCCATAATGTCTGAATCTGAAATTTCCTCGACTGAAAATGACGCTGTGCAACCGCTTTGCGAAGACAAGGTACGCGAAGCGCTGAAGCAGGTCATTGACCCCGAACTTTACGTCAATATCGTTGATTTGGGCTTGGTTTACACCATCTGCATTGGTGACGCCAAGGACGACGGTCGGCATGACGTCGCAATCGAAATGACCCTAACTAGCCCAATGTGCCCAGCTGGACCGCAACTGGTGGCCGGTACGAAGGGTGCCGCAGAAGGACTTGACCAAGTTGACACCGTAGATGTCAAAGTGGTGATGGACCCACCCTGGTCGCCTGATAAGATGACGGATGACGCCCGAGACCACTTGGGTATTTTTTAAAGGTTACTTTGGTCAGCGATTGATCAGATGAAAGTATTTGTTGCAGAGTTCGTCTGCGGCGGTGGGCTCGTGAAGCATGCCACCGATCAGATTCCGGGAAGCTTGCGTCGTGAAGGCGCTTCGATGCTTGGTGCAATTGTCGCCGACTTATCCCAGGTCGCTGAGGTTGTTGTTCCGGTAGATGCTCGGTTTGAGTCGGTGCTGCAAAAATTTGCTCCGAACATTCCCTCGGTTGGGCTATTTCGGATCGATCCCGATAAGTCCATTTGGACCCAATGGGTGGAGGCTGCTCAGGGTTGTGACACCGCTGTTGTCGTTGCGCCCGAGCGTGACGGAATGTTGGCGCAAGCCGTCGCTATGTTGCGAGCTGGTGGCGTTGATGTGATGGCTGGAAGTGGCGATTTTTTGCGGGTTGCCAGCGATAAGCTGCAAACAGCACGAGTATTGTTGGCCGCTGGTATTTCGCATCCTCGCTACATTGCGACGAGCGACATGCGTTACGAGAGTGAAGTAGCAGCGTGTGAACGGTTCGTCGTTAAGCCTCGTGATGGGTGTGGCACACAACACATTCAAACATTTAACGACTATCAAGCTGCGCTTGCCGAGTTGACTGACGCCATGATTCTTCAGCCCTGGGTTGCTGGGCGAGCGATCTCCATTTCATTGATCGCGAACGGACATGAGCAAACCTTTTTGCCAGCGGTGTCCCAGAACTTATGTTCCGATACTTGTGAATACACTGGTGGAATTGGCCCGCTGGACGAAGACATCCAGCGACGCGCGACGGCACTTGCTTCGCGAGCCATCGCGGCCATGCCTCCGACCGCGCGTGGGTTCGTCGGTCTAGACCTGCTCATTGGTGAGCGGCCGAGCGAGGATTGTGTAATCGAAATCAATCCTCGCTTGACGACGTCGTATATCGGACTTCGGCGAATGATCCAGGGGAATCTCGCGGCCAGGCTTGTGGATATCGAGACTGGTCCAATCATTTGCCAAGTTACCGCTGAATCCGTGCGTTGGGACTGTGACGGCCATGTGTGGGTGGACGATGAAGTTGTGGATTACGCGTGAATTCGTGCGTCGGGGTCGATATCGGTGGAGCCAACCTGAAGTACGCCGACGACGGTGGCAAGACACTAGCCCGCGACTTCCCCCTATGGCGACGACATCAAGAGCTTGCTGAGCAGTTGATACAGGATTTGTCGTTGTTCGGCTCCGTTACGTCGTTGGCTGTCACGATGACTGGAGAGTTGGCCGATTGTTATGAAGATCGCCGGGATGGTGTGCACCGTATCGTCGGGGCAGTCGAACAAGCCGCGTTGTCACGGGGCATTCAAGATGTTGCCTATTACGCGGCTCGAAAAGGTTTTTTAAGTGCCTCGGAAGCGTTGGAGAATGTTGAACATATCGCCGCGTCCAATTGGTATGCCCTAGCAAGTTTTGTCGCCGAAGAAATCGCGGCGAACGGATTGCTTGTTGATATTGGCTCGACCACAACTGACATCGTACCGATGGTGAATGGGCGAGTTGGAACACGATCGGTGACTGATTGCGATCGATTAGCCGAAGGTTCGCTTGTCTATGTCGGTTGTGAGCGAACGCCCGTCTGTGCACTGCTTTCGAAAGTCCAGTATCATGGCAAGGAGGTGGGCGTGATGAATGAATTGTTTGCGACGGTGGACGATGCCCGACTGGTGTTGAAGTCGGTTCAAGAGTCCGATGAGTCGCACACAGCGGACGGCCGACCGAGGACACGAGCATTTGCTTCTGCGCGTCTGGCTCGAATGATTGGCTTGGATCGCCACAGCTTTGCGGATGTAGATGCTGTCTTACTGGCTCAAGAGGTTGTCAGCGCAGTGACGCGTCGAATTTCGGAAGCCTGTGAGCGGGTGGATCCACACTTGGCATGCTATGTGATTAGTGGGCATGGCACGGATTTGTTGCCGAGTTTACCTGCAGGCGATGTGGTCAATCTGATGGATCGTTTGGGTCCCGAGTTGTCTCGATGTGCACCGTCCTATGCGGTCGTCAAGTTATACGTCAAAGAACGATGTCGGAGAGTTGCTTGACATGGTAACGCGTGTTGTAAAACTCGGCGGCAGCTTGCTGAATCAACAGCAGTTGGTTCCTGCGATGCTCGCTTGGATCGCATCGCAACCAACCGCTCAGTCGTTCGTGGTTGTGGGTGGCGGTGAGATCGTTGATGCTGTGCGAAATCTCGACAAACGGTATCCGTTACCATCCGATCAAGTGCATTGGATGTGCGTTGATCTATTGAGGGCGACGCACGTTTACGCAGTGTCTATGTTTCCGCAGTGGATACCGATCCGCTCAACCGACGAGTTGCGATCCTTTGTTTCATGCAAGAGCCCGACAACGGGCCTTGTCGCAATCGATGCTTTCTATCGCCCCGAGTTGCCGGAGGATTGGGCGCCCGTGGCGAAGTTGTTGCCAAGCGATTGGCGAACGACAACGGACGCACTTGCGGCGCTATTGGCCGTATTGGTGAAAGCCGATGAGCTTGTGCTGCTTAAATCATGCGAGATTCCGAATGTCGACATCAACGAGCTTGCGAGACGAGGGATTGTGGATGAAGCGGTGGTGGGTTTGGTGGGTCGTATTTCGCAGGTCCGCGTTGCCCAGCTTGTCGTGTAGTTCTTTGGGTAACCTTCAGCTGAATCGGTTTGCGGCGACAGCGGAACGTCGGAGAGAACCTTTATGGGTTAGCTCTGCTTTGTCAGCGGAAAGCGGTGGGACAAAATTCAAGACACTTTGTGGTCGTTTCCATTTCGCCAGATGACGTAGGCTCGATGCAACTAATGTCCGCAAGTGTTCGTCCAACGTTTTGTTGCCGAGATCCAGCCACAATTGGAGCGAGTCGTTGCGAAGGACGAGCATTGCATGCTCAACGGCATCGAGTTCTTCGACAAGCGATTCAATTTCTCGCGGATGGACCTTGTTTCCATTGGGCAGCACAATCAAGTCGTCGGCACGACCGATGATTCGGTATTGGCCAGTTGCTTCATCGACTTCGGCGAGATCGCCAGTGTCGAGCCAGCCATCGGGGTCGATTCGGTCACGTGTCGCGGAGTCGTCTTGCCAATAGCCGAGCATCACGTTCGGCCCACGAACAAAAAGACGCCCTGCTCTCCGTTGGACTTCACAATCGGCGACGGGAAAGCCAACAAGACCCGCCGTTGCGTTTGCTGGTGTCGCACTGCAAATCACAGGCGACGTTTCTGTGAGACCATAGCCTTGAATGACGGTGACGCCTCGCTCGCGAAATTGTTCAAAGGCATCCTGTCGGAGTGGTGCGCCACCGACGCCCAGAAGTTTCAGCTTCGACAATGCCGGCGAGTGTTGTGTTTCGAGCAAGCGATAGGCGAGTGAAGGAACTACATTCGCGAGTGTGGGTGGAAACTGGTTTGCGATGGTTTCCCAGCCGCTGTAACCAAGTGACACAACAAGCGTGCAACCACTGAGTAACCAGGTGCCAAAGTCGCAAGTTCGTGCATAGGCATGCGAGAGCGGTAGCGTTGTCAAACGAATGTCGTCGGCCGACTGGGGGACTGCGTGCAGTTTTGCCTTGGCGTTCATGAGCAGGTTGCGTCGCGACAGAACGACACCTTTCGGGCTTGCTGTCGTTCCAGTCGTCCACAAGACCAGCTCCGGTTTGTCGTAATCTGTGGCTCGATCGAGTGATTGAAGGTACTGGATCGAGTCCAGTCGTGTGTTCGAGTTGAATGCGGTACTGACAAATGCATCATCAATCCAGACGCCGTTGGTCGATTGGCGGATGAGCTCGACATGCGTCGATTCACGACGAGAATCGATGGGGACCTCGACCGAGCCCGTTGCCATAGCCGCGAGCGAAACGCAGACATCGGACAACCGATTCCGGTGGAGTCGGACCACAAGCCGCTCGGGCCGCACTTGCTCCATCGCGAACGCGAGTGCCGCAACTCGGTCTGCGAGTTGCCCCCATGTGAGCGAGCATACACCGTGTCCATCGCCATCGTCAGCTGCGATTGCCGTGGCGTTGCGCCGCGTCTGAAGTTGGTTCAAGAACGCTTGAAAAAGAGTTTGGCTCATCATCGTTCATTCATACTTCAGAGCATTGGTCGAACGAGACTGGCGCGAGACTTAATGCGGTCATGCCCACGGATAGGAATTAAAAAACGTTCCCAGGCCGAGTGCTTGGGAACGCTTCGAATTCTTCTAATGTAAAGAGGTCGTCTAGACAGTTGCGCCGAGGCTCTTGCGGAGCTTGGCGCCGTTGCCCGCTTGGCCGAAGGAGATCATTCGAGCCTTGCAAACTTCCTTCATCGCGGCGCGAGCGGGCTTGAGGTAAGCACGTGGGTCGAACTCGGATGGGTTCTCTTGCAATACCTTACGGATCGCACCGGTAATGGCCATGCGGCAATCGGTATCGACGTTGATCTTACGAACACCACTCTTGATACCACGTTGGATTTCTTCGACAGGCACGCCGTAAGTTTGTTTGATTTGACCGCCGTATTTGTTGATGATGTCTTGAAGCTCTTGAGGAACGCTGCTGCTTCCGTGCATCACGAGGTGCGTGTTGGGGAGCATCGCGTGAATCGCTTCGATGCGATCCATTGCAAGGACTTTACCGGTCGGTTTCTTGGTGAACTTGTAAGCTCCATGGCTTGTTCCGATCGCGACGGCGAGAGCATCCACGCCAGTGGCTTCGACAAACCGCTTGGCTTCATCGGGGTCGGTAAGCAACTGGTCGTGTGACAATTCGCCTTCGGCACCGTGGCCGTCTTCTTGTTCGCCACCGCCATGCTCGAGTGAACCGAGGCACCCCAGTTCACCTTCGACGCTAACGCCACGTGCATGAGCCAGTTTGACGACTTCGCTCGTGACGCGGACGTTGTAGTCAAAGTCAGCCGGAGTCTTGCCGTCGGCTTCGAGTGAGCCGTCCATCATAACGCTCGTGAATCCGTTCTCAATCGCCGACAAACAGGTTTCAGGGCTATTGCCGTGGTCCTGGTGCATAACGATTGGAATATGTGGATATAGTTCTGTCGCAGCGATCATCAGGTGGCGCAGGTAAGCGTCTTGCGAGTACGAGCGAGCACCACGTGATGCTTGAATGATCACGGGTGAATCCGTCTCTTCGGCGGCCTCCATGATCGACTGGATCTGTTCCATGTTGTTGACGTTGAACGCTGCAACGCCGTATTCGTTTTCAGCGGCGTGATCGAGTACGACGCGGAGCGGCACCAAAGCCATAACAGGATTCCTCGGTAGAATGATTGAACGGGTGAATTTCAGCCACGATTATCCCGTATGAGAGGCTCGTCGCAAGGGCCGAGCTTGCGTGAAAAGGTTTGCCGTAATTAGGCCGATGCGGTGGATTTACGGGCGGCAATTCCAGCTTCGAGTGTCGCGATGATTTCGTCGACGTCATACACGCACCCTCCCCAGGCTCCGCCGCCGACCTGCTGGAGCGCTGCCCAAAGCCGCGTATCATCGGGCATTTCGGCCTCGACTTGCAATTCCGGGTGGCCTGACCGACTGAGGAAACTAGCCACTGCGGCGTCACCTGTCTCGCCGTCTACGGTTTCGACCAAGTTGACTCGGCCGACCAGAGTTTGCTGGTTGATTTCGATTTCGATGATGTCGCCATCTCGAACTCGTCCTACTGGACCACCCGCCAACGCTTCTGGGCCGACGTGGCCGATACAGGCGCCCGTGCTGACGCCTGAGAATCGGGCATCGGTCACGAGTGCCACCTGCTTGCCAAAGGACAAGTACTTAAGCGCCGAGGTGATTTGGTAGGTCTCCTCCATGCCACAGCCGATGGGTCCGCGTCCAATCAAGACAATCACATCGCCAGCTTGGATGGGCGGTTCGGTCTGGCCCTTGATCGCGGCAATTGCACTGCGCTCGGTCGTAAAGACTCGAGCTCGGCCTCGATTCCGATACACACCGTCTTTGCCAACAACAGATGGATCGATCGACGTGGCCTTGATCACGCTGCCCTCGGGGCACAAGTTGCCTTCAGGAAAACAGACGGTGCTGGTCAATCCGCGGATGCGAGCTTCGGCGGGAGGAATAATCACATCGTCTGGGTTCACGCCATCGCTCTCCAGCAATCTTTCTCGGCATGCTTTTCGTCGATCACTGACGATCCATTGGTCGAGCAGCTCATTCCAAGTCATGCCCGTCACCGTTTTAGCGTTGGCGCGGAGCAGTCCGAGTTCTCGCAGATGCCAAGCGACTTCTGGGACTCCGCCAGCGAGGAACAATCGCACGGTGGGATGACCAGCCGGACCATTCGGCAAACAGTCCACGAAGCGTCCCACCATCGCGTTAACTTCGCGAAACTCCTTTACGCCAGGACGTTTCAGTCCCATAGCGGCAGCGATCGCGGGGATGTGCAACAACAGGTTCGTGCTGCCGCCGACGGCCGCATGAATAAGCATTGAATTGAAGATCGCGTCGTCCGTCACGATGTCACGAAGCGTCGTCTTGGAAGCCACCATCTGGCGAGCCGCTTCGGCCGAATCGCGAGCGAGTCGAATCCAAATCGGTTGTCCACTCGGTGCAAGTGCTGCATGAGGCACTGTCATGCCAAGTGCTTCGGCAACAACTTGGCTCGTTGCCGCAGTCCCAAGGAACTGGCAGCCGCCTCCAGGTGTTCCGCAAGCACGACATCCTTCGAGCGAGGCCTGTTCGAGAGTCATCTCGCCACGGCTGTAGCGAACGCCAATCGTTTGCACCTTGCCGGCGTCTTCGCCTTCGCTTGGTGGCAATGTTACACCGCCGGGGACGAGCACGCTCGGAATGTCGCCACAGCCACAAAGCGCCATCATCATTGCGGGTAAGCCTTTGTCGCACGTCGCGATACCAATGACGCCCTTGCGACGGGGAAGCGAACGAATCAGCCGACGCATCACGATCGCGGCATCGTTGCGATACGGCAACGAATCAAACATGCCGCGTGTGCCTTGCGAGCGACCGTCGCACGGGTCGCTACAGAATGCCGCGAATGGAACGCCGTCAAACGACGAGACCTGTTCGGCTGCGGCTTGTACCAGGATGCCGACTTCCCAGTGCCCCGTGTGATACCCGAGCGCTATCGGCGTACCGTCGGGTGCGCGAACACCGCCCTGCGTGCTGAGGATCAAGTACTGGTCGCCGAGAACACGTCGGGGATCGAATCCCATGCCCACGCTTTGCGTGAGTCCAAACAAGTCACCGCTCGTCCATGTTCGCAAGATCTCGTCGCTTAATGGCAACGAGCCTTGCGGTCCAGCAGCATGGGTTTGAATCGTTTCCGCAGGAGCGGCAAAGTAGTTGGAAGATGACATCACGAACCGATGGCAAGGACAGGCTTCGTTCAAGAAGCCAATACCCTAATCCGAGATAGCCTCCGGTCGGTAGTAGGCAAGCAACTTTCGCGAGGTCATGCCGACTTAGCGGCATGGGCTGAGCTAGCGGCGTTGATTCGTTGCAATCCAAAGGTAATAAGCCAGCGTCATCACGGACTGCAGCGTCGCCGCAACGTAGGTCAATGCCGCTGCGCCGAGTACCTTTGATACATAAGGTGCATCCCGATCGGAAATCAAGCCTTGTTCGACGAGTTGACGTTTCGCGCGAGCGCTGGCATCAAATTCGACGGGCAAATTTACGAGTTGGAAGAAGACCACACCCGCAAACAGGATAATTCCCAGCCAGAGCAGTGGTCGAATCGACAGCATCGCACCAAACATCAGCATCGTCACGCCGATGCCGGAACCAAAGTTCGCCAGAGGGACCGCGAGGTTCCGTACGACCAGCGGCGCGTAACCTTTTGCATCTTGGAACGCGTGGCCAGCTTCGTGACAGGCAACGCCAAGTGCAGCGATATTGCGCCCATTATAAACGTCACTGCTCAATCGGAGGACCTTCGCACTGGGGTCATAGTGATCGCTCAAATGACCGGCAACTTGCTCAATTCCGACGGACTGTAAACCCGCTGAGTCGAGCATCGTTCGCGCCGCTTGCGCACCAGAGACGCGTGTTGGCATCGCGCTCATTTGCGAAAAACGCGATTTCACCAGGTACTGCGCATACAGGCCAAGCAAAAACGGAGGCAACACAAACAGCAAGTAAATCATGGACCACTCACGAGTTAGGTAAGCCGCCTCGGCATGCCATAACGACAGGCACGCGAGAATCGACACCATTCATTAAGCAAGTGTTGCGCCAAAAAGTCATTAAGCAAGTGTTGCGCCACTAGGTCGTTAATCGCGAGCGGACGGGGTGACTTTGAGTTTCACATTCTCGTCGCCGCGTCGCACCACGATTTCGACTTCTTCGCCAATTTTCAGCGCTTCAATGGCGTAGGTGTAATCGTAAATGTCCTCGACTTTGCGTCCAGCTAATTCGACAATGACATCGCCACCTCGCACTCCTGCTTTGGCGGCCGGTCCTTCCGCCGCGACGCCGCTGAGTTTCAGTCCTTTGACTTCACCCGCGGCATAGTCGGGAATGGTTCCCATGTACGCGGTCAAGTTCACTCGCGGAGCGTCTTGCTGCTTTTCTCCTTCGGCCAACTCAAATACAGGTGCGTTCTCTGCCGTGAGGAAGCCTCGAGCCAGCAATGCACAGAGTTTCGCGATGTCCGAGGCACCTTCATAGTTAAGCTTGTCGGCTGTATCGCGAGGGGTGTGATAGTCTTCATGAGCACCGGTAAAGACGGAAAGAATCGGGACGTCACGCGATACAAACGTTGCGGCATCTGTGGGTAACCGAGTGCTCGTTTTGTCCAATGAAAGATCAAGGCCAACGGGTACATTTCGTCGTTGAACTTCGTCAGCGAAACCGGGTGATGAACCGATGCCTTGAACCACGAGTTTTTCTCGCAAGCGGCCAACCATGTCGAGGTTCACGTAAGCTGCGATTGCGTCGGTGAGTGGTTCAGCATCCGTCGTCATGCCGTGAGCGTGTGCTGCGAGTAGGCCCGCGTGCGGATCGGTTGGATCGATGGCGGCTTGAGGGGCATTCGGGTAAAGGTCGTAGAATTCGTTTGCGAATGCTTGCGAACCAAACAGCCCCAACTCCTCCCCGCTCCACGCCGCGATGATCAAGTCACGACGTGATTCGATCCGTCCGGACTTCATTTCACTAGCGAGGTACTGCGCAATCTCAAGCATCGCGGCCACACCACTCGCGTTATCATCCGCACCCGCGTGGACTTGGCCTTGTTCGTTTTCGTTGGCGAGTGAATTGCTGCCGACGCCTCGACCGAGGTGGTCGATGTGAGCGCCCACCATCACGCTTGCGGGCGGTGTCTCGCTCTTCATGGTCGCGGGATACCGTGCTAGCACATTGCGACCGGTGCCTGTTTTGCGATCGATCTTGATGTTGCCTGCGACCGTGACTTTATCGAGCGCGATGCCCATTTGCGGCTCACCGTCGTCGAGCGATTTTTGGACATCAGTAAGCGACTTATCGTGTTCCTGGAAGATTGCTGCGGCGGTCGCATTGTTGATGGAGACGACACCGATGCTCACGCCAGCTTGCGACGCGTCGCTGTCAAAACGGATCAACTCGGTTTTTACTTGGCTCGTTGGGCCAGCGACAAAGATGATTCCGATCGCGCCGTTGTCTCTTGCGACAGAAGCTTTACGGCGCGGCGAAGAGTAGCGTGCGAGTTGTTGGCGACGTTCTGGCGTGATCTCTTGCGGCAAATCACGCAGCACCATCACCCATTTGTCCTCGACGTCCAAGTGCACGTAGCTGTCGTACTCTGCGAGATTTTCGCTCGGTGGCACAGCCAGTCCGTATCCGGCGAATACGACGCTGGCAGATGGGGTTTCGCCGTCTGCGGAGAACGAGAGCGGTCGCCAGTCGCTGTCGAGCTGTTTATCGCTTCCAAGAATCGTCAAGCGATTCCCTTCGCCAAGCGACGCACCGGCCGGAAACTCGAACTCTTGAAAAAACGTTCCTTTTTCCCCAGCGGGTTCAAAGCCGAGGCTCTCCAGGTACGCGGCGACATAAGCCGTCGCGCGACGTTCGCCTTCGGTTCCCGTTAAGCGGCCTTCGAGTTCGGGGCGTGTGAGATAATCGACGTGTCGTCCGATGTCCGCTGGCGTAAAATCAGGTGTTGATTGGTTCGCGGCTTCGAGAGCGGCCACACGGTCGGCGGGATCGCTTGTCGAAAGCTCCAATAGCTCGCGAGCCTTCGTATCGTTCCACGACGCCATGAAAATTTGCGATCGCTTGTTCGTTGTGCGATTGCTAGTCCAAGACAGGCGATCGCCGCCGGGCAAGAACACTGGCAAACCGTCAAAACCATCCGTGTAGGTGACTCGCACGGGCTCACCTTGGCCGTCCGCGCGGACAAGGTACAGTTCGAAGTTTCCAAACCCGTGTCGATTGGTAGTGAAAATCAGATAATCACCGCTGGGATGAAAATACGGTGCCCAGCTCATCGTGTTCAAACTCGTCAGCCGACGCACATCGCTGCCGTCGACTTTCATCGTGTAAATTTCCGCCGTCGCACCGTCCGCTGAAAAACGACGCCAGCAAATGCGATCGCCGCCCGGTGAAAAGAATGGCCCGCCGTCGTAACCTTCGGATTCCGTTAGACGGCGAACGTTGCCACCGTCAGCATCCATGAGGTAGAGATCGATCATGAAGGCGGGATCGACTTCGAAGAGCTTCTTTTCTCGCTCAGTCAGCTCACGCGAATAGGCTTCACGATTCGAAGCGAAAACAATCTGTGAACCGTCGGGGCTGTAGCTGCCTTCGGCGTCGTAGCCCTTGGCGTCGGTCAGCCGCGTGTATTGTTTGGATTTTAAGTCCGTTGCGTAGAGTTCATACGTCTCGTCATAGTCCCAGGCGTAACGTCGCTGTTTGCCACTTTCTCGAAGCGCTAACTCGTCGAGCTGCTTCTGTTTGGCTTCCGGGTCGTCCTGTGTGCTTGCGTATAGCACTGTCGTGCCGCTAGCGTGAATCCAAGCACAGGTCGTTTTGCCGTAGCCCGGTGAAACGGATTGCATGTCCCCCGTTTCTAGATCCATGACATAGATCTGGTAGAAAGGATTGGCTGGGTCGCGTTCGCTTTGAAACACCATCCGCTTGCCGTCGGCGCTAAAGTAACCCTCGCCAGCTCGCAAACCTTCAAAGGTGACTTGGTGAGTCTTGGTTAGTAGTTCCCCTTCTTTTACGGGATCGTCGGTTGCAACCACGGTGACGGCAGTTGAGGCATCCGGCTTGTCTTGACCGGACGCGGGTGACCCGCTTGATAGCCCAACAGCGAGCGCGAGTGTGTGGAATAGCGAGGTGGTTGGCAAGGATCGTGTCCGGCAAAGAAACAACAGCGACATGGTCGGCCTTGAAGGGTTGAGTTTGAACTTTAAGTTTCAGACGTCTCGCTCGAATCCATTTCGAGCAACGTGTGGGCACCGCGAAGGCAAATCAGGCCATCGCTCCACCGTGCGAACAGAGAGCGGCGTTCTGATTCATACTGGAATACTCGCACTGTCTCTATTTTGTGACGAATGTCGTCGCGAACCAAGCCGTAAAGTGTGAGCCGCACGGGTTGGGCGTCATCGGCACCCTCGTCGTCGTCGGGCGAGACTCGAACGTCGGCTTCAAAACGAAAAATCTGTTGCCAACCAGGCCTCTCCACGGCGACGAGTCGCACGCCGCGGAGTTTCGCGCTGTTGCCGAAATAGCCTTCGGCCGTGAGATGGCGGCGAATCGCAAGTTCCATCTCATGATCGCCGCACCAGTCGTTCCACCGCTGGGTAAAATGATTCAGCCAATCCTTGATCGACACTTGTTTACGACTTGTTGGGAAGGTCAAAGTCACCCGTAAGATCACGCCACACGCAGTGAATATGGTTTGCAGGGTTACCCGCAGCGTCGGCTTGGGTGTTAACGAACTCGATCAAGAAACTCTTGCCACGCACGCGATAGTAATGGCCAATGCCCGGTTTTTTTGCTCCCGCCCATGCGAAATGGATGTTCTCCCATCCGTCTTGGGTGATGATGTCGCGTCGCTGGGCCGCAACTGATTCCGGCGCCGCATCGATATAGACGGCGATCAGCCGCTTGAGTTGTTCTTGTTGTACGGGCTCAAGTGCACTCATCGCGATCCCGACGGGTTCATCAACAGTGGCTTGTGGTTCACCCGCGAAGCGAATTTCCGTCAGCGCCTCGTCCGCGATCAAGGCCGTGGCGGCACGCGCATCATCGAGTGCATTGATCAGTTCGAATCCCAGTTCCTCTTCCGCACGCAACACGCGAGTACCTTTGCCGAGTTCACCTTGAACCTCGTTCATGATGATCGCGGGGTTCGACGCGAAAAACTGTGGTGTGGTGTCGACAAGTTCGCCACCGCGACAGGAAAAATTCAGCGACAGGTGGTGGCCTTCGAATGAAAAGCCCCACGCATCCGTTTCACTCGGCTTTCCGAAAATCGTGAGGTAGTACTTCTCAAAATCGCGACGGCCGATGCTCTTGGGGCCTTCGAGTTCAAGCAATACTTTTTCGAGCAACATAATTTTGCTCGCTTTGTCGTACCCGGCTTCGCTTAGCCCGCTGCGAAGTAAACGCAGTGCAGCGGTTTTTTGGGCGGCGTTCATCTCACGTAGCGGCAAGCCCTTGCGGGTATCCATCGGAATGAAATGCCATGCGACACGTTGTTCCGACTCGTACGGGACAATTGCTTTAGCTAATTGTGTCTCTTCCAGAGCTTCAACATACGTTTTTGCAAACGTCTGCATTTGTGCACCTGGAGAATCCGCGGTGCGTAGACCGAGGAGAGTGAGTGCAGATAGTGCAAAAGAAACAGGAGCGGCAACGCGGAGAAAACGCATCGATGGGGTCTCAAGCGGGGCGGTAGTGGTGGGACTTTTTGAAATCAGCACCAACAGTATATCCGCTCCGAGCGTTCGCGTGATGCTCGATTTAGCCGAACAGTAACTCCTCTTGGGGTTCTAGCCCGTCTGAGTTCGACTTCGCGTAAAGACCGAGCTTTTGCAGCCCCAGCAGACTCAAATACGCTGGATTTAGATAAAGATAACGCCGCCAAAGCCGTTTGGGCTCACGCGTCAGTCGGTACAGCCACTCCAGTGCGTAACGCTGCATCCACGGCGGTGCTTGGCTCAATAATCCAGCATGGAAAGCGAATGCGGCGCCCACGGCGATTTGAGGCATCTGGATCCGGAGCCGCATTTCGTAAGCAAAAATTTCTTGCCGCGGACAACCCAGCCCGACAAAGCAAAGTCCCGCGCCGCTCTCGTTAATTTCATGTGCCAGCTCATCACGCTCATCCGGTGTCAGCTGGCGGAATCTCGATGCGCGACGGCCAGCGATCCTAAGTTTCGGATAGCGAACTGTGAGTGTCTCAGCAAACTTATCGAGCATCTCCTCGGTGGCGCCAAATAAGAAAATGGAAACGTTATGTTCTGAAGCAGCCTCGCAAAGTCGCAGCGTTAACTCGGGGCCGTAGACGCGATCCGTCAATTTGCATCCATGTAGTGAGTTCAATGCCCATCGCACCGGTTGACCATCAGGACAAACGAGATCGAATTGATTGAGCCGGTATCGATGTGCAGGGTCCAACGCTCCGGTCATGACGCCGTGAACGGCGAGTGCCGTCACTGTCATCGGTTGCCGGTTGACACTGCGTGACATGATCGCTGCGACCGCCGCTTCATAATCGATAGCACTGACGCCGACGCCAAGAATGTTTTGTTTGCCCAGATTCATCATGGTGATTCGTTGCGAACATGCATACGCAAGTTAATCGCTGCCTCGGCCAGTCATTGGGACCATAATGGTTTGAGCAATCAATCCGAGGTCTTCGAATAAACCGAATTGATCAACGTATCGCAGGTCCATTCGCATCCACTCGTCGAACGAAGTTGCTTGATGCTTATTCACTTGCCAATAGCAAGTCAGACCGGGGCGCAGATCGAGTCGTCGACGGTGCCAGCGATCACACGCTCGGCTTTCGTGCCAAGGCAGAGGTCGTGGGCCAACCAATGACATGTCACCCCGAAGTACGTTCCAAAGTTGCGGAAGTTCGTCAATGCAAAATGCACGCAACACGTGTCCCACGTACGTGACTCGCGGATCATTTTTGATTTTGAAGGCTGGACCGTCGCGGTGGCTTTTTGCTCTCAGTTCGGCCTGCGACTTCTCTGCGTCGACAACCATCGTTCTCAGCTTGTAAATCGTGAAGGGCTTGCCTCGGAGGCCTTCTCGTGTTTGCTTGAAGATCGCCGGCCCACGCGAATTGAGTTTAATTGCCACGATGCTGGCAAGGAGAAGTGGGCTGGTGATCGCCAAGCCGGCACAGGCACCGACAATGTCTGTCGCTCGCTTGATCGCCATGGTTCCCACGGACAAGCTTACCATGGGGTCTTCGGTCGTGACTTCCACCTCGGAGTCACGGACTTGCGACCATGCAGCCAACGGTTGTGTTTCTTCGCGATTGTTGTCGTTGACGCCTTGTGGGACGAAATCTTCCGACCGACGGCCATTGTTGTCTCGGTCGTCGTCTGCGCTCCCAAAGCCTTCGGGGTCGTGGACTCGCAGGTTCATGGCAACCGCAAGGCCATTTCGGCTCATTAATTGACCTAACCGATCCAGTACCGAGCGTCCTCCCATCTCGCCCGTGTCAACCAACAGGACGGCATATCGAGTGGCACTGAGTTGGCCTTTTTGATCGGTCGTGCGTAAGTGACGATGAAGGACGCGAACCATGGCTCGCGCGCCCGTTCGATCTTGGCGACCGAGCACATCGATCGTCACCAAGCAGAACGGGATTGATCGACGAGTCGATCGAATTCTTTCTCGGGTGACCTCTCGACCAAACTGGCGAGCCGTCAATAGACGTGGATCACGTCGATTGACCCATCGCATGTTGTTCATCAAGTCGAAAAAAGCTCCAAGCACGTTAGTCAAGCCTTAGTGCTGAATGAACACTGCGGCATTCCACCGTTCGGTTCATTCAGAGTGCCGTTAATAAATGAACGCTCATCCGAGTCGTTCGTGAAAACGCAAAATTCGAAGCAAATAAATCAAGTTGCCGTTACGGTTGATGTTGCCTTGTTAGCGAGGCAGTCCCACCGGTGAGTTGGCACCAACATGAGCACCATGCAAATTCTGTTTCGTTGAGGCTCGATGGTCATGCGATGACGCCAGATCACGTGTTGCCTCTGGCCCCGGCGGCAACGTGGAGGACGGAGTCGTTCGTAGCAACGCTTGCAACAAGCCGAGCGACATGCCCAGCATGCACCCGAGCACAGCAAGCAATCCGCGGGCTGGACCTGTCTTTTTCAGTTGCAGCGAAGCATTTTGAACAATGGAAACGTCCGACAGATTATTCGAGTCCAGTTGGTCGAGCATGCGAGCTTCTTCGAGGCTCTTGCTGTGCGTTAAGAAGTTCTGTTCGGCAAGATTGGCTTCCCAGCTCAAACGCGCAAGCTCGAGGCTGTCCTTGTTGAGACGGTTCTGGTCTTCTTTCGCCTCTTCAAGAGCCACCGTCAGCGAATCGATGCGGCTTTTCAGTCCTGCTGAATCAGCCATCGCGACTTCGTAGTTCTTTTCCATGTCTTGGCGAACGGGATTCACCGCCTCAACAGAAAGCTCTTTGTCGTCGCCTTCATCGCTTACGATTTGTTTGCTTTGAGCGACCATTTCTTTCAGCATTTGGTAGCGAGGATGGCTCGGCTTTAGACGCGTGAGTGCATCGTTTTCTTGGACTTGCAAGTCATAGAGTTGGCTTCGCATCGTGTCGTTTGCTTGATTGGCCACTCCCTTCGTGATCTCCGTCGGAATCCATGCGTCCACGTCGGTCATTCGAGTCGCAAGCGAGACGGCACGACTGTTGCGCTCCGCAAATGCACTTTGGGCATCGTCGAGTGCGATCTCAAGATTGGTGATACGCTCCTGGAGCATCGATTCAGCCGACTGCTCACTGCTCCATCCTAAGCGACTCTTCGCTGTCTGAAGTGTCTCACGAGATTCAACCGCGAGTTTGCGACTCGCAGCGACTTCTTGTTCAAAGAAGGTCAGTGATCCTGTCGCGCGGTGAGCTTCAACATGGAACTTGCCATACTCATCCATCATCGCTTGAGTGATTTTCTGTGCAATCAATGGGTCGTCGCTCTTGCAAGAGACCGCAATTGTGTACGCGTTTTTTGTCACAGAAACAGTCATCGCTTGTTGGACTCGTTTTACCGCGTCCTCGATTGCAATTTGGGTCTTGTACTCGTCGGATGTCATGCCCTCCGAACTACCCTTGGCTGGAACCAGTTGAGCCATCTTTTCGCCGACACCGACGAATGCGAGATCAATCCATGTTCGAGGTCGATTGACCTCGTCTGCACCAATTCGCTCAACAACACGCTCGGCAATCTCGCGACTGACGAGCATCTCGCGGACGCTGAGGACTTCGGCTAAGCGGGTTTCTTGAAGCGATACATTCGAGGACGTTCTGCTCGTAGGGTCGACGGAAATCGCACCACGTCCCAAACGCACGTACATCAGTCCATTGCTTGAGTAGCGGTTGGGGCATACGACAAGTATCCCAGCAACGGCCACCGTTACGAGGATTGTTGTGGCAAGAACGGACGGTAGGCGACGGGTGACGCTGCGGACGAGGTCGGCCGGCGTTAGGGTCGACCAAGATTGGGTGAGGGCTCGATCCACGCTGTTTTTTACTCGGATTAGGAGAGAACGAAAGCTTGTCTTAACGGAGAAACGAACCACGCTGGCTGCCGATTATGCACATTCGCACATTGCCGCGGTTGAACTAAATTAATCAGAACACTCATTTTATCCAGACAGCCAGTCTGTATCGAATCGCAGAAATCCTCAAACATTCGTACGCAACGTTGCGATTGTGAGGTAGCGTGCTGATTCACTTGTGTACACTGCGCCGGATTATCGTCCCAACCGCGTTAATTGGCGATGTGGTTTCTTCCCATAACTGCGTTTTTCTTCCCAAAAAACCGCAACTGGGTCTCTGTCCGGTTCCCGTCTGTTTGACTCGGCGTAGGATATCCCGATGGCAATTTCGAGAACGCTTGAACCAGAATCAATGTCCGAGCGCGCCGAGGCGCTTGCCTACGACGATATGTGTCTGGACAAAGTCAACGATGCGTTCGTCAGCGATTTGCTAGCGCAGGGCAAATCCGTCGACGGCAGTCGGGTGGGTGTTTGGGTGATCGATCTGGGGTGCGGGCCTTGTGATATCCCTGTGAAGCTTTGCGAACGAGCCTCTGCGGTGAAGGTGCTCGCCATTGATTCGTCAGTCGAAATGCTCGAACTTGCCAAGCGTCGGATTGACTTGGGTGGAATGATTGACCGAATAAGTCTGGCGCATGATGACGTCAAAGTTCTCGACGTGTATGCGGATGAGATGGCCGATACCGTGATCTCGAATACCTTACTTCACCATTTGGCTGAACCTCACCAGGGGCTTCAAACAGCCGTCAGGTTGCTTAAATTCGGGGGCAGGCTTTTCATTCGCGATCTAGTTCGTCCGAACAGCGTGGATGAAATCGAAGCCTTGGTGATGCTGCATGCTGGGGGCGAGTCAGAGGTTGCAAAACAGCTCCTTCGGCAATCGCTCCACGCTTCCTTAACTCTCGATGAGGTCCGTGCGATGGCTGCGGAGTTTGGTATCGCCCCCAATTGCGTCCAAATGACGAGCGACCGCCACTGGACGTTGGACTGGAATCTGCCTGAAAATGCAGCGGAGGATGCCAGTGACAGCCAGGATGAATGCGATGGCGACGATTGACAATGAAAGAAGATTGGCAAGACACAAGGCATGAAACAAGGGAAGGGTGCGTAGGTCCAGCTGAATGAAGAACTATCTCGAATTGGTTGCTGACATACTGGAAAACGGAGTGGATCGTAGTGACCGCACGGGCACCGGCACGCGCAGTGTCTTTGGTCGCCAATTGCGTTTCGATCTCGCCGCTGGGTTCCCGCTCTTGACGACCAAGAAGGTCCATTTGCGGTCGATTCTGCACGAATTGCTATGGTTTTTGAACGGTGAGACGAATGTGCGATCGCTCCAGGCCAACCGGGTCACGATTTGGGATGAGTGGGCAGACGAAAACGGTGATTTAGGGCCCGTGTACGGCCACCAATGGAGGTCTTGGCGAGGCAGCGACGGCGAAACGGTTGACCAAATCCGCTACGTGGAAGACGAAATCCGCCGAAATCCTGAGTCCCGTCGGTTGATTGTCTCCGCCTGGAATGTGGCTGAGTTGGATAAAATGGCGCTGCCGCCGTGTCATTTATTGTTCCAGTTCTATGTTGCCCAGGGGCGACTGTCGTGCCAGCTCTATCAACGCAGTGCGGATGTTTTTCTCGGCGTTCCGTTCAATATCGCTAGCTATGCGTTGCTGACCATGATGATGGCGCGAGTGACAGGGCTTGAGCCGGGTGAGTTTGTGCACACGTTTGGCGACGTGCATCTTTATCAAAACCATTTCGACCAAGCAAAGTTGCAGCTCACGCGAAATCCCTTGCAACTGCCGAAGATGACGATCCAATCTTCGCCGCCAACCGTCGATCAATTCAGCTTTGATGACTTCGTGCTCAGCGGTTACGAATCGCATCCGGCAATCAAGGCGCCCGTCGCGGTATGACCGGCGTGAATCAATGAGCGGCATGAAAAGCAGTGTAATGAGCGACGCTGGATCATCCACGGCGGAGAGCATTTCGCACGCATTCACTGCGGTCGTCGCCATGACGCCGGAGCGAGTGATCGGGCTCGATGGTGACATGCCCTGGCGTTTGAAGAGCGATTTGCAGCGATTTAAGTCGCTCACGATGGGTGGATGGCTCGTGATGGGCCGAAAGACGTTCGATTCCATCGGGCGGCCACTCCCAGGACGCCGAACCGTCGTCTTGACCCGCAATCGGGACTGGAGTTTTCCTGGTGTCAGCGTCGCTTACGAGGTGGGTGACGTATTGAGTTTGACTGGGTCTGAACCAGCTTTTGTCGTAGGTGGAGCTGAGATTTACCGCCTGTTTTGGCAATATTGCGATCGTGTTTACCTGACTTGGGTCTGGGCGAAGATTCACGGTGACACTTGGCTCGACGTCAACTTGGACGATTTTGTCGTCTGTGAGCGAACGCGGTTGTCGGCAGGATTGGATGACAGCTTTCCGACGGAATTTTGCCGTTTAGAACGTCGTCAAAAGCCTGAATCTTCGATTTGAGTTACCGTTCATGAACGTGCGATGAAAATACTCGAAGATTCCTCGTCAGTTACCACTTGAGCAAAAAGGGGGCCGACCGCTATAGTCTGGGATTCTTGGCCCGAGCAAACGTCGCATGAGCACTGGTTCATCGATTGTCTTGTGGTGAATTTCTCATGGAGAGTGTTCGCCTTCAGTCGGGTAAACCACACGCACACCTTTGAACATTCCCCCTCAGGAGGATTGCCATGCCCCGTCTGTTGGGCGTCGACATCCCTAACGATAAACAAGTTCAATACTCGCTTACTTACCTGTACGGCGTTGGAATCAACGTTGCCCGTGAGGTTTGTGACAAGTTGGGTATTGAGCCGACTCGATTGGCGAGTGAGCTAGGCGAAGACGATCTAAGCCGTATCGCAGCGATGCTCGAGCGAGACTTCACCGTCGAAGGTCCTCTTCGTCGCCAAGTCACTCAAAACATCAGCCGTTTGCGTGAAGTGAAGTGTTACCGCGGGATCCGACATCGAGTCGGTTTGCCTGTGCGTGGACAACGTACAAAAACGAACGCGCGTACCAGAAAGGGACCTCGCAAGACGGTCGCTGGTAAGAAAGGCGTTAAGGATTTGAAGTAATCGCTTGGATTGTGGTTTCGAGAGGTCTTTTTGGAGGCTGTTTCGGAACTGCGTTACCAGGTTGTTGTCGAGCATTTTGAAGATTTACCCCGCAGCGTCGTGTTGCGGTTTGTTTGATTTTTTCGTTGAGTTTGCAGTGCAGTCGCTGATTCGTCGCGAACAACTGAAGCTCTCTGTTTACATTCCAGTTCAACACCCCGACTTAGATTAGAGACTTTGCTGTGGCAAAGACAAACAAGAAAAAGCGGATCCGTCGCAATGTCACCAGTGGCATCGCGCACATCCACGCCACGTTCAATAACACGACTGTGACGATCACCGATCCGAAGGGTGATACGTTGTGCTGGGCGAGTGCTGGCACAAGCGGGTTCAAGGGAAGCCGAAAGAGCACCCCGTTTGCTGGACAATGCGCCGCTCAGCAGGCTGCGGAAAAGGCAACCAAGTTTGGCATGCGAGACGTCGAAGTCCGTGTGAAGGGGCCGGGTTCTGGTCGTGAAAGCGCTATTACCTCGCTTCAAGCAGCTGGGTTGAATGTCAAGTTGATCGAAGACGTAACGCCGATCCCGCATAACGGCTGTCGTCCTCGTAAGAAGCGTCGCGTTTAAGCGTCGGTTCATCGTTTTTCTGTCACACGAGCACGTCCGCTTGTGGGCACCCCTATCGTATTTCTCCAATTTCTGTAATACAGAACTGAGGTCACATGACGATGCACATTCGTTGGCGTGGCATGGAGCTGCCCAGCTCCCTGGAAGTCGACCGCAATACCCTCACGAATAATTACGGCCGCTTTGTTGCGGAACCGTTCGAGCGTGGCTTTGGTGCAAGCGTTGGAAACAGCTTGCGTCGAGTTCTGCTTAGCAGCTTGATGGGTAGCGCTGTAACGCAAATTAAAATCCGCGGTGCTCAGCACGAATTTACGTCAATTCCTGGTGTCCTCGAGGACGTCACGGATATCGTCTTGAACGTGAAGAGTCTTGTTGTTCGCAATAACAGCGATGCGACTCGAGTGATCACGCTCGAGAGTAACAAGGCGGGTGTTTTGACCGGTGCCAACATCGATACCGATGCCGACGTCGAGATCATGAACAAGGACCACGTTCTCGCGACGCTCACCTCCGACGTTCCATTCATGATGGAAATGGTGGTTGAGAATGGTCGTGGGTATGTTCCGAGTACTGAGCATAGTGCTGCGGACCACGAAATCGGTATCATTCCGATTGATGCCGTGTTCAGCCCGATCACGCGTGTTCGTTACGAAGTCGAAGAGACTCGCGTTGGTCAAAAGACAAACTTTGATCGCCTGATCCTTGAAATTTGGACTGACGGTTCGATCAATCCAGAAATGGCGTTGGTCGAGGCTGCGAAGATCCTTCGCAAGCACCTCAACCCGTTCGTTCAATATCGTGAGCTCGGCCCAAGTATCTTCAGTGCCGCTCGCGGTGGTGCCGGATCTCCCGAAGCACAACTCGAAGCGAAGTTGAACATGACCCTGGCGGAACTTCGCCTGTCGGTTCGTGCAAACAACTGCCTAGAAAGCGAAAACATTCAAACAGTTCGTGACTTGGTGCAACGCACCGAAGACCAGCTGCTCGAAGTCCGTAACTTTGGCGACACAACACTCAACGAAGTTCGCGAAAAGCTGTCTCAGTACGGTTTGCACTTGGGGATGCGTGTTCCATCGCAACCGCTGTTGTAGTCCTGATTAGCGTTTCGTTTATTTCAATCGATTCAATTACAAATCCAACTTACCCTTATTTGACGGATATTTCGCCATGCGACATCGACGACGAGGCCGCACGCTCGGAAGAAGCCCAAGCCACCGCAAAGCGCTGTTGAAGAACCTCGCGAGCGCCCTTTTCTTGACTGAAAGGGATGCAACTTTGGACGCTAACGCGCCAAAGGTGACTGGCCGAATTACGACGACACTGCACAAGGCGAAGGAAGTTCGCCCATTGGTCGAGAAGTGCATCACTATCGCCAAGAAATCTTACGCTCACGAAGAGGCGGCTCGCGCATTTGAGTCGTCTGCTGAGCGTGGTACGGATGCTTGGAAGCAATGGCGCCAAAGCGACAACTGGCAAAAGTGGGTTGCTGCTCGAGCTCCAGTCGTAGCCGCTCGTCGACGTGTCATTCAATTGATTGGTGACAAAATTGCCGCCAAGATTTTGTTTGATTCAGTAGCCAAGCGGTTTGTCGATCGGCCAGGCGGATATACTCGAGTCTTGAAGTTGGCAAAGCCACGTCTTGGTGACGCTGGTGACCGTGCCATTCTTGAGTTCGTTGGTCGCAATGATCGCGTCAAGAAGAAGGCTGAGCGTCCTTCCTTCGAATCAGATACAGCCGAAGCCAACTCAGGCGAATAGGTCCCATTCGTCCCTCGAGATGCAAATCAAGAACCCAGCGATTGAATCGCTGGGTTTTTTGTTGGTGGGTGTTTGCCGCTCGGTCAGTCGACTCGCGGCGGCGTGACCCTAGCCAAGGCGCCCAGCCTGGCCACAGCGACCGCCTAGCCACGGCGTCCTTGGGCTTGGTTCCAGACTCGCAATTGGTCTTTGACACCAATCGTTTTCGTGAGTTCCGCCCATTTGCCTGCGACGGTTTTGAGTGCTTCGGCGGGTGCGGACTTCTTTTCGAGAGCCTTGCCAATCTCCGTATCTAGAACTTCATAATAGGCGCCGCCTTGAATGATTTGGAGTCCAGGGCTGGTGAGCGGAGTTTTCCAGACTTCGTTAAGGACCGAATCGTATGGTGAGTTGCTTACCGACACCTCAACACCGGACTGTTCCGATTTGACCACCTGCTTCGTTCCGTTTAAGCACTGATTCAGAGCCGAAGCGCCATCGGCTGATGCAAGCCAAGCGATAAAGGTCTTTGCATAGACGGATTGTCGGCATGCTGCTGAGATCGACGCGACTGGCGTAAACGGATCAAAGAGCACTCGCTGGATGCTTTCGCCTCCAGGCATTTTGACCACTTGAACGTCTGGGAATGCGTCCATATTTGGTGGCGGAAATGTGATCCCGCCACGGAGTACACCTTGTTGCATTTGTGTCCAAATTAATTCTGGCGTTAATCGCTTCGATGGACACCGATCATGCGTGCGCGACATCAGCTCCAGAGCCTCGACATACGACTCGGTTGCGATCAGCGGTTCCATCGATTCGCGATCAAATAACCACCCTTCACGCGCTGCGGAGAGACATCGCCAAAGAAACATGGCTCCAGCCCAACCAGGTGCCGTTGGCTCCGATGCTTGGCCCATCAGTGAATCGCTCACAAGAGCATCGTATTGTTCCCAAGTCTTTGGCGATTCAATTGCATCGACAGTGAACAGGGCGGGGATCACTCCGCCCAAGGGCAATCCAATCGATTGGTCAGCGAATTTTGCGATGCCATTTTTTAACGCCGGCTCGAGTCGAGCAACTGCTCCAGTCGAATTGTCATCGGCTCGAACTTCGAGAGTTTCTGGGTCGAGAGCAACCAGTGCGGATTGCGCAAAAAGATCACCCGCTAGCAGCAAAGGATAGATGAACACATCCGCCTTTCCAGCGAGGTTGGCGATGTCTTGCTGGAGTTGTCCAGCTTCGGAACGGGAGACCGTGACTGATTGAATCTTCAGTTCCCCGTCGTTGGAAGCCGACCATGCTCGAGTGAGTGATTCACTCGAACTAGAATCACTCACGATGAGCACCCTAAGCGGCACGCTGGGTCGCGAGGCTGGAGGAGTCGGAGCGACCGGGACCGTCTCGCGGTTGCAACCGAGCATCGCAAGGCCCGTTAGCGATGCGCCCGTCAGCGACAGGCCCTGAGCGAGTACCTCGCGACGCGTAAGTCCGGAATGTCTCGCTGTCATACTTGCTAATTTGGGTCGGGGTGGAAATCTCCTGCTGCCCACGCCGGGGCGCTACAGCGACAGGACCCGATACGCATTATATTGCTCCCCGGTTCGCCTTCATCGGTCGAGTTCCAGCGGCCACCTCTATCCTCCTTGATTCAACAAATATTGACATGAGCTTCTATCTCGGCATTGATATCGGAACGAGTGGCACCAAGACCCTGGTGATCGACGTCCAAGGTAACGTCCTCGCTGAATCGTCGGCGGAGTACCCGCTGGCGCAGCCGCGTCCTGGTTGGACCGAGCAAGACCCGGAGGATTGGTGGCAAGCAACGATCAAAACTGTTCGTGGCGCGATGAAGGCAGCCAAACTCAAGCCATCAGATATCAAAGCAATTGGGCTGAGCGGGCAAATGCACGGCTCCGTATTCATTGACAAATCCAATCAAGTCATTCGGCCTGCACTGCTGTGGAACGACCAACGCACCGCAGTTGAGTGTGACCAAATCACCGAAGCCGCTGGCGGACGAAAGCAATTGATCAAGCTTGTTGCCAACCCCGCGCTGACGGGTTTCCAGGCACCAAAGATCCTGTGGTTGCGCAACAACGAGAAAGCAAACTTCGGTCGCCTCGCCAAAGTGCTGCTACCTAAAGACGACATCCGGCGGCGACTGACGGGCGACTACGTGACGGAAGTCAGCGACGCGAGCGGCACCTTGTTACTCGACGTGGTCAATCGCAAATGGTCAGACAAATTACTCTCCAAGTTGAATCTTGATCCGTCGCTATTGCCTCGAGTTGTCGAAAGCGAAGACGTTACTGGAACGCTTACGGCTGGAGCCGCAAAGTTGCTCGGGCTGACGACGAATTGCAAGGTCGTCGGCGGCGCAGGCGATTGTGCTGCGGGCGCGATCGGCAACGGTGTTGTGAAGACCGGTATCTTGAGCACATCGATTGGCACCAGTGGCGTGATGTTCTGTCATAGTGACACACCGCAATACGACACCGCTGGACGCCTTCACACGTTCTGTCACGCGGTTCGGGGTAAGTGGCACATGATGGGCGTGAATCTGACCAGCGGCGGATCGCTGCAGTGGTGGATGGATCAGGTGCTCACGGATCCAGAAGGCAAGAAAGACCCCAAGCGATACGAACGTGCCACTGCTGCTGCAGCCGATATCGCAGCGGGCTGCGGTGGGCTCGTGTTCTTGCCGTATCTCAACGGTGAACGTACTCCACATGCCAATCCCAAAGCACGTGGTGCATTCGTGGGTCTAAATCTCACTCACGGTCGAGGCGCGATGACACGAGCCGTGATGGAAGGGGTCACGTTCGCTTTGCGTGATTCGCTTGCAATCATCGAATCGCTCAATGTTCCCGTGAAACAAATCCGCGCATCCGGTGGTGGCAGCCGCAATCAGCTCTGGCGGCAAATGCAGGCTGACGTCTTCGGCAAGAAAATCACCACGCTCGAAGTTGAACAAGGCCCAGCCTTCGGAGTCGCTCTGCTCGCGGCGGTGGGTGATGGAGCCTATCCAAACATCGAAGCCGCATGCAAAGCCACGATCCAAGTTGCTGCCGAGACAAAAGTCAACGCAGCAGCTGTGATGAAGTACAATCAGTTATTTCCAATCTACCAAGAACTCTACGCAAAGTTGGCTGAAAGCATGACTAAACTCGCGGACTTGAATGAGTCGAACTAGACCGCGGCTTGCAATTGGTCGAGTCGATGCACATGGAAATCGCCCTGGTTTAAACTGGATTGAGCTAACTCGATTAAGTGTTCGTGGTGCGTGAATAGGATCACTTGAGTCTTTGATGATAGCTCGGAGAACACTTCGAGCGCGGCGATAGCGCGGCGATCGTCCAGTTGAATCAAGCAATCATCAATCACGAGCGGGATCGCTTTGCCATGGCCCATTTGATGCTTGAGTGACGCTAGTCGTAACGCGAGATAGAGCGCATCAGCGGTCCCCGTGCTCATCATTGGTGCGTGCACGGACAGCTCGCCTCGCACGCCCTGAAGTACCGGCACTCCCTTCGAGTCATAGTCAACTTTGAGCGCCGAATACTCCCCGCACGTCAGCTTCGCAAAATATCGCTCAGCGGCTTCGAGAACAGGCCCTTGGTTCTCACGCCGGTAATGCTCGATAGCTTGTTGCAGTACCGATCCAGCCAACTTCAGCCGGATGTAGCTTTGGCACTCTCGTTGAAGTCGTCCCAAATCAAGCTGCAGCGATTGCGAAAGTTCAGCAGCTCGATTGCCGCCGTCAATCACATCCTGGCGATGCTTCAACGCGCCAAGGTTTTGTTGTAGCCCAGCGAGTTGCTCGTCGATCGTGACTTTCGCGGTTTCAATGTCATGCAATTCTATCTCTATTGTTTCTGATCTCATTTTGCTCAGTGACAGAGTGAACTCATCCAACGTAGCGTCGCCGGCTAAGAACTTGAGTTTGGACTCATTGTCGTTGAGTTCAGCCAGAGCTTCGCGGCGACGCTGTGACTGTGTCTCGACATGAGCGAGTGAGTCAGTGCAATCGCAATTGGCTTCGTCACACAATTGCTCTGCGATGACTTCGAGACGCAGCGAGGTTTGTTCGGCGGCTCGAAGTTCCTCGCCGCAAGCTTCCAATTGTCTCGCAAAGCTTGCTCGACTCTCACGATTTGACCTTTCGCGTTTCAATCGCTGGTAAAGATTTGTGACGATTGAGCTGAGCACTTTAAGCGAGACGTCGTACTCTTTCGCTTGATCATGTTCTTTAGCTTGATCGATGTCTGTGCCAGCCATTACCACTTCTTGGCCAATGTTTTCGACCAGCCGCGTCACCTGGCGTCGGTACGCTTCGTGCTCCTCGCTAATCGATCGCTTCCGTTTCTCAAGCACATTGTATTCATGCAAGAAGTGTTCGAGATCTTTAATCCAATCGAGCATGTCGAGAGCGGCACTGGTTGCGAGCGTGTCACTCGGCGTGAGTTTGGCTGTTGCTGTACTCCACTGGATATGCCAAGCATCAAGAGCTTGCTGGCATTGAGTGAGTTGTTCGGTTGCCTCGTCTAGGTCTCGTTGTGTCTGTTCACGGTGCCGAACATTGCCCTCAAATTCCTTGCGGTTTTGAGAAACGCGGTTTCGTAATGTCATCGTTTCGTCATACAGGCGATGTAGCCGAATCGCGAGATCGTCTTTGTTCTCCGTCTCTGGAAACAATGTGTCTGTGGCGCCGCCAAGCGTTGACCGCAACCGAGCACAGGCGTTCTCGAGTCGTCTCGCGGATGCCGCTTGTTCACGCTCCGCATCTTCCAATGTCTCGACGGACTCACGCAATCGCTCGTGATCAGCCATCCAAGCCGTCATTGACGACGGTGTGCCTGGATTCACGCCAAACGCAGACCACAAGTCGCTCCATGAGCGAATAATCACTTCCGATTTCGCTTGTTGTTCGGCCAGTTTTGTCTCTTCCCGTTCCAGTTGTCGAGTCAGCGACTGGATACTAGCGTTCTCCGATTCGATCTGATGAACGGTGCCATGGTGGGCTTGGATTTCATCAGCAATCTTGTCTGCTGTGGTAACGGCGTTACGAATTTGCTGGAGCGTTAATTCCGTGTCGCTTGTTTTCGAGTATTCAGTAATCAACGAATCGCGATCACGCCGAGCAGCACTTAATTCTTGCAGTGTCGGAAGTGGGCGTGATGACTGGAGTTGGTCTAGGCGACCTTGTTTGTCCGCAATCGCTTCGCGAGTTTGCTCGCATCGCAATCGAGCTGCGGTTTCTGCATCCTCGAGGCAATCGAACTGAGATTTGGCGTTCGCGATCGCATCGGCGCTTGGTAATTGCCACGAGGCTATTTCGCGAAACCCAGTTGGAACTCCGAGTTTCTTTTTCAAGTCGTCGCATCGTCGCGTCCAACGCTCGCACTCTTCGCGATTTGTCGCCATTGACTCGACGAGCCGTTGAGGCAATCCAACCTCGTCAAGGATCCTGGTCAAGACATCCGGATCAACTTCGTCGACCATTGGTAACGTTGCTTCAAACTTCTTCAGTTGCCTTTGATGCCGCCCGATGTTCTGTTTGGCGTCATCGCGTTGTTGAACAAGTTTCTCAAACTGGGATGCGAGTCGACGGACACTTTCACGAGCTGTATCGGAGAAACGGACTGCATCAACCCGTGCGGCGATGTCACTGTCGTCGTTCGACTTCGAACTCGAAAGCTTGGCCAGAAGCTCTAGAATTTTACGTTGTTCTCGACTCGCAAGATCATTTAAATGCTGAGAGTCACGATCGGCTTTTTCTCGCGTTGCGAGTTGACGGTAGACCTCTTCGATTTCTGATTCATAGGCGCGAGTCATCGGGTCGTCGCCCAACAGAGCAACTTGTTGAGTCAATGATTCTTGCCGTTGGGCAAGTTCCTGTTGCCGGGCGACGGAGAGTTGTCGATCTTGATCCCATTGCCGACGTCGCTCGGGGAAGTCCGCTGCTAGAATGGGTGCCGAGGCAACACTTGCGAATCCTTCGGAGGCAGCCTGCCAGCGTGGCACCAGCGGTAGCGCTTGGATTGCCGCACGCAATCGATTCAGACGTACGGCGAACTGACTTGAACGGCCCTTGAGTTGTTCGATTGATGCCAGTGTTTCAGCGATGCGCTGTTGCAGTTCCTCAAATTCTGCCGGAGGAACCTGTGCGTCACGCAGTTCTCGACGTTTGGTTTCGACATCTTTCATTAACTCGTTGATCGAGCTTCGGCCACGGGTCTTGAAAAGTGCTCCTGATTCGTCACCCAGTTGCGATGCGATCTCTTGCAATCGACCAATTCCCGCACCGGCGGCAAACAAAATCTCACCAACTTCACCCTCGCCTTTCAGGATTTGCTCACCACCACGCAGCAACTCAGTGTGTGAAAGTCCGAATCGAGTCTCAAACGTTGACTTATCAATTCCACCGAGCATTCGCTCGAGAACGAACTCTTCGACCTCTACTGTGTCGCGAGCGTCGCGAAGTGTTCCTTTTCGACCGCGGCGTCGCACGCACTCTAGAATTTCGCCGTCCCGCTCCGCTAAGCGCCCTCCCACACGGATCTTGGCCATTGGATGAAGGTAATCATCCGTTGTCGTATGCGGCATCCCGAACAACCAAGATTGAATCGCACGCAAACTTGTCGATTTTCCGGATTCGTTCGGGCCATAGACGAGGTGAAACCGCCGTGGACCGGCCGACAAATCGATCGACGTATCGGTAAAGTTACCAAATGCGATTAAATCCAAACGTTCAATGATCACAGTGAAAGTTCATTCCCGAATGAGGTGTTTCTTTTCTCGGTGCGCGACTGAGCCAAGGTTCTGGCTACTCGCCGCTCAAACGACCGACGAGTGTTGCCGTCGCTTCATCAAGTAATTCCGTCAGCGCTGTCCTCGACTCGAAATTGATCAAGTCATCTGTTCGGCCCAGTTCCGCAGGTAACTTTTTCAATAAATCCGCAAACTCACTTTCGAGTCGTTCTCGCAACTCCGGGCTCTGTTTGAATTCATCAATGACCGCCATGACACTTTTCATTGCACCTTCATCGGCGAATGAGTCGGCGTCTCGATCCGTCACCCGATCGTTTCGCTGCGGTGGAGTGGTCTTCATCCTCAACGTTTCCAGCCAAACTTGGCCACCGCCGTGATCGATCGCGACTGCGCGTAGTGACGATTCCATTGCCGCCGCACGACGCATCCAATTTGCATAATGTCGTGTTGATCCAGCCAGCCGAATCCGTGCCACGAGTAATCGGTCATCGACAACACGCAACTGGTCGAATAACCAAGATTGGAATCGATCGACAAGCTCTTCTTCGTTCTCTAGCGAGGAGGCGTCGATGTGGCATGTTTCCCAACGAACGACGTCGAGCGTATGGAATGACATGTCGCAACGATCACGTGAATCGATGTCGACGATCAAACATCCCTTTGCACCCGACTCGCGAATATGGCGTCCTTGCACGTTGCCACTAAAAACGACTGGCGCGGCGCCATTGATTTGGTGTTCGCCGCGTTGGTGAACGTGTCCGAGTGCCCAGTATTGATAATCCTTGTCTGCTAAATGAGTCGCTGTGCACGGCGCGTAAGGCTCGTGCCCTTCGATGCCGCTCAAACTCGTGTGCAACAATCCGACATTAAAGAGACCGCCAAGAGGTGCCGGGTAAGCCGCCACCATATCGTCTGTTTCTGCACGTTTGCGATACGAACGGCCGTGAACAGCGACGCCAATCTCCTCAAAGATTCGACAATCGACCTTCTTTTCGTCAAAAAGAATCTGGGAGCCATCGGGGTTCTTGGGAAGCGGCAGTGTGCTCGTCATCCTGTTCGCCGCATCATGATTGCCACGGATCACCGAAAGACGAATACCCGCTTTCACTAAGCGGCTAGCTTGTTTGACGAAGTACAGGCCCGTGTTCTGGTCGGTCCAATCGCCATCGTAAAGATCACCCGCGATGACAACGAGATCGACTTCTCGCTCGATCGCCAAATCCACCATATTGGAAAGTGCGCGGCGGGATGCGTCCCGAATCTGTTGCACCGGAGCATCTTCATAGGCATCCAGTTTTTGCAGCGGACTATCTAAATGGATGTCCGCCGCGTGCAAAATACGTCGTACGTTCAAAGTCCCACCGTTCGATTGCGTCTTGGTACGGGAGGAAGCGGTTGTAGGTCGATTCGCTTTTGCGGTGCACTCTCAATTCCAGTACCAACATAATCGCTCGCACCAGTCCGGGCTCCCCAG
Source organism: Pirellulaceae bacterium (assembly GCA_041739875.1). GTDB lineage: Bacteria > Planctomycetota > Planctomycetia > Pirellulales > Pirellulaceae > JBBSJZ01. The sequence goes on from JBGSNA010000162.1 coordinate 59,857, forward strand.
TCCGGGTCCCCAATTTCGTAAAGCACGTTCTCGGGCAACTTCGGGTCTGCTTCAATTTCGAGCGCATGATAAATCAGTGACGCGGCTGTTTTCTTGTCGAACTTTGAATTGGACTGTGGCGGCATAACAATATGCAAAGCTTGTCTCGCTCGAGTCATCGCGACGTAAAGTAAACAGAGCGATTCCGTGATCTCACTTGCCGCTTGGCGACCAAACGCTTCTTGCCAACTCGCTGGTAAGAAATGCCATGACTTACTCGACATGTATCGCGAAAGCGCACGAGGCGGATCGCTGGCTCGAGGTCGATCAGCAATGCATCCACCGCTTTGGCGTGTCAATGCAGCATCCAATTCCGGTAACACGACCGCGTCGAACTCGAGTCCCTTGGCTTGGTGTACCGTCATCACTCGGATTTTAGCAGCTTGCGGCCTTTCGACTCGTTTTTCACGAACCAAACGAACAAAATCCCGAAGTCGAGTCCAGCCTTTCAGCTCATAGTCGAGTGCTAGTTGAGTGAGTTGGCGAAGTCGAAGTGTGTCATGATCGGTGGCCGCCGGAGTCATTGACGTGCCGTACTTGGAAAGCGTTGTTGATAATCCATCGCTCTCGATATGGCGGCGGATGGTTTGCGCGAGTTGCGTGGACGACTGGGAACGGTTTGAATCCAAAAAATCGATCAGTGGTGTATGTCGTAAATGAAAGTGCCACCGTCCATCGCCGGGATGCTCTGCCAGCATGAGAGCCGATAGCAAGACCTCAACTGCCGCCGAGTCGGTTAACGGATTGCCCCCTTCTTGGCTGGCACTTAGATCGTCGTGAGACAAATAGTAAATCAGCTCCGCGACCGCAGCATTCGTGCGCGTCAATACACCAATCGTTCGTTCTGGATATCGACGGTGGATTCGCTCAATCACTTTTGCTGCTGTTTCAAAACAACGAGACTTTGCGGAAACTTTCGGGCCGTCTTGCTCATCGGCATCATCTGCAGGAGCGGAGGTTTCAATGCGAACATATCCAGGCAAGTCGGTCTTAGCCGTTGTGTGAACGGGGAATTGCTCCGCAAAGTGTCGCACTGATTGTGCTTCGTAAACGGACTTCTCGGACGGATCATCGTCTGGTGCATCCGTCACGATCGAATGCCTTGCAAGGCCTTGGAATGTACGAGTGACGACGTCGAGAACGACCGGGCTGCTACGGAAGCTGACGTTCTGTTGGACCTCTTCAACCCCTTCGATTTCTTCGGCGACCGTATTGAATATTTCTGCAACACCGCCTCGCCATCCGTAGATCGCCTGTTTCGTATCACCGACACAAAAGAACGAATTGCTGATTTTGTCGACTGAGCTGGAGCTCTGCACCCGTGTCGCACTTCGACGAGCAAAGTAGCGAAGCACGGACCACTGGACAGGCGAAGTGTCTTGGAACTCGTCAAGCAACACATGGTCAATCGAGCCATCCATACGACTCGAAAGCGTCTCATCATCCAGTCGCGTAAACGTGCTGGCCAAGCGAATGGCAATGTCATCAAATGCGAGAGCGCGTGCCGTTTGACGCAAATGTTGCAAGTAATAGTCATAGGACTGCAACACGTTTCCGGTGGCTTGGTTTTGTGCACGCAACAGCGACAAGACTTCCGTTTTGACAGCTCGATACGCGACGTCAAATGCTTCGTCCAAGCCGGCGGGTAACTTCGAGCGACCGAACTTGATTTCCTCACCCGTTCGCATCGACCGCACATAGTTGATCAACAGCGTGTCTTGCTCAAGTTGGTTGACCTGACGTGACTGCAACGCATCACCGAACAGTTGCAGCTTCGCTAAGACGGTTTTTTGCGGCGCTTCGGCCTGCAGGAAATGCCCAGCGGCCCGTGTGATTTCATGCGACTCGGGCGAAGATGGTACGTTCAATTTGTCCCATGCATCTGGATCGCATTGTCGTTGTTGATTGTATGCGACGTTGACAACCGTCAATACTTCGCGAGCAATCGAGCGTTGGACTTCTCCTTTACCGAGCATTGACAACAACGCGGTGATTTCTGATTGTTCGAGGCCAACGATTAAAGCGTCAACAGCTTGTTCGCGAGTCCATGTGTCTTCAATATCGTCAAGCAATCGCCACGCCGGAGGTAAGTTCAACTCGAATGGGAACGAGCGTGCCAATTGAGAGAACAAGCTATCGAGCGTGCAAACTCTCAGGCGATGAATGTTTTGCATTAGCCGACGGAGTAGTTTCAAACAAGCACTACGCGGTAGAGACGGAAGATTGACCTGATCTCTTAGTCGCTCGAGCGCCTCGTCGTTGGCAGGGTCCGCCGCCTGGGCCAATGTCAGTAGCACGCGTTGAAGAATCTCGCTTGCTGCCTTGCGGGTGAAGGTCGTCGCGAGAACGGATTCCGGCGCAGCGCCCTGGAACAAGATCCGCAAAAGTCTCGCCGTCAGCTGGTAGGTTTTCCCGGTCCCAGCCGATGCGCGAACGAGCGTTGGACGGAGCTTGCCGAGTTGCTGGAGTTGTGCGATCGTCTCGGAATCGTCGAACGGGGTCGATAACTCAAGGTTGTTTGTGGTCACGTTCATGCGCCTACCTCGTCACTAAGCATTGCATCTTGCATGGAACGCTGTGCGATCCCAGTCTGTAAAATTGCCGCATAGTCGTCGAATTCAACACCGTTGGGCGATGGTTCAAAATGGCCGTTCAATACGCCGCGAACACATTCGACAATAATTTCATCGGCGCGATGCAGCAGTTCTGGTGCAAAGGATGCAATATTGATTCGTGTCTCCTCGTCCTTGCCACTCACATTGAAATAACCAAGTTCCACTTCATCAGGATTCGCCCCTAGACCCAAGAACGGAATCATCATGCGATACAAAGGCAATTGAAGATCAATCCACTGCACTTCGCCATGACGTTTGGCTAAGTGTTTCTTTTCAGGTTTGTAGCCGTGCGTTTTGTAGTCGAGGATCGCCCACCGCCCCGTTTGCGGATGGAAATCGATACGGTCAAATCTGCCGCGAAGCCCCATGACTTGCCCATCTACTGTGATGCCGGCGCCAGTCTTTTCGCTTACGGAGGCTTCCACTTTTTTGATTACCCAGCCATCAGCGATTCGTTCGGCTTGACGCTGGGCCACGATCTTAAGACGACGCTGGGCTTGGGCAATCTGTAAGCCCACAGCCGTCGCGGCCGATTCGCCAAACGTGTCCGCCGCGTAAGCATGCAGATGCTCAATCAGGCTGTCTTCAATTCGTTGGATGCTTGACTCATCTTTGTCGTTGGACATACCAAATCGTTCGACTGCCCCGTGCACAAGATCACCGAACTGATTCGCCGCGAGTTCTGAGGCCATATCGTCGATCGGACGCATTTTCAACACATGACGTAAATAGAACCGATAGGGGCATGCTAGATAGTCTTTGAAAGCGGTCACACTCATGGTGTTGACGCGCACGGAACGATCCAGCTTCGGAATCGTGAGCGGTTGGTCGCGAGGCGCGTCGTCCCATGGATGCCACAACGGCGTTTTAAGTCGGACACCATCCAACAAGTTTCGGACATGTCGTGCACAGTCCCCGGGTTCTGTGGCTGCGATCAAACGGCTCGGTGGTGTTGGTGAGCCATCTGCGGAAGTCTTGCCAACAACGAAACGAACCGCTGAACGAGACTTCAGCATCAAATGCATCGCATAACAGTCGCGAGCGTAGCGACGTTCATTGTCACCCACACCAAGTTTCGTGCGAAGCGAGCCAGGCAAAAACGGATCACTTGTCACAGCACCTGGTACGAAAGGATGGTTCAAGCCAACCACCATGAGCGCCGGAGCGTCATCGAGTGCCAAATCAAGCCAGCCGAGGATCTCGATGTCGTTAGGACGTGCGGATTCATTGATGCGGATTTCCGCTGACCGACCAGCGATCATTTGCAGTGCACTCACCGCATCGACGTCGATATCTAACTTATTACTCAACTTGCCGTAACGAGTGAGTTGCCGCCGTATCGCTTGGTACGCCAGTTGAGTGCGATCGGCTGTGAGTTCGTCTGGTGAGTCGTCACATAATTCGCTCAGCAACCGATCGATGTGCTTGCACCACTGGGAAAGCGGCAAGTTCCCAGTTGAAAGTGGCTCAGTCCACTGGAGTAGGACGTCGCGTACTTTCTCGGCCAAAGCGAAGTGTCCTTTTGCGACAGGTGGAAGCGGTTTGTCCAGCGTGGCGGGATAGTGACTCGCCATCAACTCGTCAAAATTTTCGAGCCAACGATCCGACATCGCGAGTGTCTTGCTCGAGCTCAGCCGACGATTTACCAGCTCGACGATGTCAGCATGACGAATGAGTGCTGCCAGCGCGGGCCAAGTTTTCCGCTGCAGAAACAGCGTCGTCAAATTCAGTAGTCGTCCAACGGCCGTGTGGGCGAGCGTCCAACCCGCGTTGCGATGGACGCTCAAGCCGCGTTGCCGTAATTCGATCTCGATCGGGCCAACTTGTGACTCATCGGTCACTCCGATCGTGATCTGATCCGCGGAGAATCGATCGCCACAATCAGCTAGAAGTTCCGCCACAGCCAATGCTTGATCGAACATGTCTCCGGCTGGTACTAGATGTCGATCTTCGATCGGCAAAACGTGATTGATCCAAGACTCCACCTTCAAGCTGCCGTACTCATTGAAACGCCGTGCCGCGCTTTCATCCCCTGAGACCAACGCGATCCGCGGTGACGTGAGCGAACGCAGCATCGCGAGTACTGCATCGCTCAAATCGGAAGTGCCGATCAATACCACCGTCGAGTCGCAAACGCACCGCTTATTTTTGACGGCCATCGCTCGCGAATGCGACGGATCGGCGAGACTGGCTTGCGCCAGCGTTGCGAGATATTCTATAAACAATTCGTCGAGCAGTCGCCAGCGTCTTCGGTCGTTTTCGTTCTCGGCCGCCAATGCAACCTCAGCAAACGTTACCCGCGATGACGCAAGTTCCTCATGCAGCCTCCGCAGGGTCGACGCAAGTTCAATCCATGGAGCTAGATCCGTTTCAGCGGACAACGCGGGAGACAGCGGTCGCAATCGATCTGGGGAAGACGTACGCAGGACATGGGCCCAAGCTAGGGTTTGCTCGAAATCGATCGCAAGGTTGTGTTCGTTTTTGTAAAGATATTCCGCGAGCGAGCCGACCGTAATGACTTTGGGTGGAAGAAGTTGCAAGTCATGCTCGGCTGCTTCCCACTGCAGCAGTGATTCGAAACGCCGCTTGGCATGGACTCCGGGCAAGGTGCAGATCAGTTTGCCAAGGTTGAGCTCTCCAGCCTTCGCGAATCGCTCCCGCAGCCACGCGACCGATTGAGCCAGCAAGGGGCTGTCACTCGAAAGAAAGATAGTTTGAACGTTCACTGCATGAACCTCCTTTGTTCGATCGCTCATTTTCCATCCCCGAGTTGTGCTCGCTCTAAATAGATTCAGTATCGCCTATCGATTTGACACGTATGGTCAATCCGTGCAACCGCCAGCAAAAAGAATTCCGGCGGTAACTCAGAATTCTCGTGATTTGCAGCAAAAAGGTGTGCTTGCCCCAGTTTTCCGCTAGACGCAAAAACTGTTCACGAGCAAAGTTGCCGACCTGCCAGATGCTAAACTGCGGACTCGGTAGAATCGCCGTATTGAAACTGCACTGGCCGACACATCAAGAGACTCCGATTCATGATTAAGTTCTACGCACTTTTCGCTTTGATTTTTGCATCCAGCGGATTGGCTCAAGAGGCAGCTAGCACTCGGACATCATCGGATGGGCCGTTTCTTCCTGGGCCCGCAATGGAAGGCGGAATCGTGCTTCCACTTTATCCAGACGGGTCGCCGATGCTCAATCAAAAACGTGTTCACGAAGCCGAACAGTACAATACGACGGGGCACTCAGCCAGCAAGTTGCTCAACACCCTGAATATTCATAACCCGTCAATTGAAGTCCATTTGGCAAAAGAGCGAACTAAAAACGGTGCCGCAGTGATCGTTGCTCCCGGCGGCGGACACAAAATTCTCTGGGTTGGCCCAGAAGGCTACGATACGGTGCCGTTCTTTGCCGAGTACGGAGTGTCAACGATCGTTCTTCGCAATCGACTTCGCGTTGACGGTTATGAACCGACCACGGACGCCGTCAATGACGCGTTCCAAGCAATTCGAATTGTGCGTGCCCACGCCAGCGAATGGAATCTGGATCCTAACAAAATCGGTATCGTCGGCTTCTCGGCTGGTGCTGAACTCGCGGCACCGGCTGCGTTGTTTTTTGATGAGTTTAACCACAACCATTCGAGTGACTCTGATCCGCTTGCAAACGTATCTGCAAGGCCCGATTTTATCGGTTTGGTTTATCCTGGACCCACCCCGTTTACTCGTGAGCCGGCGACTGTGATTCCGGCGAACGTTCCACCAAGCTTCCTTGTGTGTGCAGGCTCCGGTGATAAGGTGCATGCAATTTGGGCGGACGAATATTTTTCACCCATGTTGAATGCGGGTGTACCGAATTTGGAGATGCACATTTACGGACGCGGCGGCCATGGCGGCTCGATCGGTGAGCGCGACGGAATCCCGTTTGGCAAATGGCCAGCGCGTTTCATCGATTGGATTGATGACCTCGGATTCCTCGACGCACCCGGTGTCCCCACCCAAGCCGCTCAAGAAGTCGCTGCGTTCGAGAAAAAGAAGTCGAAATGAGCGACCTGCCAAAACTCATTCAAGTCCGCCAAGGCTTTGTTCCTACGGTCCCAGTCGATATCATCGCGACGGTTGCTGAGGAATTCACTAAGTTGCGTGATCGTGTCCAACCAGGGCAACGGATTGCTGTTGGCGTGGGCAGTCGCGGTATCACGAATTTGGCTGAGATAGTCGGATGCGTGATCGAGCAACTGCGAACGATCGGCGCTGAACCGTTTATCATTCCAGCGATGGGCAGCCACGGCGGTGCGACGCCCGAAGGCCAACGTGATCTGCTCGAAGGCTATGGTGTGACCGAAGCGACGATGGGCGTGCCAATTCGCGATTCGTTGGATGTTCGCCAGGTTGGCGTGACGTCGGATGGAGTGTCCGTTTTCTGTAGCACCGAAGCACTTTCCGCAGATGGCATTCTGCTCGTCAATCGTGTGAAGCCTCACACCGATTTTTTTGGAACGCTCGGGAGCGGTTTGCTGAAAATGTGTGTCATTGGTCTTGGTAAACGTACCGGGGCCACGGCAATGCATCTTGCGGCAACTCAGTTCGGATATGAGCGAGTCATTCGGGCGATGGCCGCGATCTTGATCGATAACGCTCCCGTCATCGGTGGACTCGCTATCCTGGAAAACCAATTTCACGATACGGCACGACTGGTTGTGGTCCCACGCGAAGTGATGGCTACCGCCGAGAATCAATTGCTCGACGAATCGAAATTGTTGATGCCATCGTTGCCGTTTGATGAGATTGATCTGTTGATCATCGATGCGATCGGAAAAAACATCAGTGGTGCCGGGATGGACCCCAACGTCATCAATCGCAGCATTCACGGTTACAGTAGTCTGCCACAACGCAACGATCGTCCAGCACCATTTATTCGCCGCATCTTCGTTCGAGGTCTAACAACTCAAACACACGGCAACGCAATCGGAATTGGGATGGCGGATGCCACCACCAAGCGTTTGGTCGATGAAATGGATGCACGCGTTACGAACATCAATTCGCTTACCGCGCTGACACCACAAAGCGCGAAGTTGCCCATCGCATTTGACAATGATCATGACGCGATCGTCGCGATGCTGGCGTCGTTGCCGCTGGACGATTCTCGCTCTGCGCGCGTCGTTCGTATTGCCGATACACTTTCGCTCGCTGAGATGGAGATCTCCGAGTCTCTGTGGGCAGAAGCCTCGGCATCCGCAGAACTAACTAGCATTGGCGAGCTGAGAGAAATCGCCTTTAATGTTGACGGAAATCTTGCTTGATCCATGCTTCAATCTGCGAAATTGAATTGCATCCGCACGACGCTTTGGGTTCGATCGTTTGAGTGTTGATAACTCTACCTTGCTGATTTATCAAGCCACGCTCTCTCCCGGAGGCGTTGTTGGGCTAATCTCCGTCGATGCTCGGGAAGCGACGCTCAACCAAGCTGGCGACGTGCCGGGACAGCTCGTCGATGCGTTCCATGCATCGATGGTCGACGGTCTGACGATGCTGGTGACATCCCAGGCCGATTGTAAGCTGCCGCCGTCGATCAAGTTTTGGCGCGACATCGCAGAATATTATTTCAAAGCACTTTGTCGCCAGACGACGTCCAGCCAAACGCAATGGACGAGTCCGCAAGTTCCGGATGAGCAGACCCGACAGGAGTGGCTCGACACAGCACCGCCGATGCGAGGCCTTGAATACGCGTCGCTCGAAATGTTCGCAGCGATATGGACCCAGCTTGACGTACACACCCAGTCCCTCGTTGCGAAGACGAAAGGCGGATTGGCGAGTTATTTGCATAAGCTGCGGCCTGATTGGAATCTGGTTGGTCGTGTTACCTTTCATCTCGCCGAGAACAAAAAGAATCCCGAGCGACCCTTCGCGTTCTTGGCCACGTTTACCGAAGGAACTTCCGCGTCGGGCTCAGTGCAGCACATCCCGCTTGCTGAGGCGCTCAAGCGATCGATCGCGGAAAAAGATTCTGAGCAACTCAAACGGTTGCTTGCCCCCGTCTCGTTGGCTGCCCAGACGAACGAATTGGTCAAGGATCTGCTAGAAACTCGCGCCATGTTTACGCCGCAAGCGTGGGGCATCAAGAAAGCGTTTGAGTTTCTTTCAAGCGTTCCGCAAATGGAGGAAGCGGGGGTCATTGTTCGCGTTCCCAATTGGTGGAACGCGTCGCGTCCGCCTCGTCCGCAAGTTCAAGTCAAAATCGGTAGCAAGAGCCAATCCCTTTTGGGCGGGCCTGGTGCTCTCGACTTGGACGTCGGCGTGTCAATCGACGGTGAGACGCTCAGCGCCGCCGAACTCAAACAATTGATGGCGGCCCGCGAAGGCATGACGCTGCTTCGCGGCAAATGGGTGCAAGTTGACCAGGATAAACTGCACTCAGCACTGCATCAGTGGGAAACGCTGCAAGAGCGTCATGTCTCTGGCGTCGGATTTCTCGAAGGCATGCGAATGCTCGCGGGGGCATCGCTGGGTGACACGGAGATTGATGACGAGCTGAGAAGTTGGACGCGTTTGGAACCGGGCCCGTGGCTTCGAGACACGCTTGCGTCGCTTCGTGAACCGAGTGGCAAGATTAAACTCGATCCGCAAAGCCACCTGCATGCCACACTCCGGCCGTACCAGGTCGACGGAGTTCGGTGGCTGTGGTTCGCGACGCGACTGGGCTTGGGCGTCTGCTTGGCCGATGACATGGGCCTCGGGAAAACGATCCAAGTT
>JBGSNA010000171.1:0-29581 GCA_041739875.1 Pirellulaceae bacterium
AACCGGCACACATCCGGTGGCGAGTATCGCCGTGGCCGCTAGGAGCGACAAACCAGTGACGATTCGTTTCATCTTTTCCCCCGTTCCTTGGGTTGCTTTCGAAGATTGCTTGGGACAACCGACGGCTGCTCGGCCAGGCCAGCACGTCGTGTGTTGGTACCCAGCGGTCTGCAAATGTAGTGAAGCGTTATCCGGGTGGACGTGCTGACCCGCGAATATCTACGATCCGCGGAGCAACGCCTTACCGGCTGCATGTTCGTCATCGGCATGTTGCCTATGGAATCTTTGACAAAATCGGCACAACCGGCACATGAAGATTGATCGTCACGCAAAGACAGACCGTTTCAGATTCCTTTTTGCCGCAACGGTAGCGGGCTTAAGTGTCGTTATGACGCTAGAAATGCGTGCGTTCGGCGTCGAACCCACGAGTTTCACGCCGCGAGCACCAATGGTTGTTGAATCCTCACCAACGGCTTCCTTACCAACAGCTGTTGAATCCGTCACGTTGAACACGCCCACTGCAACGCCAGCGATCGCGACTCAGCCCCAGTCCACGGCTGGTGCGATTGAAATGGTGAATCGAGTCATCGAGTCGTTGGCACTCGGACCAGCCTTTGATGCCAAGGTCCGTCAACGTGTTTGGACCAGTGATCGCGAAATGGTGGGCGTAGGAACTTACGAGCAAGCCGGCAGCGGTAGCGGGCAATTCAATCTGCAATTGACCATGCATGATGGCGACGGCAAGCACACCCTCCAACAAATCAGTGACGGGCGACTGGCGTGGACGCGATCGGAAGTTGCCAGTCACGTCGGACTCAAGCGAGTCGATGTGGGCCGTCTCGGTGAATGGACGGGGAATTTAAGTAACACCGGTTCGGTATCGCCGCGGCTGAAGATCGGTGCTTGGACAGAGATGCTCGATACGATCTCGCGTGATTATGTCTTGCGACTAGCTGCGGGAACTCTTGAATCACAAACCGTTTGGATTTTGTCTGGTGCGTTGCGAGCTGACGTACGAAACGATGTGACGAAGACTTCTGGGAGAAACGCATGGCCACCGCTTTACCCCACTCACGTGCGTGTCGCTATCGCCGCGAAGCCGCTCGAAAACAGCGGGTTTGGTGAGGGGTTGCCCGTACGCATGGAGTTTTTTGCTGACCCGGTGAAAACCGCCAAATCGACTCCAGGGAGTAGCCCAAGCGGGGTTGGGCCCATGATCACTCTGGTCGAACTCTATTCGATTCGGCCGATCGATCCACCTCCGCAAGCACGATTCCGTTTCGAAAACCAGGACGCTGAGGTGAACTTTATTAACGAAACCGATCGTTATCTCGAGCGATACGGAATCCAACTGACCGACAGCGACCGAAAACGGATGCGACGGTAAACTATGCTGGTGTGGGAACCCAACACCGAGAGACAGGCGTTAGGTCCAACTTAGCAACACGAACCAAATCATCTCGAGCCGCATCGTTGTCGAACACTTCTTTCACACCGCCTGGTGTTGGTCGCCGCCCTTCACTCGTTGACTGGGCCCAACTCGTTCGACTTCCGAACGTGATGACCATTATTGCGGACGTTGCTGCCGCTTTCTTGCTCGTTGCCCATGGCGTCGAACCGGTCGGCCGTTTCATCGTTGTCGTTCTTGCGGGTATCGCACTCTATTGGGCCGGAATGATCCTCAACGATGTCTTTGATGTTGAAAAGGATCAAGCGGAACGCCCAACCCGACCTCTCGCGAATGGCCGTATTTCTGTCTCGAGTGCGAACGGCATGGGCTGGGCTCTTCTTATTGGTGGAGTCCTCCTTGCGGGAGCGAGCGGCTTCATTCCAGCGGCTGATTCACCAGTGACGTATCTGCCGGCGATTATTGCTGTGGCACTCGCGATCATGATCGTGCTCTATGACGGTCCGCTGAAAAAGACGCCGTTTGCTGCCGTTGCGATGGGCGCCTGCCGAGTGCTCAGCTTTTTACTAGGAGCGTCGCCGGTGGTCGTTTTGGACAACGGGATGCTCCCGAAATATCTTGTAGGAATCGCCCTGGGATTTGGGACGTACATCATGGGTGTCACGACCATCGCGCGTCGCGAGGCTACGGGCGGACGATCACCCAACTTGTCAAATGGTTTGATTGTGGCCACGGTCGGAGCTGGCTTGATGGCGTTTTCGCCCCAGCTTGCTGGCGGCCCGATGAACTGGCACGTGGATGTCAGCCGTATGTTTCCGTTGTTGATTGGGATGATTGCGCTGCCTGTTGTCTTGAGAGGCTTTCGATTGATGAGCGACCCGTCCCCAGCAAAGATCCAAACGACGATCCGGGCTGCAATACTTAGTATCATTCCTTTCGCGGCCGCATTCGCCTTCTTGGGTGCTGGGCCTATTTATGGGCTCGCTGTGTTTGCCCTCGTCGTTCCTGCGATTGCATTGTCGATTCGCTTTCGCGTGACGTGAGATACGAAGCTCGATGAATCTCGGATTTCATACCGCTGGATTGCTTCTCCATGACGAGGCAACAACGATCATCGAGCTCGCGAAGATCGGCTACCGTTGCGTGGCACTTCGACCGCGCCGCGGGTCGTTCAATCCGTTGGATGCGGATTTCTCGAACCAGTCCCACCGCATCTCGAGCGCCGTCCAGCATTCGGGTATCGATTTGGTGATCGATGCGAATAGCCATTTTGTCCACGATGTGCGCCAGCAAAACGAGCCTTCGCTTGTGAGTGACGACGAAGTTCAGCGACGGCTCGCCACGAATTGGATCCGGCGACTGATTGACGTTGCCAGCGAACTATCGGCGTCGGGCGTTGTGCTTTCTTCGGGTGCCGTGGACAGCGATAGAACACAAAGGGGCGATCGTGCGCATCCCGACGCGTTACCGCTGGATCGACTCGCTGACCAACTCAACCTGCTCGCGGATTACGCCCAAGCGAGCGGCGTCGCTCTCATGCTTCGTCCTTCCACCAACACCTTTGTCGCTAACGTCGCCGCGTACGAACGAGTCCGGCAGTGGCTTCGACCGAACTCGAAATTGGGGCTGGTTGCTGACGTCGGCGAGATGCTCGCTAGCGGTGAGCTTCCCGTGAGCGAACGCCTCTCACGAAACGCAACTTCCCTCGGTGGTGTCTTTCTGCGAGATGTCGCGCATGGAGCTGGGGGGGACCAGCGTATTGGTTTCGGCGAGGTGAATTTTGGCCGGATTCTCGCCGCATTGAGCGACCAAGGGTTTCTTGGTTGGGCAATCGTTTGCGTCGAGGGCCACGAGAAACTTGGACTCTCTGTGGCTGAAGAAGCGTTCTCCTTGCTGAACTCCCACATCTAGAAAAGACGCTATTTTGCGGCGAATTCAGCCTTAATAGCGATGTGCGACAGAGTGAAACATTGCAAAATGATGTGGAACTCGAAAGATTCGGCAATCAGGCTTGAAATTCCTGGACCCGCTTTACTGGACGCGCCTATCATTCGGACGTGGGCGGAAGACAACGATGTTAGAAATACTCAACAATCCGACAGTGCAGGCTGTGCTTGGCATAGTGGTCCTGTGTGTCCTGATGGCAGCCGGATTTTATCTCGTGTCAATCTTTCGCGACTACGCCGCTAACGACCACCAGGGGGCTGACGATATGCTTGCAAACTTGCGAGAAATGCATCTCCAGGGTGACATCAGTGAGGAAGAATTCCGAACAATACAAGCGAAAACCAATCTGAAGCGAGACGTGGATTCGTCCAACTGAGTCGTCAAACCTCCTGGGAAATTGCCCAAGACGTTCAACCGTGACGAACCTCCGACTCGTGCCCAGAATGGATAATTATACCAAAGGTGCCCTCCCAACCATGTTTGGGCCAACCGGCGGAAACTATAAGCCGTTTTAATTACTCCACAATACGCTCAAGCTTTCGAAACAGGGATGAGCCTGCTGGCAGCAATTGCTGTCGTGGTACTGCGAGATTTCACAGTCCAACAGATGCAGGCAGAACTTAGAAAGCCTTCGGGTTAGTGGCCCAAACCGTTGACAAGCATCAAACATCATTCCGTGTCGAGTGAATCGTTGTCCGAGCACAGAGCTCATGAAGTGACATCGGTTAACTTTGCACCTTGATCAATGACGCATAGCCAGGAGTCGTGTATGCCTTCCAAGGAAAATCCAAGCGCTCGTCGTGGTAGCACCTCAAGCAAGAAGAATGCGTTTTGCTCGTTTTGCAGAAAGAGCTATCGTGATATCGGGCCATTGGTCGAAGGTCCCGGCGACGTTTACATCTGTGGCGAGTGTATCGAACTTTGCCAATCGATTCTCGATCAAGAACAAAAGCGTCGTGGACCAAGTAAATCTCTGTTCAGTGACATTCCGACACCACGCAAAATTGTTGAGCATCTTGATCAATACGTGATCGGACAAGGCTCGGCCAAGAGAGTTTTGGCGGTCGCGGTTCATAATCACTACAAGCGACTGACCAGCGGTTTCGAAGGCACCAGCGAGATCGAGATCGAGAAGAGTAACATCCTGCTTGCGGGACCGACCGGAAGCGGTAAGACACTCTTGGCGCGGTCACTCGCTCGAATGCTCAATGTTCCGTTTGCGATCGGTGACGCCACGACATTGACCGAAGCTGGCTATGTTGGCGAAGACGTCGAGAATTTGCTGCTTAAGTTGTTGCACGCGGCGGACTTTGATGTCGAAGCAGCACAGCGAGGAATTCTCTACATCGACGAAGTTGACAAAATCGGCCGTAGTAGCGGAAACGTTTCGATTACGCGTGACGTCTCCGGTGAAGGTGTTCAGCAAAGCTTGTTGAAGATGCTCGAAGGGACGGTTGCGAACGTGCCACCGCAAGGTGGACGCAAGCACCCCGAACAGCAATACATCCAAATGGACACGAGCAACATCTTGTTCATCTGTGGTGGTACGTTCGTCGGAATCGAAGACATCATTCGTAAACGACTTGGGCACAAGACACTCGGGTTTGGTGGCGGCGACGGCGTTCGTAATGACCAATCGGTCAACGAATTGCTACGCCAAGTTCAAACCGAAGACATCATGCAGTTCGGTTTGATTCCTGAATTGGTCGGACGGTTGCCCGTTATCAGCTATCTCGAGCCGCTTGATAAAGAAGGTTTGATCAGTGTGATGAAAGAGCCTAAGAACTCAATCATCAAACAGTATCAAGCCTTGTTCCAAATGGAAAATTGTGAGTTGAACTTCACCGAAGGGGCACTCAATTACGTCGCTCAATTGGCGTTGGACAAAGGCGTCGGGGCTCGTGGTCTTCGAGGTATTCTCGAGGAAGTGATGCTCGACATCATGTACGACCTGCCTGAAAAAGCGGAAGGCACCGTGTATACGATCGACGAAGCCATTGTTAGCGGCCGTCGAAACTTATTCCAAATGCCAACGACCAAAAGTGCTTAGTAGTTTCGATACAACGACCTAGCCCATCTCCCGCGTCTCCCACGCTGGGCAATCACCAACGCCGGAGCCCGCCACGAGCGAGTTTCGGCGTTTTTTTGTTGAAATGCGGGCAGCGAATGGCTGCGAAGACCAAAAAAGTGTGGCGAGCAAAATACTCGCCACACTTCTCTCAGACCAATTTCGTGCCCCGTTTTGGTCCCGTGCGCGATACTCGTGACCGCGATGAGTTGAGATGCGCCAGTTGTTGCCCTGTAACTGGAACACCTTGTCACAACTCTACACTTGTTAACTAATCGACGCGATTTAAGCGGCAGCCCCCCCGAAACTGTTGGTTTTGCAAGGAAGCGAATTTTCTTGCTCCACCGCGAAACGACTGCTTGGGAGAAGTGTGTGAGCCAAGTTAACTAAAGGATTCTCCGGTGCGAGGTCCAATCAGTGCGATGATTGGAACTGAAGTAAAGACGTTTTGGTGTTCACGGATTTAATGGATTGCGATTGTTTTTCCGTTGTTGTTGGGTGCTTAGTGCACTCAAGATGCACATTTGTTCGCTGTTTGCTGTAGCATAGGCGAGTTCGATTTCTTGGCGGAGAGTCGAACAGCGAGTTCGAATCGATCAAAATTCATCAAGAATACCTCTGATGTTCAATCTCGAAGATCCTGCTGCCAATTCGGTTTGCCTTGATGACTTTCTAGCCTGCTTGGACGGGTTAGCTGAAGTTGCCATCCGATGTTTAGCGGAATGCGAGCCGTTCGATCGCTGTTTTGAAAGCGTCCAGGATTGCGTCTATGTCAAAGCAACCGACTTACGCATTGTTTACGTCAACCAAAGCTACCGGAACGTATTTTCCAGAGAGACCTTGCCCGATGGAAAGACGGCTGAGTCGATACTCCATTCTACCGTGCTTCCACTTTCACAGGCGTCGGACCAGATGCTCCTAGCGGGCTCGCGCCTGGTAATTTTCGACCACTTTGGGCAAGACGCATTAGGACGAATGGTGCTGTTTCGAACCGCGAAGCGGTCGTTACTGGGCGAAGGTCATGCTGCAGCCGCTATTTTTGGTGTGACTCGCGTGCTAGCGGTGGTGGATGATCCACACGATTGCCAAACGAAGATTGCGCTGCTGACCGCTCGTTGGAACCGGTTTCGAGCTCTTGATTCCCCAGATCGTGAAATCGCAATTGCGTTTGCTCGAGGTTCCACATCATCAAAAATCGCAAAGGATCGCGATGTGTCCAAGCGAAACATTGAGTATCGACGCACAGCGATTCATGAAGCACTCGGCGTCGATTCACAGGTCGATTTAGCGAAATTGCTGGTGCGATTCGAAGAGAAAGGTTTTGGGGAACTCGGCCTGGGTTAGTCGCGTTTTTTAATCGATTTGAACACCGACTCGAAACTGTGGGAATGCATTTTGAGGTTGTGAGCCCATCGAAGTGACTGTTTGTTGGAAATCACTGCAAACTTTGGTACCAGCATTTTGGAAGTGGAAAGTCCGGTTTCATGTTCATGTTGGCGCGGTCCAATGCGTGAGGAAACCGTGTTGTTGGCTGGGATGAGGTGATCCGATCTCGACGTAAGAACGTGAATTCCATCAATGGGGGAATCTCAATGCCGCCACGACGGATGGCGCGAGCTTTGTTGTTGGGATGGAGATGGACGATAGCAAAATCTTTGAGTAGTTTGTGGAACGTGAGCCGGATGAGTTCCAATCCCCATTGCTGCCATAGTTCTTGTAGTTCATGGAATTCGATTACGATGATTCGGAATCGACGAAGTATTGCGGCGTCAGCGTCTAGTAGGACGCGATACTCCGCACCTTCGATATCCATTTGAAGGATCATGTTGTTGCTTGAGGTGGCATGTCGCCCGACCCAATTTTCTAGAGTTGTGAAGACATCATCGTTCGTCAGTCCCAAAAACTTCTTTTCGAAATGGAAAAGTGGATGATGGGTCGGGGTGGAGTCGACTGAATAGTCCGCCATGAAACAATGAATCCCTTGGGTCGCCAATTGAGATTCAAAGTCAGCAGTCAGTGAGACCCCAGGCGAGAATAGCGTGTCGATACCTACAAGGTCGTTGGGTACGAGGTATCCGCCGTCGCCTTCGCCACCAACACGAACCAGATTGTGGTTGGTCGAAACCGGCTTGATTGATTCAAAGAAAGAAAGCAGATCCGCGTCTTTTGAGCGGCGGGCCAAAACCGACTTCCTTGCAAGGAAAGAACGGTTAACAAAGTCACGAATCTTCATGCGTCACAGAATTGATAGTAAGCCAACGTTTAGGCGGCACTGGGGTACTGATTGCGACCACATTCTAGCAGTTCACTAGCTTGGCGGGCATGAACCGTTGGGCTCGCCATTCGATGACAGCGAAGCGTTCTGCATAGCGATTCGATCGTCGCACCGGCATCATATTGAAACGACATTTCGATTGCATCGCCTTGCTTGACTTGTAGCGGTGAATCAATCGGCAGCACGAGGCATTGGTTTGGCCAGGTGATCGCTCGCTCGGCCTTGAGATCGATAGCGATCACATTTTGCGTTACGAATCGAACGGCATTGACGGTACCCCCTATGCTGATGTCGGCGTTTTGCTTTACCAGGAATCTTAGCGGGATGGGCGCGTCGTAGGCGATGCTTGAATACGGCAACAGTTTCGAGAGTTCTTGAGTTCGGGGCTGGTCCAAGAGTGGAGCCTGGAACAAGGGAACGGGTGCCTGATAGCCAGCGAAGTCAAACGACTGGGACACAAGTTGTGCCATCAAAATCGAGGCTTCGGGAAGAAAGATTGGCAGTTTCGATCCAAACGCTTTCGTGTAGTTGTATTTAAATGCCGAGATCACTTGGGCCTGCTTTTCGCGTAGCAAACCGACGTGCAGCATTTCACAAACGACGGCATCCACCGGGCGATCTGGCACGTAATTCAACGCATCGGCATGGACAACACAAACTTGGTCACTCAATCCATTGTCTTGTAGGAAGCGTCGAGCTGTTTGGACTAACTCTGGATTGCGTTCGACACAAGTCACTTTCGCACCGCGGCGTGCCGCGAAGGACGAGAGGATACCGGTTCCACCACCGAGTTCGACGACATGCATTCCCGGTTGAACGATGAGCTCGATCGCCTTTTGGAAAGCGCCGACGCGGGCTTCGTCTTGAAGCATGTTGTAATGGTAAACCAGCGGTATGAACTGACCGAGCAAGTGTTCTTCACTGACGGGATTGGCTGTTGTCGGTGTGTCTGGCAACGATGAGGCGGGCAACTCGGTCGCCAAAAACCTGGAATTCTTGGGTGTGGCGGTGGCGGAAAGGCATCGATTGGTTGTGGAGGTTTGCATGAGAGCCAATGAGTTGGATGACGCCGACGTGCAATCAAAGAAGATTTTGCACGAGTTTTTTCAAGGTCACCCTAGAATCAGATTGTCTCTGGGCACAAGGCCAACAATTCGATGAGCCCGGCAAACCCGCACACGCCGGTTCAGTTATCGTCGGGGAGCCAAGCCGTTTTTCCTTTCTCGTAGAACTTGGTTAGGTCGATACCAGATGCTCTGTGTTCTTGCTCGAGAAGTTGGAGACGCGATTCGAGGCGTTCGAGTCGACGCGCCAATTGAGGAACCAATTCAACATTCGGATCGACGAGCGCAGGTCGTGGAACGGTTGGGTAACCCAAATGACGCTGCATCGCCGCGAACAAATAGAGTGGGTCTTTTTGCCGATTGGCTAATGCGATTCGGCCTTCTTTTTCGCCGAATAGAAACGGCCCTTTGTTTTCTATCGATTTATTTTCTGCGATCAGCCGTCGCTCGTATTCGGAGCTGACGAGGAATAGTAGATCCGCCAAGTCCACTAAACCGATATCTCGACGAACCAGCAAAATCCAATTGGACCAAGCGTTGTCGTAAACCGGATCTTTGCTGATCGCGAGCAAGCCCTCGTCATAGTGCAAGCGATTACGACAGAGAACTTCGAGCTGGAAAAGAAATAAGCCTGCGGGATGGGCGAGGTCGATTCGGTATGCCGCGTCTGCTTCGAGGATCTGGAGTGCAGTGGTCGTCGCGAAACGGCCTGTATCAAGCTCCGCTTCGGCGATCAGGTACGTTTGGAACGGATGAAAGTAGTGAGACAGTCGTTTCATCGCGGCGCTCATCGCGCCGGTGTGCTTGAGCTCGGTCAAAAGAAAGTTGACCGCCATGGGTAACTGCGTCGTCGCGAGCAGCTCATACTGCGCGTGTTCGAGCGCTTCTTGCATTGGCACGCTGTCGCTCGTTCGTTCTCTCAGCAGCTTAAACAGGTAGGCCTGTTCGATGTATTCGCTGCGATCGAGCATGTTGGGCTGCGTGTTTAAGTTGAGTGTGACAGAGATCGACCCAGCTTAATTTAGCGAACTCGACCAAAGACCACACATGCATTATGGCCACCAAAGCCAAAGCTATTGCTCATCGCAACCGCGACGGACTTTTCGCGAGCTTGGTTTGGTACGTAGTCCAAATCACAGTTCGGGTCCGGGTTGTGCAAGTTGATGGTCGGGGCGATGAGCGACGTTTCGATGGTTTTTACCAAAATCACGGCTTCGATCCCGCCACTGGCGCCGAGCGAGTGGCCCAATGCGCCTTTCGTACTGCTGACAGCAAGTTGGTAGGCGACGTCACCGAATACATTCTTGATAGCTTGCGTTTCCGCCTTGTCGCCCAACGGTGTACTTGTGCCGTGAGCGTTGACGTAATCGACCTCTGCGGGGCTGACACCGGCATCATGGAGCGCCGATTGCATTGCGGCCGAAGCACCTCGCCCGTCCGGGTCAGGTGCGGTGATGTGACTGGCGTCGCTTGTCGTGCCATAGCCGAGCACTTCGCAGTAGATCTTTGCTCCGCGCGCTTTGGCGTGTTCAAGCTCTTCAAAAACAAGCAGCCCAGCACCTTCACCGAGTACAAAGCCGTCTCGCTCGGCATCAAAGGGGCGGCTCGATGTCGCTGGGTCGTCGTTACGAGTCGACAGGGCTTTCATGTTTTGGAAAGCCGCCAGACCCATGCGAGTAATCGCAGCTTCCGTTCCGCCTGTGATGACAAGATCCGTTTCGCCAATGCGGATGCTGCGAAGCGCATCACCCATTGCGTTGGTTGCACTTGCGCACGCCGTTGCGACGGCATAATTGGGCCCGCGCAGACCATAGGTGATTGAAAGATTTCCACCTGCTGCATTGAGCATCATTTTCGGAACCGTGAAGGGGCTGACGCGATCCGGCCCTTTTTCGATCATGCGTTCGATTTGAGCTTCGATTTCACCGAGGCCACCAATACCGCTGCCTAGGATCACACCACAGCGAGCACGATCGAGGGATTCGAAATTGAGTCCTGCGTCTGCGATCGCTTGCCCGCCAGCGTGAACAGCAAATTGGGTAAATCGATCGAGCCGCTTCGCTTCGCGAGGATCGGCGTATTCGCCGACATCGAAGTTCGGAATGTCTCCACCGATATGGATTTTATGTCTTGATGTATCAATCGTGGTGAGCGCGTGGATGCCACACTCGCCAGCGGTGAGTCGGCTCCAGAACGTGGGGACATCGAGTGCCAATGGCGTGACCACACCCACACCCGTAACAACGATTCGGCGATTCGATGGTTGTTGCATGGACAGGACCTTCGACTGAAGCAAAGTTAATTGGGACGCGTGGGTGGAAAACAAAAAGAAATGCCGCCTTCGGATTGAAACGCTGGCGAAAGACTTCGAAAGCGTGACATCTTGGGCGGCAAATATTCTCGTAGGGTCGAGCACTATTCGCCAAAGTGATTGCCATTGGAGCAACTTGCTGGCGAAAAAGCGATTTGGTTATTCTTCGCCCTTGGCGTTTTCAATGAAGTCGATCGCCTCGCCGACCTTTTGAATCTTCTCTGCAGCTTCATCGGGAATGCTAATGTCGAACTCTTCTTCGAGTTCCATTACCAATTCGACGGTGTCCAACGAGTCGGCACCGAGGTCGTTCACGAATGAAGTGTCGCGAGTAATCTTGTCTTTGTCGACGCCGAGTTGTTCAGACACGATATCGACCACGCGTTCTTCGACGGTAGCCATGGGCTAACTCCAAAAAGTTTTAGCTGTTGTTAGGAAAATGTGTTCGTGGGGTTCAAGCGATCCACACCGCAAAACGGTAAGTGCCAAGGGAGTAGAGCCCGAAGCGAAGATTGCTTTCGCCGAAAAGATAGGGGAAACAAGCAAAAGGCGTCAATATGCGGAATCAGTCTAACCGACCATTCCGCCGTCGACGACCAACGTCTGGCCAGTGATATAGCCGGCCGCACTCGAAGCCAGAAAGAGGACTGCCGCAGCAACATCCTCGGGCTTGCCAACTCGCCCAGCCGGGATTCGCTTGGCGACTTCTGTCATGACAACGTCGCCAAGTTTCGCGGTCATATCACTTTCGATAAAGCCTGGAGCCACCGCATTCACGGTGATATTTCGATTTGCGAGCTCTTTACTGAGTGTACGAGTCAATCCGATCATGCCCGCCTTGCTAGCCGAGTAATTCGCTTGGCCCGGATTTCCGATCAGCCCCGAAATGCTCGCCATGTTGATAATTCGGCCGTATTTGGCCCGGCGCATTAAGTTCGCTGCCGCCCGACAACACACAAAACAGCTCGTCAAATTAGTTGCGATCACATCGTCCCATTCGTCATCAGCCATCCCCCGCATGAGCTTGTCACGCGTGACACCAGCATTGTTGACGAGAATGTCGAGTCGGCCGTACTTTTCGTGAGTTCCGGTAATGGCTGCTGCTGCTGAGGCTCGATCGGTGACGTCACATGACAAGGCCTCCGCCTTTCCGCCGTCAGTTTCGATCTGGCTTACGGTGTCCTTGAGCTTATCCGCGTTGCGAGCCAAGCAGACGACCGTGGCGCCGCACGCGCCGAGAGCTAATGCGACTGCTTTTCCGAGCCCTTGAGAGGCACCGGTCACTACCGCAACTTGACCCGATAGGTCTGTAGTAATCGACAATTTCATTTCGGACTAATTCTTCAACTGGAGAGCAGCCAAGGCATTCGTGCCCGAGCATAAGATACGTTTTACTAAATTCTCAATAGTCGGATCGCGGTTCGTCGTCGGATCACGGTTCGTCGCCAAATCCATCCGTTGGGATCTTACGGTCGATACGTTTGAGCGTTCCCCTCAGAACTCGCCCTGTTCCAGCTTCAAGAAAACCGCCGATTCCATCGGAAATCATGCATTGTATGGAGTCTTCCCAACGAACAGGATTCACGACTTGGCGGCTAAGCAGATCTCGAATTTCACTAGCCGATTGATGGGGCGCAGCGTCCACGTTGCTGTAAACCGGCAGTCGGCAATCTTGAATCGGCATTTCATCTAGCGCCGTCTGGAGCCTTGGCACGGCGGATTGCATTAACGACGTGTGGAAGGCACCCGCAACATTGAGGCGGATCAATTTGAGCTTCCCAGCGGTCTGGGTCTCGAGTCTGTCGATCGCGGATAAGTGCCCCGAAATCGCAATGTTTCCCGGGCAAAGCAAGTTCGCTGGTTGAAGCACCTCATTCGGGCCACGATTCTCGTTACAGACTTGTTCGACTTCGGCGAGGTCGAGTCCGAGAATACTTGCCATCCCGCTATTCACAGCATCTGCTGCGGCTTGCATCGCCTGGCCGCGTCGCTGCACGAGTCGCAGGGCATCTTCAAACGCTAAGCCACCGGCAAAGCAAACGGCTGTGTATTCACCCAAGCTTAAGCCTGCGGCGGCCGTCACTTTTCCCGCCTCGCTTGGATTTTCGGCGGCCCATACCGTCGCAGCAGCCATTCCCGTCACAAAAAGTGCTGGTTGACTGAATTCAGTCGCTGCAAGCTTTTCTTCAGGTCCGCTAAAGCAGATCTCAGTCAACTCGTAGCCGAGGATATCGTTCGCTTGGCGAAAGAGGTCGCGCGCAGCATCAAAGTTGTCAAAGAGCCAACGGCCCATGCCAACGTTTTGAGCGCCCTGTCCGGGAAAAAGGATCCCGACGGAATCAGTTTCAAGTGCCACGTAGGATCAGTCGTCTTGCTGTTCGACTACGGTTCGGCCTTGATAATAGCCACAAGTTGGGCAAATCGTGTGCGTCGGAACAGCACTGCTGCACTGAGGGCAATAAGCGACTTGGCGTTTTTGCAGGTGATCGTGGGCGCGGCGGCTGCCGGTTCGAGCGTTTGAGTGTTTACGTTTGGGGACTGCCATCGCAGGAGGTCCAGATGAATGTGGAATCGGTTCAATCGAGCCGCGTATCGTAGGAGCTGTGTGCTCGATTCGTCAACGCGTTAAACCCGTTTTTTGCGGCACGAAGGCAATTTTCACACATCCAGCCCGATTCCTGGGCCAGTTCGGGGGGATTCATGTGGGCCAGACGTCTCGCGGCATCCGAAATTCTCTAGAATCCACAACCTGAATTTCTGGATTGCCGCCATTCGGTTCCGTCAGGCTCATTTCTAGGTTTTGTATGCCCGATGCAATTTCTGGTCGCCGACCTCTCGCGACACGGTCTTGGCGAATTTTTCAGTCGATCGCTGCAGCACTTGTTCGGCTCGGTATCAGTCCCAACGCAATATCTGTGGTGAGTGTTCTTTTTGCAGGAATCGGTGCAGTCGGATTAATTGCGACGAGCTACGTCGAATCCGACTCGCTTCGGCGTTTGTGCTGGCTCGTTGCTGCATTCGGAATCCAGTTGAGGTTAATCGCGAACTTGCTCGACGGGATGGTCGCCGTCGAAGGCGGTCGCGCCTCAGCAACAGGACCGCTCTACAACGAAGTCCCTGATCGACTGAGCGATCCGCTTCTCTTGATTGCTGCTGGATATGCTGTTCACGCTGATCCAATCGCAGGCTGGGCGGCAGCGTCGACGGCGTTGATGGTCGCGTATGTTCGAGCGATCGCGGCGAGCATCGGCGCGGGCCAGATTTTTCTTGGTCCGATGGCGAAGCCTCAACGCATGGCATTGCTCACTCTCGTTTGCACAGGCGGCGTGATCTTGCCGGATGCATGGATGAGCGTCAGCGGTGTGGGTGTCATGCGGATTGCACTTTGGGTCATTGTTGTCGGCGGAGTGATCACCGTGATTCGGCGATTGCGTCGAGCGACGGAATATTTGCGAAGTGTTTCAACGGAGGCAACATGAACGGTTGGTTCGTGCATTTGACGATGGAAGTTCGTGCCGTCCTTGTTGGGGTTTTCGTTGCGATTGCAGTCGCAAGTGTGGTTTCCATAACGCTCGTGAAATGGAGACCCAATCGAGACTGGAGCGAGTTGCGAGCACGCATCCGAACTTGGTGGGTGATTGCCGGATTGGTCGCAGGCTCGTTGTTGCTCTCGCCGAGTGCTGCGGTTTGGTTCTTTGCGTTTGTCAGTTTCCTGGCACTCAAAGAGTACTTCTCGCTCATTCCCACGCGTCGTGCCGATCGACGTGTTTTGTTTTGGGCCTACCTCGCGATACCTGTCCAATACTTGTGGGTGTCTCAGCACTGGTATGGGATGTTCATTGTTTTTATCCCGGTGTATCTGTTTCTTCTGTTGCCATCGCGGATGATCATCATCGGCGAAACCAAGGGTTTTTTGCGAGCAATTGGTACCGTCCAGTGGGGATTGATGGGAACCGTGTTCTTCCTTTCACATGCGGCATATTTGCTTGCGATCGAAGTCCATTCTGAGCCACGCGTTGCACCGGCGTGGCCGCATGAACTGGCCGCTGCCTATCCAGGGCCTGGGTTGCTTCTGTTGTTGCTGGTGCTGACTCAGTCCAACGATGTCGCTCAATTTCTGTGGGGCAAGTCGTTGGGTAAGCGAAAGATCGCTCCATTAGTCAGTCCCGGTAAGACGTGGGCAGGTTTCCTGGGCGGGATGGCCACAACGGTGGTTCTCGCCGCGATCCTCGGCCCGCGACTCACGATGCTTGATGTACCTCGCGCATTGATTGCCGGTTTCATTATCTCGCTGAGTGGTTTGTTCGGTGATTTGAATATCTCAGCGCTCAAGCGTGACTTGGGCGTGAAGGACGCGGGCTCGACGCTTCCGGGACATGGTGGCGTTTTGGATCGCGTGGACAGTTTGATTTTCACGGCTCCGGTATTCTTTCACTTTGTGTGGTACTGCTATGGATGAGCCGGAATCGAAGCTCGACTTGGACGTTGTGAAGCAAGGACCTCATCGAGTTTTGAGGTATTTGTTTTTTTTCTGCGTTGTGAAGCCCGTGATGCTCGTCATTGTTGGGATGAATGTTCGGCATGGGGCGCGATTGCCGAAAACCGGTCCTGCACTTGTTATCGCGAACCACAACAGCCACCTCGATGCGCTCGCGCTGGTTTCCTTGTTTGGTATGAGCCGATTGCATAAAGTCCGTCCGGTCGCTGCGGCGGATTATTTCCTCAGCTCGCCATGGTTTGCGTGGTTTTCAATTCGAGTGCTTGGTATTTTGCCGCTCGATCGCGAAGTCCGTTCGCGGCATCGGCATCCGCTGGACCCCATCAGTGACGCGCTCGCTTCGGGACAGATTGTGCTGTTGTTTCCCGAAGGCACTCGCGGTGAGCCAGAAAAACGTGAGCCGTTCCAGCAAGGGATTGCTCACCTCGCCAAACGGCACCCTGAAATTGCAATTACGCCTGTCTTTTTACATGGTCTGGGCAAAGCCTTGCCACGCGGTGAGGGGCTGCTTGTACCGTTCTTTTGCGATGTTTTTGTCGGAGAATCGTTGAGTTGGACGGGTCAGCGGACATCCTTTATGGAACAGCTTTGCAGCACTTATGAGGCTTTAGAGGGCGAGGCTCGCGTGCCGGAGTTCAATTGATGTCCGAGGGCGGGTCGTAATCCCCAAAAGTAAAAATTTTGGAAATTCGGAGCCCGCATCTGATTCGTTTTCGACGTACGTTTCAGTTGCGGCGTTCTGGAGCCAGAAACGCGGGCACGAGGGTGGGGGCACTCCAGATACGTCCGGTCATTGACTCACCACGTATCCTCCCGCCAAGACTCATTCACGATGCAAGCGCAGCTTCGCTACTGGGGCCTCCAGTCCGATCGTCGACAGCTCTATGTCTACTTATTGAGTCTCGCGGCAGTCGTCGCACTGACCGTCGTGACGCAGTCAGGTTTCTTTGTTGTTGCAGCCGCATTGACGGTGCTGTTTTTAGCGATAGCGTCCGTGCTAGGCTCGATCCATCGACGCTTCCATAGCCAATTCGGAAAGGCTTGGAGCATCGCTCAAGCGTCGTTGCGAGTGAAAAAACTTGCGAAAGAAAACGAGTTTTTGCGATCCCTTGTTGAGCAACTTGAAGCTACCACGACGGCACTTCGTGCGGCGAACGCGGAAGGTGCGATCCATGCAACAACCGCTCGCCAGACGCGTCATGCTGTCGTGTTCATCAGCCCCAGCGGTATCGCGGAGTCGATCAACGATGCGTTTACTCAGCTGACCGGATATGCCGCCCAAGACATCATCGGACGCAACCCAATTGAGATTCTGCAGGGCAAAAAAACGAATCAAAAAACAGTTGCGAAAATTCACAAAGCTCTCCAGCAAAGTGAACCCGTGAATGTCGAATTACTGCATTACGCTCGCGATGGCCAGCCCTTTTGGGTCTTGTTAGATATCGAGCCGGTGTTCAGTAACTCCGGCGAGTTGCAGCATTTTATTGCCACGCAATTCGACATTAGCGAGCGAAAGCAAAAGATGCTGGATCTGCGAGCAGCCAAGCGACTGGCTGAGGCGGCAAGTCGATCCAAAAGCGAGTTTCTTGCGAACATGAGTCGCGAGATTCGGACGCCTCTGAATGGAATTCTCGGGTTCACGGAAGTACTTCGTCGAGGCGTGGGGGATCCGAAGCAGCGGAGAATGCATTTGGACACGATTCATTCAAGCGGCCAGCACTTGATGTTGCTCATCAACGACATCTTGGACGTTTCGGAAATCGAAGCTGGACGGATGCAGTTTGAAAAAACCGTGTGCTCGCCACATGAAATTATTTGTGAAGTGCTTACGAACGTTCGTGACAAGGCGAACGATAAAGGGATCTCCTTGGAGTGTCGATGGTCAGGTGAAATTCCATCGTTGATCACAACCGATCCTGATCGCATGCACCAATTGCTTCTCAACCTTGTCAGTAACGCGATTAAGTTTACCGATCGCGGTGGCGTCGAAGTTCGAGTTACGTTTGAGCCCGATCGAACACCGGACTCGTTGGTGATTGAAGTGTGCGATTCAGGCAGGGGGATCTCGGACGAAGATCTCCAGCATATTTTTGCTCCCTTCAGCCAGTTGGGCACCTCGATCACACGCTCGTTCGGCGGTACCGGTTTGGGGCTTGCGATCAGCCGCCATATTGCAGAGGGGCTGGGCGGTCATATCTTCGCAGCTAGTACGATCGGCGAAGGAAGCATCTTTCGGGCGACCATCGATCCCGGTTCCAGCCTGGCGAGTTTGGATACCTCGTCTTTTGTTCTGGCTGCACGCTCACCCGAGATTGTGATCAGTGAAGAGTTCGCTTGTTTGCGGGGAACAAGGATCCTGCTTTGTGATAACGACCGTACGAACTGCGAGCTGATTCAATTGATTCTGGATGAAGCGGGCGCGGATGTTTACACCGCCCCTAACCACCAGACGATTATTGATCTGATCAGCGAAGATCAAGACGCTTACGACTTGGTACTCGTCGATCTCCAGTTGCCGGTCGGTGATGGCGCAACGTCGGTGGAGCTGTTGCGGAGCTCGGGTTGGCACAAGCCCGTGATCGCATTGGTGCCTCACTCACGTGTCGACAGCCATTTAACTTGCTTGGGAGATGGGTGTGAGGGGCTACTCACGAAACCAGTTGATTTCGACGAATTGCTGAGAGTCGCGAGAGACGCAGTCAGCTCCGACTGCTGTCGGTTCGACGGTTCTGGGGCGGCGCGAGAGTTGAGAGCCAATGGCCAGCTTTGCGGAGCGGAGAATTGGCCGATCCATCCAACCTTGCCGAGTTATCAACCTTCGCTTCAGGCAGAGATTGAGGGCTTTGTGGAGACATTAGACGAAGCCATTAGCGAGATGCACTCGGTACTCGATCGCGGCGACATGAAGCAACTCATCGAATCGGCTCAATGGCTAAAAGACACCAGCGACTGCCTTGGATTCGATTGTTTTATTCTTCCGGCGCGTTCGCTTGAGCTCGCTTCGCGATCGGGAAGTAGCCAAACGGCCCAGAAAGCGATTCATGAAATTCAGTCGTTCACGGCACGAATCGAACTGCCGTGGAGAGACTCGGTAACAGTCTAGCGCACTTGCTGCGGATGCCTAGCTCGTTCTATCGCCGACCACCATTCCAAGATTGATGCGACTGTTGGCAAGGAACGTGAATTGGATATTTGACAGTCCTGCTCGGCTGAGTCGCTCTTTGGATTCTTCGAGAGTTCGCATTCGTCCGGATGTTGTTTGCAAATCGAGTTTGAGTGCTTCGACGGACTCACACAGATTCGGCTTGGTTGGACCGCGAAACAGATCGATCACGATGAGTCGCCCACCAGGCTTGAGTGTCGCCGCGGCGCGACTCAATAGTTCATCGCCGGACTCGTTGTCCAATGCATGTAACCGCTGAGCGATTAACGCGAAATCGAACGATCGGTCTTCGGGTAACGCAGCGGTCAGCGGGTCACCAATGATGGTCGCAAATCGATCGTGCAGTTCAATGGATGACGCGGTTGATTGTGCGGCACCGAGCGCACCTGGCTCGTCGACAAAGACCAACGACATTGCTGGGTGTGCAAACGCCATCGCACAACTCCAAACGGCGCTGCCGCAGCCCAGGTCAATGAGCTTGAGCGACTCGGACTCGATGTTGGCAATGTCGAGAATCTCAGCCGCCTGCATCGCCGCTGGGGTATGGATCCACTGGGTCGCAGCGACGCTTTCAAAGTACCGCCGTTGATCGGATGACTTGTCTCCGGTGCGAACTCGGTTTGCCAAGAGCGACCAATTTGCGTCACCAAGATCGGTGTCGTATTGGCTCAGCAGTCGAGCGGCCGAGGAGATGGCGTAGTCGTCTCCGTAGCGTTCCAAAATGCCGATACTCAGCAACGCGTCCAGCAGTAACTGGGCGGGTTCTTTTTGGAGATGCAACGCTTCACAGAGTTGTTCGGCGGTGCGTTGGCCTTTGCCAAGTTGGAGGAACACACCGGCTTCGCGAGCGGCCCGCAAAATGTGCGATACCGCGTTAATTTGCATCAGCTCGTGGTACTGGTCGAGCGTCCGATCCTGGGCTGACATGACTATCCTGAATGGCACAAAACGTGTCCGTGCTCAACATCAGCACGCGACGATCCTGTTCATGCTACCGGTTTAGGCCGAGTCAACCAAGTTGTCGTGCCAAGCCTTTACTTTTGCACCATCCCCAACCACCCATCGACGTAGCTGGCGATATTGGCACCAAAGGACTTAGCGAACGCCGTGTCAAATGCGGTTCCGGATTCCAGTTCCCTCAACATGGCGTCGAATTGTCGTCGTCGCGAGCGGTCAACCATCGTGGATACGATCGCAGTCCCAATACGATCGGACTGTTCGGGAGTCAGCTTACTCTCGAGGAATTGTTTCGAGTTCTTCGCGGCGGAGGCTGCTTCGTAGATCTCGGCCTCCAGCTTGCGACGTGCGTCTCGATCGAGCAGACCGCGACCGCTCGCAGAAAGATTGACGCCGACGCCCTCAGCAAGCCAGCGTGGAACGTCTCCACCGCGAGTTGCCATCGCGAGTGCAGCGATTGGTGTGACGAGCCGCTGGCTGATCACTTCCAGTTCGTCGCGATCAGTTGCTACCACGGCAACGTATGCATCAATCCCATCGAATTGCCAATGCGAATTCCAATCGTTGGGTACACCTCGCTGTTCCACCATCTTGGCGAACTCGCTGTAGTCGTATCGTTTGGGCAGTACGAAGATCGTTGCACGACCGCGATAGTAAGCTTCGCCGTTGGGGCCGCCGACCAGCGTTTTTGTCTGTGGCAATAACAATTCAGCCTGTTCGGCAACTAACTTCAGGGTGCCAGCGCTTGCTGTTCCCAGTACGTGAAAATGTTCAGTCGTCTCTTGATGAATCGCTGCGTTAGCCGCGTTGGCGAGAGCGAAATGCTCATTGGCAAGTTTCAAACGGCGCTCGCTCACCTGTGCCGGTGTGGCTTTGGCAACCCAAGCCATTTGACTCATGACGGTAATCGGCTGGTTCTCGCTCGCGCCATCAAGCGTCGCGCCTTCGTCAATCCACTTGCTCACCAGCGAGATCGACTCATCCGAGAGGGCTGGGCGACCGCCGGCGGGCATTCGGTCTCCTTCGCTGCCACGAAGTTTTCGAACCAGTAAACTTGCTTCGCCTTTTCCAGGCGTGATCACGGAACCGCTGTCACCGCCGCGCAGCATCTGGGCGAACGTATCCATTCGTAAGCCGCCTCGAGCTTGCATCGCGTCGATATGACAACCACCACAATTGTCGACCAGCAGTGGTGCGATGTGGGAGGCGAAGCTGACCGTTTCTTTGCCGGTTGCCCGAACCACCATCGGAGTATCGGCGGCGGGAGCAGCCATCGCTGGCGCACCAGAGAAGCTCATGGTCGGGTCGGGGCCATCGAACTTGGCTCCTTGCGCGATCCAAGTTTTTAGAGCCACCAGTTCGTTGGCTGGGACTTTACCGCCACCGCGAGGCATGTCACCAGTTTCGATGGTCTCGATCAAGCGACTTGCGATCACGTCGCCTGGGAAGACGACGACGCCTTCGGATGGTCCTTTCATCAGCGTCTCGTAGCTCGTCATTTGGAAGCCGCCTTTGGATCCGCTCACGTGGCACTGGCCACAACGTCCAACCAAGATTGGTTGAATCACGGACGTGAAGCTGATGCCGTTGTTCATTGGCGGCGCTGGCTTCTTTGGAGCTGGCGGTGTCGGTTTTGGTGGGGTTGGTTTGGGCATGACGGCAACTGGAGCCGCGGGCATCGAACTCGCGCTAGGGTTCGAACTCGGAAGGGTTGTCGGTGTGGTCGTGGGGCGCGACGGAATGAAAAGCGGTTCTACCGAGACGCCTTCGAGTTGCAACATGGCATGAGCACGCTCGATCTGCATCATGGTTGGGGTCAACTTGTCGTAGTCTTCAGGCGAAGAAATTGCGATCAACTCGCGGAATTCTTTCGCAGCTGCGGTAATACTTGCCGCGGACGCGTCGCCGTTGCCGTCCACGTAGTTCTGGCCAGCGGTGTTGATGGACCGGACGACAGCTTGGTACAGCTGTTTTTGGCGATCGCGGATCTCGTCCGCGTGTCCCGTCAAGTTGGTGCAAAGCCAGGTGATGGTAACCAAGGCGAAAAGGACGATTCGACGACTCACACTCACGGTCCAGTTGGTGGATTCACGGGCTTTAAAAGCTTTAAAAAGCGGACGACCCGATCATGAACGCCTGGGGCTACCGGGACGTACTCGCGGCTACCCGTTCAATCTCTAAGATAACGGCCAACTCAAGCATAACCATGAGGATGTTTTGAGTGCCAATTCCAGGCTGTTGCCACGATTTCGCGAACGCCGGTGTAGCGAGGGGTCCAGCCCAGGATTTCTTTGGCCAGCCGGGCATCTGCGATGAGCTCCGGCGGATCCCCAGCACGTCGTTCGCCCATCACTTCTGGGATTGGGTGTCCGGTCACTTCGCGACAGGCCTGGATAATTTCACGCACGCTGGTGCCGCGGCCCGTGCCAAGGTTCACGCAAATCCCCTTTCCTGGCTGTAGTCGCTCGAGGGCTCGAAGGTGCGCATCGCCAAGGTCATCGACGTGGATGTAGTCGCGGATGCAGGTACCGTCGGGTGTCGGGTAATCGTCGCCATATACCGTGATCTTTTCACGCTGGCCCAAGGCGACTTGAAGCACAATCGGAATCAGGTGGCTTTCGGGCGTATGGTCTTCGCCGATGGTGCCGTCGGGACGTGCGCCAGCAGCGTTGAAGTACCGCAATGCCGCGTACGCGAACCCGTATGCCGCAGCGTAATCTGCGAGCGCCTGTTCAATCACGAGCTTCGTAAAGCCATACGGATTGATCGGCTTTTGCGGCGTCGTTTCTGGGATCGGAATCACGTCCGGTTCGCCGTACGTCGCCGTCGTGCTACTGAAGACAATTTTGTGTACCTCCGCTTCACGCATCGCGTCGAGCAGTTCAAGTGCAGCGATGACATTGTTGCGGTAATATAGCGACGGATCGTTGACCGATTCATTCACCAAAGCAAACGCCGCGAAGTGCATGACCGCGTCGATCTTCTTGTCTCGCAACGTTTTCACAAGTTTGGCACGGTCGGCAACTTCGCCTTCAACCAGCAAGCCTTCTGGGACTGCTTTACGGTGCCCACGAGACAAATTGTCATAAACAACGACACCATGGCCGACTCCTTGGAGCAATCGGACCGCATGCGAACCGATATAACCGGCGCCACCAATCACTAAAACATTCATCGCGACTGTCGTCTCCTGAGGAAAGCTCAAATGCGCTCGTCGAATTGCCGAAAACCACACGTCCAAATTGCCAACGGCTTGGGAATCTCCCTAGTGAGATCCGATAAGGATGGAAGTAAACGCTAGATCGCCCACTCCGCAATCCAAAGCTAGCACGCCGTGGCAAAACGTCCGACCCGACTTCAACAACTCCAGCAAGCTGAGGCTCCGGCGAAAACCGATTCCTCACCACTTTCTATCTGTGCCGATTATCTACGCTATTTGTCGAGCGAATGCCACCTGTCCGCCAATACGATTGCAGCTTACGGGCGGGATATGCGTAAATTCATGGACTGGTTGGACGGTCGACGGCCCAAAGACCTGAGTGTCGGTGATTTATCGGACTTCATGGGCACCCTGCATGAAATTGGGCTCGCTCCCGCTTCGGTCGCTCGAACCGTGGTTGCCGTGCGGATGTTCTTTAAGTATCTCCAGCTCGAAGGGCTCGTGGAGTCCAATCCCGCTGAGTTGATCGTCACCCAGAAAATGTGGGAGCGGGTGCCAACCGTCCTTTCAACCCGAAACGTTGACGCGTTTCTGGGAGCCGTTCGCAAAACGGACAAGTATTGGCAGCGTGATGTGGCGATGCTCGAAGTGCTTTACGCCACCGGTTGTCGTGCCTCAGAAGTATGCCGACTTCGTGTTCGCGATTTATCGCTCGCGGAACGGTATCTGAAGTGCGAAGGCAAAGGCGGAAAGCAGCGAATGGTGCCGATCGGTTCGCGTGCGATCGAGGCGATCCAGCGATACATGGGTGAGCTTCGTGGCAAACTCGCCACGCGACAAACGCATTTACCAGAAGAACTCTTTTTGTCGCGAGCCGGTTTGGCGCTCGACCGCATTCAGCTCTGGCGAATGGTCAAGTTCTATGCCAAGCGTGCGGGAATCGATTCCTCGATTAGCCCCCACAGTCTCCGTCACAGCTTCGCAACCCACTTACTCGCCGGCGGAGCTGACTTACGCCAAGTCCAGGAAATGCTCGGTCACGCCAGCATCCAAACAACGCAAATCTACACCCACGTCGAACATTCGCGGCTCAAAAAAGTTCACCAGCAATTCCATCCGAGGGCCTAGTCCGAAAGCATGTCGCTTGGCCGAGTCGACCCCGAGTCTGCTCAGTTGCTTCGCTATTTTGGGCGTGTGAATTGCCCTTAAGTTTGTTTTTTGATGCATCTCTTCTTCTGGGTGTTGTTCGCACCCTCTCCTGGTTGACTGTCGTTTGGCAAGCAGTACTCTTGATGAAGAGTTTTCGACTTTACAACTGCGCAGATCGCTTTCGCGACGCCAGGTCACCTCGTCACTTAAGGACATCATCATGCTTATTCGCCGGTTCAATGCATCGCTACCAATGTCGCTTTTCACAAGTGCTTTGAGGTCGGTTTGCTACGCGATTCTAGTCACCACTTGGGCGCTTTCTGGCGTAGCAATGGGTCAGGAGACTTTCACGTTGGATGGACCCAATCCTAGAGTAACAGTCATCGACACGTCCAATGATCAGACTTGGGTTCTTCAACCCGATCAGAATGGTTTCTATATCATCGACGATACAAACCTCCAGTCCGTACCCATCGCTATCAAGCCAGGTGCAAGGGACGCATCGGTATTTATCTCGGCGAATGACAATATCGGTATGGGGACAACGACACCCCAAGGTCTATTGGATATCCGTGACAATGTTGGCAGCTCATCTGTCCGTTTCAATCCAGGTAATATCAGTGCCGAGTCGATGGTGATTGAAGAGGCAACCGATGCAGCAAATCTGACCATTAAAACATTGGCAAGTAATCGAGTGTCGCTGTTGAAAATGACAACACCAAATGGCGGATACTCCTTTAAAACCACGGCAACTGGGGACTTTATACTTCGTGATGAAGGTAGCCTTCGCAACGTGATGACAATTTTCAAGAGCACACTCAACAACAACTTGCTCACGCTTCGAAACGGCAATGTGGGGATCGGAAGAACCACGCCTACGTTTCCGATTCACATGAAGAGCGGTGCTCGTTGTACGGTTGGCGGCGTCTGGACGAACGCTTCGAGCCGTGATCTGAAGCAAAACATTATGGCGCTCGATAGCACGCAAGCGGCTGAGGTCGTGGCACAACTTTGCCCAGTGACGTACCAATACAAGTCGGAACCGACGGAAGACTACGTTGGTTTTATTGCTGAAGATGTGCCTGAATTACTTGCAACTAGCGATCGCAAGAGTTTAGCCGCAATGGATGTTGTGGCCGTGTTGACAAAGGTCGTGCAAGACCAGCAAGTTGCGATTGAACGTCAAGCTAAGGAAATTGAGGAGTTGAAAGCTTCTCACATTAAGCAGGTTGAGTTGGTTGAGCAACTTGCTCGCCAGGAGGCCATGATCTCACGATTGGCCGATCAGTTCGCTTCGATTTCGAAACAATCGCCTGATACCAAAAATGGCACTGACCAACTGGTATCCGCGCGTTAATTCGGGGCCCTCAGGAAATTAGATTTCCATAAGCCACGTTGATCGCTTCCGATTCCAACGTGGCTTTTTTTGATAGCAATCTCTTTAAATGGTTTTCCAGATGCCAAGAGGCCTTGGATGCGATGTGGTCTAGGCAAAGTTTGACGACATTAACGGACCGACGTACCGTGAAGTTTAGATAACCCCCTACATGTGGAGTAAACGCTTCAATTCGAACTCGCCGTACAAACGATCTACAAAGCTGTCGGTCAATCCGAGTGTAAATCACGCCCACAGCAAACTACATGCGTTTACTTGTTCTCGTTCTGCAACTGTCGACGCTGTGTCTCGTCACCTCAATGGCGCTTGCGGCAGACGGCCCCAGTGTAGTTGAATCCGTTCAAGCCGAAGCAATTAAGACCAATTTGCTGGTGGCACCACCGTCGGTAAACGGAACTGAATTGGAGTCTCAAGTGGCTCAGCCCGTTCGACCCACGCCTGTGGTCATTCCAGCAATCGAAAGTCCCTCGATACCACCGACAAGTTTGCCAGTGGACTTGGATCGACTTCCACCGCCGACCCAATTCAACAGCGTGAATGCACCAGTAGCTGCTTTTGGGGCAACTCGTGGATCGTACTCTGCGGTTCCCAGCATGATTGGTGACACGACAGCTGGAGGATGTGGAGTTGTGAGGTTTGATGGTGGGCTACCGGTAATCTCCGTGGCTCACCCTACATTTGCGTGTAGTCGTCTCAATATCGCCGAGAACAACAGCGCCTCAATTAGAGATCGTTTTTACGTTTCCTATCGACATTTCCGAAACGCTTCGAGTGTTTCCGTTTTTGCGGACTCGGAAAATGGTGGTGAATCGACACCTAATATTGATCGATTGACATTCGGAATGGAGAAGCGACTTGGCGAACGGTCAAGCGTGGAAGTGCGAGTCCCGATCAATTATCAACTGTCGTCCGATCTTGCATTCTCTCAGCGAACGGGGCCCGTGGTCGGAGAGGCACCCCTCATCTCGCTTCCGCTCAATAACCTCGATACGAGTTTGGGAAACATCGCTGTGATTCTCAAACGTAGCTTGCTGGAGCGAGATGGTGCTGTGCTATCTGGTGGCTTGGCGGTGAATCTTCCCACGGCGCCGGATGTTCATTTAAGCGGCCTGATCGATGATGATCGTTTTGTCATCGAAGACCCGAACAATATTAACCCCGATGTGATCACACCTGTCGATTTTTTCTTCGACTCAACGATTCGCAATCGACTGGTTTCTATCTCGCCGTTCACGTCATTTGCGGCTGAGTTTGGCGAGAATTGGTTTGTGCAGGGGTTTGCTCAACTCGATGTCCCGATCACTCCATTAGTTGGGTCGATTGATGCACAATTGAGCTTGCCGAATTTCGGGCTGACTCTTCCACGTGTTACAGAATCAGGAGATATTGAGGTCCAGAAAATTGGTCGACTCAGTTTGGGAATTGGGCGTTATTTGTACCGAAGTGGCGCTGGGCAATTCACTAAATCTTTGTCAATCATGAGCGAGTTGCACTACACAACGACGCTTGAGGATGCCTCGCTCGTTGAAGTGGAAGTGCTGCCTTCGGTGGGCACGCTGATTCCAGCAACGACCGTGCAAATCGGTAATGTGGCCAATCGAACGGACGTTCTCGATTTAGTCTTCGGAGTGCCGATTGCCTACGATTCTTGGAGGATTACCAACGGCATCGTGGCTCCGTTGAGAATGGACGCGGACCGAGGGTTTGACTTCGAATACAACCTAATGGTCGGACGAGAGTTCTAGAGATGGCGAATCGTGTTTTAACAGGGCCCGTTTTACCGAGGCCATTCGGGATCCGCGATTTGGCGTGTCATGGTGGCCAGGCGGATTTGGGCATCGAGCATGCGTTGCCAAGCGGACATATTGAGGACAACTTCTTGCGCCGACTCTTCTATTCGGGCGGCTTCGATCAACCGATTCAGTCGCGATTGTAAGTAGTCGAGGATTTCACACAGTTGTGCTTTTTGGCCCGGAGTCATGTCGTCGGGAATCGATGGTAACTCATAGATCTGAATCACTTCGGCTGGGACCGGCGTGGTGGGCTCGCGTTGAAGTTTGATCACGATCGAGCTTTCCGATGAAGCCGCATCCCGACTTTGGGTTGCTCCATCTTTATTCATCAATGCTAAGCGAGCGGCGATTTGTTCTTCGGTACCGATCAGCATTAATGATCGACCGACATTAATCAGATCTCCGTAGCGCAAAATCTTGAGCTGGGTTTCGATACCGTTGACTTTGGTGCCATTCGTGCTGTCCAAATCGGTGAGCACGAGGCGGTCGTTGTCACGCTGGATTTTGAAGTGACATCGACTCACTCGCTCATCATTGAGCTGAATGTCGTTTCCTTCTTCGCGGCCAATCGTCAACGGAGGCTCGAGAGATTCGAAAACCTTGCCGCGATCTGCGCCGTGTAGGATCTTGATCGTCACGCCCGACATGGGGCACTCCGGTAGATGATAAGTCGAAAAATGGTGCCCTCCCGGCCACTCCACTATACACGCGGACTGGTGCTTCGTCTGCTTCGTCGAGTGTCGGTAGGACTATTGTACCTGCAAAATAATGCACTTGAGATAATCGCTTTCGGGGCATGCGATGGCAACCGGGTGATCCGGTGCCGGGCCGCGGCTTTCCAGCACAATTAAGTCTCTTCGACGTCGCCGGCCAACATCCGCCAGCATATCCTCGAATTCAGCGCGGCTGACTCGGCCTGAACAACTGCAAGTGATCAAAACGCCACCGCTTGGTAGTAGGTCCAGTGCGAGCGAGTTGAGTCTGCCATAGGCGCGTATCGCTGCGTCGACCTGGTGACGGCTGCCGGCAAATCGTGGTGGATCAAGGACGACTGCGTCGAAGGTTTCGCCAGCTTCACCCATCCGCTTGAGTTCATCGAAGCAATCCCCACGAACAAACTCCATATTGGAGATCCCATTACGCTCAGCATTTTCGCGCGCAGCGGCCAGGGCGGCTTCGCTCGAGTCGAGCCCCACGACGGACGCGGCCCCAGTTTTTGCTGCGACCAGTCCAAATCCGCCGGTGTAGCAACACACATCCAGCACCCGTCGGCCACCCAGGTAGCGTGCGGCGGCGACGTGATTGAGTCGCTGGTCAAGATAGCCACCAGTCTTCTGGCCGCTCTGCAAATCAACGGCCAATTGAAGTCCGTTTTGCTCGTAATGGACGACTTCCGCCGCAATCGATTCAGCCGATGCGATAGCCTCGTCTGCGGCGGGGATGCCCTCAAACTTGGCCGTTTTCTCATCGATTCGGACGGTGATGTTTTGGCAGTTGAGCGAGGATCCCAGGTGCTGCAAAATGGGGTCTCGGTATCGCAGGAGTGCCCCAGCGGTGAACTGGACACTGAGGTGACCCGCGTAACGATCGACGATGAGTCCGCTCATTAAGTCGGATTCGCTGAATAAAAGGCGTTCCGCCCCGCTGGCAGCAAATGGCTCGCTCAAGCGTCGCCGAGCGATCGCGGCATCGATCCGTGCCCGCCACAGATCCTCGTCGATCGCCAATTCCAAATCGTAAGAGTAAAGACGCACGCGAAGTCGGCTGTGCGGGTTCACTAAGCCACGGGCGACCCAATTTCCATCGTGATCAATCAAATCCACTACTTGGCCGGAGGGCAAATTGTCGCCTGCATCCGCCAGCGCGTGAGATTGTACCCACGGATGGCGGGCCAAAAACGGGAATTGACGCGATGGTTTGAGTCTTAGCGAGACAGGATTCGAAAATTCAGACACGGGGACGGGCCGGCAAACGAGGCAAAATGTGAAACGGTGTACCCCAAGATGACTGATTCCGCCTGAAAGCAGAATGCCGGGTGCTTTGCGACCAAGTTCGCGGGGCGAAGCCCGTCCAAAACGCGTTTTGAACTTCACTGGCCAAAAAACGAACTCGACCCCAGTCGCATAGATGCCCTAGACTCGCAAGAATGATCGAGGTTCGGGTGCAGCGAAGTTGCTTGCCCGTCGATATATTTTGCTGACGGCTGTGCGAACACGTATGCTGTCGGTACCCAATACTCCTACTCGTTTTTGACCCATTGAAAGGTGTGAGAAATGACTCACGTGGTTTGCCAGCCGTGCTCGGGATGTAAGTACACCGATTGCGTTGTCGTGTGCCCGGTCGAGTGCTTTTACGAAGGCGACCAGATGCTTTACATCCATCCGGAAGAATG
>JBGSNA010000183.1:0-4342 GCA_041739875.1 Pirellulaceae bacterium
CGTTTGCCTGTCGCCGACGATCAGTTCACGTTGTCCGCGTCCGATCGGGATGAGCGAATCGACCACGATTAAGCCCGTTTGCAATGGCTCGGTGACGGGAGCACGGTCCATGATCGGCCGCGCGGGACGTTCGATCGGCAGCCGTTTTGTGGACACGATGGGGCCAAGACTATCGAGCGGCCCGCCCAACGGATCGATGACACGTCCGATCAAGCCATCACCGACAGGAACGTCCATCACACGCCCCGTACGTTCAACTTCGTCACCCGTATGCAGGTGTTCGCACTTGCCAAGCAGAACAACACCGATTTCGTCTTCATCGACATTGAACGCAATGCCGAAGTGACCGCCAGGAAACTTCAATAGTTCCTCAAACCCGATCCCGGGCAAACCAGAGACTTTCGCAATACCCACCGAAACACGGGTGATCGTGCCAATCTCACGAAGCCTTAACTGCGGTGTGAACGCATCGCGAGCGCTAGCGATTTTCGCAAACGCGTTGTCATAGATCGTTTGTGCGTTGCTCATTGCATTCATGATTGTTTTTCGTGATCTGTGTGGGAAAAAAGATATCTGGGCAAGACAATGATTTACTGAATTTGAAACAAATGGACTCGCATGCTCATTGTGGCCTCTGTCTTTTTGCCCGCGTGTTTCCTAGTCAATCTTCTGTACTTGCTTCTCCAAAGTGTCGAGATACTCGTTCACGCTCCATGCCAGTTTCTTGCCGTTGACCGTGAGTTCGATGCCGCTGATCAAGTTGGGGATGGCCTCGTACTTGAGTTGTACATCCGCGGCGAGCGACTCATTCAGTGCAGCTTGGATTTGCGATCGCTGGTCGGTCGGCAAATCGAATGCGCTGCGTACGTGTATCGGTTGGTTGGTGCTTTGGGTTGAAGCAGCCAGTTCCTTCTTCACTTCGCCATTCAGCGAACGCACGTTCTGAATAAATACGTCGCACATTCGCTCCTCCAGACTCACTGCGGCTAAGTCTTGCAGCGTCTTTCTCGCAAGCGAGAAGACTTCTTCATGAGTTCGTCGCGTTATCGCTTCGCTCATGCTCTGCTGTTCGGCGAGCAACTCATCGCTCCGTTTGGTACTCAACGCATCGGCGTCTTTTCGAGCCGTCTCCAGCAACCGATCTCGCTCGGCCTGGGTTTCCTCCTTGGCCTTTTTCAGTAGCGCGGCACGCTCCTGATCAAACGTCGTGTTTTTCTGTTCAAACTCATCGCGTTGCTTTTGTGCTTCGATCTTCGCAGCGTCTGCTTTTGCATCCTTTTCGGCTATTCGTGTCTCTCTAGCGTCGATTGCATCGAGAATCGGCTTGTAGAGAAATCGCTTCAACAACCACACGAGAATGAGGAAGTTGACGATTTGTGCAACGACGGTGAACCAGTCAATCGGCATCGGCTAATTTCCTGTGCTTTGTGAAATGACATGGTTCCAAAACGGGTTTGCAAAAATCAGAATCATCGAAATCACGAGACAATAGATGGCGACCGATTCGATCATTGCCAGCCCGACAAACAAGGTCCGGGTGATCGTGCTGGAAGCATCCGGTTGCTGTGCCAATGCAGTGAGCGCATTTGCCACGGCTTTCCCTTCGCCAATTGCGGGAGCAATGCTACCGATCGCGATCGTCAGTCCAGCCGTGATGATCGAAACCGCGGCAATAATAGTCATGCTGTCCATATTTTTCCTTTCAAGTTTCACGAGTCCGCGTGGCGGCCGCGATGTAAACAGTTGCGAGAATACTGAAGATGTAAGCTTGGACCATGCCGGTGAGCAGACCAAGAATGTTCATGATCACGGGCGCGATGAACGGCACGATCGACAGCAATATCCCTACGATCATGGTGCCGCTCATGATGTTGCCGAAAAGTCGAATTGCCAACGCAAACGTGCGTGAGACTTCGCTGACGATGTTGAACGGCAGCATGATGAATGTTGGTTTCACGTAGCTCTTGAGGTAGGCGACCAGACCTCGCTCAGCGATCCCGTAATAGAGCACCGCGACAAAAACAGAGAGTGCCAATGCGGATGTTGTCGATAGCGACCCAGTGGGCGGTTCGTAGAACGGAATGATTGCGCAGACGTTGGAAACAGCAATGAACAGAAACAACGTGCCAATGAACCCGAGATATTGTCTGGGATTCTTTAGCCCCACCTCTTTGATTTGCTGCTGAATCGTCGTGACGACAATTTCCAGAAACCCTTGCCAACGCGTGATGTCGCCTTCGACTTTTAGCTTCCGCGTGATGAGTATCGAGCCCATCGTCATGATGAGCATCAGCACCCACGTTGTGACAATGGTACTGTTGAGCACCAAAAAGCCGTATTGCCAAAAGATGTTCTCGTCGGGACTAAGTCTCATCGGGAATCTCCGTTGTCAGCGACATTTGCTCGATGCACGGATGACGGCCGAGCCACTTGACCGTGACGAATCTCGCGAAGAGAAACCCAACAACGCACGCGACGAAGCGAGGCCAATGGTGTTGTGACACAACATAGAAGCCAGTCATGACGACCGCGGTGCGCAACAGAAGACTGCCGATGAACCAAAGTGCGGCCCAATTGGACGCCATCCCGTTTCGGATCGTCCACCACAGTCCGCCGAAGAAGAACGCTCCGAGAAACGCGCCGACGAGGAATGCGAAACCAAGACCGAGTCGATCACTCATCGGAGTCCTCCTGGATTCCTTGGAACTCCGACGCGACCCACCGCCAGGCACTCAGGCAACCGACGACCAAGCCGAGTAGAAGCAACATCAGCGTCCAAGAAAAGCGGCTCGGGTAGTTGTTGTCGATCCAGACACCCGCCGCAGCTCCGATCACGGTTGGCACGATCACCGACCAGCCGACCAGGCCTGACATGCCGAGTCCAAACCAGATGCTTCGTTTTCCGTCTCGCTGTGCTTTGCGTTTGAGCGTCGCTTGTGATTTCACTTCGCGACTGAATTTTGTTTCTTCGGCACCGCTGGCTGGCTTGCGTTTCTTATTCATACTGCAACTCCTTCAAGCGATGCATCAACCCGCTTTCCATCTTTGCTAAGACTTCTCGCACGTCTTGTTCTTGTTGATCGATTTGCAGAAACTCACGTTTCACCGCTTCGTGAAGTTGATCGAGGTTTTCCCCACGGATCGCACTGCGGACGGAGACCATCACGTCCATGCCGGATTTGACGAGAACGCCTTGGTCGACAGCGACATAGACTTCACCGTCCGCCTCGGTTTCATAAGTAAGAATTCCAGGTGCGATGGACGTCGTGCAATCGAGCCGATGCGGCAACAATCCCACGAAGCCCTCCAAGGTGTGCGCGACGATTCGATTCACGTCACTCACGACGAGGAATACTTGAAACGGCAGTAGGATTTTGAGGTTCATCATGTGCAGCGAAGGTCAATCGTCTTTTTCTTTCTTGGCTTCCTCGATCGAGCCGATCATGTAGAACGCACTCTCGGGATAGTCCTTGAACTCATCGTTAAGGATGCGTTCACAGCCGTCGATCGCGTCACTCAAACTCACTTCCTTGCCTTTGATTCCGCTGAACTTTTCAGTCGTGAAAAAGGGCTGAGTCAGAAACCGTTCCAGCCGCCGGGCTCGACCAACGACGTTGCGGTCCTCTGGCGAAAGCTGTTCCAGTCCCAGCATGGCGATGATGTCTTTGAGTTCTTCAAAGCGTGCCAAGGTCTTGCGAATGTCTTGAGCGAGCTGGTAATGCCGCTGGCCGATAATGGTGGGTGTCGCCATCTTGGAATTCGATTGCAATAGGTCGATCGCGGGATACAGTCCTTCGCTCGCTCGCTTGCGTGACAACACGATCGACGCAGACAGGTGCGAGAAGGTGTGAACGGCCGCGGGGTCAGTCAAGTCATCGGCGGGAACGTAAACGGCTTGGATCGAGGTGATCGCTCCAGAATCGGTGTTGGCAATCCGTTCTTCGAGCCCCGCGAGCTCGGTGCCCATCGTCGGTTGATAGCCCAAACGCGACGGCATTTGCCCCATCAGCCCGGAGACTTCCATGCCAGCTTGAATGAATCGAAAGATGTTATCAATCAACAGCAGCACATCGCGATGTTCGTCGTCACGAAAGTACTCGGCCATCGTCAGCGCCGCCAAGCCGACTCGCAAACGAGCGCCGGGAGGTTCGTTCATTTGCCCAAACAACATGACCATATGATCGAGCACTCCGGCATCTTCCATCTCGTGGTACAGCTCTTCGCCCTCACGACAGCGTTCGCCGATGCCGCAGAAGATGCTGATCCCCTTTTGACGCGAAACCATGTTGTGAATGATTTCGGCCAGCAACACTGTCTTGCCAACGCCCGCGCCGCCAAACAA
>JBGSNA010000164.1:0-7968 GCA_041739875.1 Pirellulaceae bacterium
GAGTCAAACACTTGCTCGACGATTCTCTGGGCGTGGGAGTTTCGCTGAGTATCCGTTGCGTGCTGGTGTCCCCAGCCGTTAAGCTCATCCATGAGGGCGTCCTGTTGTTGCCGTTTTTGTTTAGCAACATCAGTGTGACGCAGGGCGTCCTCTTCTTGAAATATCAATCTGAAGTCACGCCAAACCGCAAATCAATCAACCCTCAATCACACGACAACTTGCGCCCTGGCGAGACGACACCCGTCCAAGAGGGACTACGCACCGTCATGTTGCTATTCTCACCGGTCGTATTTTTGAATGGATGTGCGATTGCGTCGACAATTGTACTGGGATTTTATTCACATAAACCGCAACGCATCTGCCTCACTATTTCGTGCGTCGCCTTGGTTGGTGCTCTCTTAATTGAAGAGTACGTTCCCGTTGTTTTAGGATTCCTATTAGTGGCAACAGTCGTTCGAACGCCTCTTTCCGGGGAATCGTAGATCGCGTGGCATCGTGAAGTTCAAAACGGACGAACCATGAATTGCACGTACGGACTGGAAATGATTTGACGATTCGTGGGGGTGGATCCCGCCAGGGTAAGTCCTAGCCAGAGGCCCTGTATCGAGCATCTGCAGCGTGGGTATAAGGTTTGTCGCCGAAGCCTGCACTGTTTACGTAAATAGTACGGCAAGCCATCGTTCGTGACCGTGAGCGGCGTCACTCAATTGATTGGGAGGGAGTTGCTCCCGAGACACAAATCGACCTTGGTACGGATTCCGTGACGTGGTTCGGACGATCATCACTCATCCGCCTCGACATCTTGGTAGCAAGCTTGTGAACGGACTTCGCAATCAGCTAAACTGAGTCCGTCGCTCGAGGCCTGACATCGATAGAAGCCGCATACGTAAGCGGCCACCGACGAAGCGGAAAAGTTTAACGTACGATCCATACGGTCGAAGCCACACGCATAGATCGCAATTTGCTACCCGACTGGAATGACGCTCGCCCATCATGCCTTCATCTCGAACCCCTGAGGGTGATCCCGTTGACTGCCCAACCTGCGGGCTGACATCAACTGTCGAACCTTCGATACCGCCCGGCGACTGTGTTTGCCCATATTGTGGCATGCATCTTTGGATGGGTCCAACAGAAACGTCAACCAAGATTGCGATCCGTTCCTTCGTTCGCGAGTTGCGAGTCCTTGTGGCGAACAACGATTCGACGACGTACACATCGGGGTTTCTAGTTGACGGACTGCGACGCTGCCTTGCTGCTCACGGCGCATCGCTTTGGATTACTACCAAACAGGGG
The DNA here is from genome assembly GCA_041739875.1 of Pirellulaceae bacterium. Classification (GTDB taxonomy): domain Bacteria; phylum Planctomycetota; class Planctomycetia; order Pirellulales; family Pirellulaceae; genus JBBSJZ01. Next base: position 1,294 of record JBGSNA010000164.1, read on the forward strand.
TTTCAGAGCCGTGCACAACCGCGACTGATTCGTAATGACGGGTATCCGGCTTCAACTGGTTTCGCATGCGATGTGATCGCTGCAACGGCGTCAATCGTTCGTCGCGAATCAACGGATAACAACGCCTATTTGCACCTCGGCGTTCCGATCGCGCGTGATACTGATATATTGGGCGTGATTGAGATTGCACAACGTGATGTTCGTGAAAATCACACCCAGCGCGGGTACATACGATTCATCACTCAGATGGCAGAGGTTTGCATCCCGCTGGCTGCAAGGCTACAAAACGGGTAACCATCGGATTCAACGGAGGACCGGTGGTTAGTTTTTGCGAATGGATGCTCAACTCCCGGTCCCCGCTCATCCGCCCCGTTACCCGACTGAAGGCACCATGAATGCAATGCGAATTCTAGTGACCATGTTCGCATCACTGTCTTTCGTAATGCCCGCAAAGCTGACTTTTGCCGACGACGCAAAGAAGATTGCCGACCTTCACGTTACCGAAATTGATGATTCTGTACGATTGATCGGACGCCTCGGAATACCGCTTGGCACAATGGTCTCTGTTGTCGGAACGTGGGGATACCCAGATCAATCGAAGGGGCGTACGAAAGACTACTCTCTGCGATTCACCATCACTTCCATCAACGGTAAATCGATACCGCATCCGATAATATTTCCGATTCATTCCGTCTCTGTAACCAATGGAGACCGGTCGAGTCTGATACCGCCAACGGAACGTCACGCCGATCTCGATGGCAAACGCTGGTTGTTGCGGGTCTACGAAACCGGACAGTACACTGTAGTACCGACGGAATATTGGGCATACGTTGGCCATCCGGCGATGGCTCCCGAACCGGCTTTCGCGTCGTCAATCGTTAGCTTTCGAGACTCCGAATGACGGCGGGCAACCATATCGTGCACCGGAGCTGGGTTTGCGTGCGTTTTGACAATGGTTGATTTTTCTTTCCCGGCCCAGTAACGGGTGACGTTACCCGACTGAAATGATGCGTTTTGCCGGCTTAATACTCGCCAGCTCACTTTTCGCACTCGGTTGCAGCGACAATCATCGCTCTCCGTGGCATCATCCAACGCTGAATCTCAACGACGTTGAAGCCATTACTCTCATCGCAAGTGCGTACTATCTCGACGGCGGAACAACCGAAATCTACGCGATTACAGATTCCGGTAAGCGTTGCTCCATTCGCCTAAATCAGCATTCGTTGCTTGGAGACTACGAACTCGATAAACCTGACTCGCCGGGGCGACTTTGCTTCAACAATCGTCTGATTGCCGTCCGTTCAACGAGCGAACAACACGTACTCGAACTTCTTCAGTCCGCAATTCTGAAGCCAATTGCAATCGATGATCTACGGCGGATTCACGAGTTAGACAACGTTTCTCCTTCTGAACTAAGCAATCTGACCCGACTGGTTGAGAGTGGCGAACTTGAGCGACACAGGGATTCGATTGTTGATTTTGTTGAGACAGATCGGTACGTTGAAGCGGCGCGATCCGGTATCCCGTATTCCCCTGCAACGGACGGGTAACCATCGCGTCGCTTTACGCTTGCTTGTCAAGCGTTAGTGACAACTGGCGGCAAGCGAGCCGAGTCTTCGAGCTCGCGTTAAGCCGCGAAGCTCGTGTGAACACGAACTCGTCGAGTGACTTCCGCCTAGGCAACCGATTCAAGTTGCACTCTCTGCATTTTTAGTCGATCACTGTTCGGCTCACGACAACTGGGTGTGCACTGTTTACGTAAATAACGCAGCAAGCCATCGCACGCAGCGGTGACCGTCGTGAGTTAGAAAAGTTCGCTGCAGGTGTGGTTAACACGTAGGTCGACCTTGGTACGGATTCCGTGACAAGGTCCGGACACTCATCCGCCTCGACTTGTTGCTCACAAGCTTGCGACCAGTCTTCTCGCTCAGCTAGACTGAGTTAGGCGATCGAGGGCAGACATCAACAGAAACCGCATACGTCAGCGGTTCCCCACGAAGCGGCAAAGTTCAACGTCCGATCTATCTGTCTGTAAAAAAGACAGATAGATCGCAATTCGTTATCGGGCGAGGATCATGAATTGAACATACGCGACTCGATACTCGCTCACGTTGAACTACTTGCGGAGCAACGTTTCGATCGGCGATGCTTCCTTTTGAGGAAGGGCGTGTATCAGCGAGAGCGTCGCCCAGCAGGCGGCCGTGGTGGAGATGTATTGATCCTTTCCGTGCGGGTAGCCGGTTTCGAAGTAGCTTTGAAACGGCTTGCTACGTGACTTTACGTGCCATGATCCGTCGTCCAATTGGTGTCGAAGCAAATACTCCAGGCCGCGACGATACACGGCGTCGGTTGCTTCCATTCCCCCCTCGGCCAATGCGTAAAGAACCGTTGCAGTTGCGTAAGCATCGCTCTCCATGTCGGGTAACTGCGCCCAGCCGGCATCAGGTCGCTGTTGCTTGATGAGGTCTGCCGTCAGCTCCTCTGACCGATCGTCCAGATCAACGTAGGGCATAGACAATAGCTGGAACACACGATCTTCGGTGTCGTTCGGCTGCGCGGTTTCGAACCACGTCGCTGCTTTATCTCCTGCGGTAGCGATTTTTTCTTCATGCGAGGCACGGCCAAACGTCTGGATCGCTCGGAGGGCCAGATAGCTTGCCGCGAAGTCACTTTTCTCAGACGGCGGTCGATTGCTGGAACACGGCCACATGCCGTTCTTGGTTTGCTTGCCCAACAGGTAGTCGACGACAGGGTCAGTGATGTCGTCGGCTTTGCGTTCGCCCGCTTCCAGCCCCTACAATGCCCAGCCGGCCGTATCGACTTGTCCGCCGGTTCCGAGACCTTCGACGAATTGCTTCTTCGATCGCTTCAGATGGGCGTAGGTATGATCGAGTTGCCGGCGCAGGTTATTCTGGTCAATGTGAAAACCGTGCTTTTGGGCTTCAGCAAGCACGACCGCCGGCATGGCCTGACCGTGACACGTAAAGCACTGACGCTGCGACGCGGTTTCGGCTGACGCGATCTCGAGCAGCGGTAAAGATTGCTCGACAGCACGGTGAATGCGAGTCGTGAAGTCCGCAGATTCTTCGGCCACGAGAAAGCGAACGTCGGCGGAGAGAAATCCAAGAACGAAGACGATTGTGGCGGCTGTTCGAAACACTTGGAGCACCTGGTTCTAAGACTCGTCGCATTCATTCTGAAGGCAATCGAACATTTGGAAAACGATCCAGCACGTTGAGAGCGATAGTGAGAGAAAGGCGTTACTGCTCAATGATCTTGGGATTCCGTCACATCGAATCGACACCGACGCGCTCTCGACCGGCTTTCATCATAGCATGCAATTCGGCGACTTTGGTCGGCTCCTTGCCTGACAGGTCTTTTGTTTCACCGATATTGTTGGTCACTGAGAGGTCGCTAACACCAGACTCGACGTTCCAGGCTAAAATTCGGAGCGGCTCGTTTCGAATGGGCGCAGACGAATTGGGCGGCTCCGGCGGGCTCGTCCGTGAAGTGCAACCTAGCAACGCAAGCAATATCAACAGGACGATTGCATCGCTGGCTGGGGTTCGGTTCATCTAGATAGGATACCATCGGCGCCATCGCCCCCGCGTAGGATGGCGGAACGATGAATCCGTACGAGCCACCGGAAGAAACCCCACTCGCTCGTAAAGAGACGGACTGGCAGCACGTCCTTGAGGATACGAGAACTGGAATTCCGGTAGCGATGGCCATCTGCGCTACGTTGGCGTTGATACTGGTTGCTTTGACCTTTATCTATTGGGGTTGATCTGATTGGACGATACCGAGCTGGGACGCAACGATGCACCACAAGAACACAAAACGAATGACCGCTGGCACGCCGGAGTATTACACTGAGCAACTACGCCAAGAAATCGCGGTGAACTTGCAAGTTGATCCTGACCGGATTCGATACGCACCGCTGGACGGCAAGGAACGCGGCAAGCTGGGTACGAGCGGCAATCACTGGCAAATCTTCTACCGCGATGAGTGGCGGGAAATACCGTGGCACAACCAGGGGCCTACGGTGGTCACGCGAGACATGATCCGAGCGACGTACGGCTGAGGGCTCGATGTTTTTTGTGTCTCACTTCGCTGACGTCTTCTTCTTAGCTGAACCCTGCTTGCGATAATCCCAAGGCGCAATCGGCTCATCGTCCGCCCACAAGCCGCGACGAGCCCGCCTAGCGGCAGTTTCCGCCCGTGCCAGTGAATGGTCATTCGAATACGCTTTGTAGTGCCAAGCCAGACCCTCGCGAACGAGAGTCACGTTTACATCAACCGTCCCGACTGCCGCTACTTCTACGATCGGGGCAGTAACAAACAGCCGACCGAGTTTCCTGCCATAGCGATCGTTGCCAGTGAACTTGGCGGTCACTTCGCCGGAATCCATTAACTCGCTCAATCGCTCCTTTGCCTTCGTCGAAAACGCTTGCCCGCGTTCAGGTGCGTCGATGCCTTCACGGCGAACACGCTTGGAATCGATCAGGATGCCGATGGTGTCACCGTCGACAACGTGAATCACCTTGACCAGCTGCGGTGGTGTGGCTGGCGACTGGGACCATGCAACCGAGGCGAGAACCAAGGCGAAGGCGGCTAAAATGGAGGTTCGGTTCATGGGGACCAGGATAACATCGCCATCGCTAACTCGCTTGGGGTGAAAGGCATGATGAATCCTTACCAACCACCACCGTCAAGTGGTGCCAATCTATGAGCTGCGGTCGCATTTGTTGCACAATCTGACGGTTGCTCGGTAGAAACGTTGCTCGCATCTGCGATTCGCACTAAACTTAATGCGAACATCGCGGCTCTTTGTGGCATTGATCAAATGCGGGAATGTCGCGATGAACCAAGCGATGATGACGGATCGGCGGGAACGGTTCTTCGCAGGCCGAAACTTTACTCGCCGCCGACCGCTGAGCCGTAACGTTATTGCAATCAGACGCGGTACTGCACTGTGTTGCTCGGTTGTCGATCAGTCGCTTTGAACGGACTCGGAATGTCATCGTGACGACAGCGATGGTGGCAACGGTTTGGATGCGGGGATCGTGGTTGACGTGTGCGTGTTCACTCGATCACGTGACGTGACGAGAACGATGCTCGGCTACGGTCTGCGATGCCACGAGAAATCATCAATCGATCGTTCGCTCGACGCCCAGCGGCATCACGTGAGCTGCTCAGCAACGCTGAGATGCGAAAGCAATCGTCCCCCACCCGTCAACGCCGACAACCCAGACACTGCAAACTCAACCGTGAATCACTTCAACGTTGCGCACCCCGACGCTGCCACGATACACTGTGTCCTGGCCGTCGCGTGTCGGTGTGACCCGAAGAGATCAGCACGCCGATGAAGACGTGCAATAACAATCGAATGCACGGGACCGGCGGGAACTGTTCCTCGCAGGCCGAAACTTTACTCGTCGCCGACCGCTGATTCGGGACGTTCGTCGGCAGGAAACTCAATAATGCGTCTTATCCTTTGCTTGATCTGTGTGACTTCCCCTTTCGCAGCATGCTGGGCTGGAGAATGGGAATCGCTCTTCAATGGCAACGACTTAGCTGGATGGCGAGCCAATAATGATTTAGACTCGTTCGCCGTCGTCGACGGTACACTCCGCGTTCAGGCATCGGGAAAGACGAGTGCTCACCTGTTCTACGTCGGTGAACTCCTCGAAGGCGTCGAGAAGTTTCAGAACTTCGAATTGGAAGCAGTCGTCCGGGCTCAGCCAAACTCCAACGGAGGCATTTTCGTTCATACTGACATGACGACGCGTGATTCTCAAAAGCATCTGGCGCGCGGTTATGAAGTCCAGCTGAATAGTTCGGCAAATGAAAAACGGAAGACTGGCAGCTTATACGCTGTTGTTGATTTCACCGAATCGCCAGTTGATGAAACGAAGTGGTTTACCGTACGTGTGGTCGTCAATGATAAGCGGATCATGGTTTCGCTCGATGACAAGCCCGTTGTCGATTACACGGAACCGACGGATGTTGTTCGACCAAAGGAAAGGGCCGGACGCTTGTTCTTGCCGGATGGTGGGGGAATCGCATTGCAGGCGCACGATCGTAATAGCGTGTGGTACTTCAAGCAAATCCGGGTTAAACGTTTGCCCTAATTCCGACGAACAACCGCGTGAACGTGCGGACTGGCAATGTCCAATTGACGAGTGGGGGGAGATCCCGCCTGGGTAAGCGTTAGCCAGAGGCGCTGTATCGAGTATCTGCAGCGTAGATAGAAGTAGTGTCGCCGAAGACGTGCACTGTTTACGTAAATAGTGCAGCAAGACATCACTCGCATTGGTCAGCGGTGTCACCCAATTTAACGGTCGGAAGTGCGACCGACACACAGGTCGACTTTGGTACGGATTTTGTGACAAGGTCCGGACGCTCATCACTCATTCGCCTCGACATCTTGGTCACAAGCTTGCGACCAGCTTTTGCACTCGGCTACACTGAGTCTGTCGCTCGGGGGCAGGTATCGATAGAAACCGCATACGTCAGCGGTTCCCCACGAAGCGGCAAAGTTCAACGCACGACACGATGCGTGCGAATTCAGACGCATCGATCGCAAATCCGCATCCAACTGAAATCAACGCTGTTTACTCGCAAGCAACCGCTTCGGCTTTCGACGTGGCTCTTGCTGGTTACGCTTGGGGG
>JBGSNA010000219.1:0-2746 GCA_041739875.1 Pirellulaceae bacterium
GGTTCGAGCGACTTGCCGAGCGCCGCCCAAAACTCAATCTGGCCGGCAATGCTGCGCTGCGAAAGCGCAGCCGTCGCGCGAGCGTCACAAATAAGTTCGTCGGATAGTTTGACCGGTTGGCCCATAGTTTTGCTCCTGATCTTTACACGGTAGCATAATGCTACCGAAGATTCAAGATTCGTGTTTGCCCGCGACCGCCACCCGTTCCCGTTTCAGCAAAATCAGTCCAACGAAATCAAACCAAAGAAATCAACATGCAAATCAAAGAAGCGATCTACAACCGCCGCGCGATCAAGCAGTTCGACGCCGACCACCGGATGACGGCGGCCGAAGAAAAGGAGCTGCTCGAAGCCACCATCCAAGCCCCGACCAGTTTCAATATCCAGCACTGGCGGTTCGTCATCCTTCGCGATCCGGATCTGCGGGCGAAGATTCGCACAGAGTTTGGCAACGACCAAGCCCAGATGACCGACGCATCACTGCTGGTCCTGTTCACCGCCGACATGAAGGCGTGGCAGAAAGAGCCGTCGCGTTACTTTGCGAACGCGCCGAAGGAAGTCGCTGAGATGTTGGTGGGCTGGATGGGACCGTTCCACGAAGGCCGCGAGTGGCTGCAACGCGACGAAGCCCAACGCTCAATCGGCATCGCAATGCAAACGATGATGCTCGCCGCGCAAGGCATGGGTTATCAGTCCTGCCCGATGATCGGCTTCGACATCGAAGCCGTCGCCAAGCTCATCAATTTGCCTGACGATCACGTCATGGGACCGATGGTCGCAATCGGCAAAGGAACCAAAGACGCCTGGCCGAAGCCTGGTCAACTGCCGTTGGCTGATGTCACTATCGAGAACGGGTTTTGACTTTAATGACCCGCGAAAAGAATCTCACGGCCGCCAGTAAATTCCTGAGCCCTGTTCTCAGGCATCAACCTGAAGTCGTTGGAATGCAATGAGACGATGAAGGTTCAAGACGAGGAAAGCCGATCATTCTTCACGTCGCCGCGGAGATCATGTACAAGGACGGACACTGCTTCTACTTATCTGACAATGGCGTTTGGTTGGTCGATGCCGTACCAACGCAATATCTGACTTTGCCCGAACACGGGAGCGATTAAGCGTCGCCGTGGATAGGCTCTGTTTCGGTGATTGAAAAAGAGCAGGCCTAGGCCTGCCCTTTTTGTTTCGCGACTATCACTTCGCGACTAGCGGACGCATTTCTTGAATGTACTCATCCAACATCTTGAGAGAGGCTGTACGGCCGTTCTTTCGCATCCAGCCTTCGTAGGATATCAACACTTTGGCTTCGATCGGTGGTTTGTCCCACAGTAGTCCATCCTCAGAAATTCCGATCATCGTGCCCAGCGAATTCGAGTTGACGCGGACCGCAACCTCAACATCGTCTTTAGTAAAGGTAACGAAGCCGTAGTCTTCATCGCGAAAGCCATTCGGCTCTTCTTTCCAACCGAGCGGCGACAACTGGGCTGCGTAGAAATCGAGGATCTCAACATGCGAGCTCTTCGGCAGCTTGATCTCAATCCGCTCTTGTTGTTTGTCGTAATTAACCGAAGTCGTCTCGGATTGTTTGAAGATTGGTATATCTGCAGCCTGGATTCCGGAAGTGTTGGGCTTCTGCTCCTCCGATTCGGACTCTTCCTTTTTTGCCATTTGCCACGTGTTCCCCTCAGCGTACTCACCGACCACGATCCAAGTACCGCCCTCCTTTGCTTTCGCCAGTCGAATGGTTACTTCCGTTTGATCACGATAAAAGGTAAGCCAACGAATATCGTCTTCTTTTGACTTCGCAACACGCAAAGCCAACCAACCTAGCTTTGACATTGCTTTGTCGTAAAAAGCTTGACAATCATCCAGTGCCATAGATGTCTTGACGACCAAAGCCGCAGACCGGACGACGTCACACTCGATGAAGTCACAGTCTTGCGGAACGGGCAAGTGACCCGGAGCCAAAAAACCTGAGTATTGAACGACGTATCTTGAAGGATCGTCAACCTTCGGTTGAACGCTGACGCGAAGCGATATTGCATTGCGAATAAACTCAAATCGGCGTTGGTCGATTTCCTCGCTGTGGGAGGCGTTCAGGCGAGAGTAAGGAATCCAGCCGGAAGCCGAGAGTTTTTTCAACAACTCAGTCTCGATAGTTAGTAAGTCAGTCGCGACTTCATAGTGCAGTGTTGAGTCCGATTCGTAGGTAACTTTGAATCCCAGTAGCTCAGCCTTGGGCACGGTTCGAAAGTCCAAATTCCCCAGACTGGTCATGTAGATCGAGCGACGTCCGGCACCCGAATCGGAGATGCTGATAAATACCTTGAAACCTTTCTTGGTAAAGTTCAGGTAGTCAGGTGTGGCGGAATTTCCGGGCTCTTCTTTCCAACCACGCTGGTCAAAGACGTGGCGATAAAATGCCTTGGTGTCTTCAATCGAGTTGCCAGAATCGAACTGAAGCATCGTTGCTTCGCCGGCGGTTACGATGCTGCCGGGAGGTTTTGGCAGTGTCCGAAGATCCATCATCGCATAGAGTTCAACCGCGGTCGCGGGTTGGTTCTGGCCCTCGGAAATCGTGATCGGGGCATGTAGCGGCTTCAAGCCAACGGCCTCTCCGTTTGCCATCGTTCCCCAATAACGGATTGCTCCATCCTCAGTAATTACTCGTAACAACTTGCGATCATCCAACCAATCGAGCCCGACGACTTCCGGCTTGTTGGTGTCGATGAATTGTACCGGCTGCGATG